>NZ_LGYX01000001.1:0-467124 GCF_001264395.1 Pantoea sp. CFSAN033090 | reverse complement strand
CTTCCGTGCGGGCGAGCCGCAGTGCGGGCCTGCGCACCTCTTCTCCTGCCGGGCCGTCCTCGCGCCGCTCACGCGGTACCTTCGGCTTTGACGTCGTGCCGACGAACCGTTCGGGGATCGGCCCTCCCTGGCCGGCCCCGAACTCTCCACGCTTCCCGGCGTGGACTTCTGGCCCGGCGTCACGCCTCAGCGCTGCGGATAGCCCTTTCAGCAGCAGAGGCGCTCAGGCCTCCACTCTCGTGCCCTTTCTGACAACATGCACTCAAGCTTCAGAGCAGGCCGGGGCCCGGCACCAGACTGCGTTATCACCTGTCGCTTAACTGACTGGCATTACACCCTCAGGTGCCGTCTTTGTTATTGCAGTGCAAGCCTAGCGGAACATCACTTCCGCCCAGCGGGCCAGCCCTGCGGTGACGGAGGCGAAATCATCGCCGCCCGCAATCGGTGTATCCGGCAGCGTCTGCTGCAGCGCCGCGCGCAGCAACGGCGAACGCGCACTGCCGCCGGTCAGGTAAATCACATCAGGCTTAATCTGGCTGGTGGCTAATGCCAGCTGCACCTGTTCCAGAATTTTCTCCAGCGGCTGACTGATGGCGTCCTGCAGCTGATCCACGCCAATCTCTGTCTCTAATGCTGCGGCAATAAAGTCCAGGGAAGCGGTATGCGCCGGGCTGGCTGACAGCGCAATCTTGCTCTCTTCCGCTGCGCGCACCAGGCGATAACTGAGCTTCTGCTGCCACACTTTCAGCAGGCGAGCCACTACGTCACCCTGTTCCGCATCACGCACTAAATCCCGCAGCCACTTTCCGCAGGCGGGACTGTAAAAGTCACTTTGTGCCGGCACATCATTGATGGCGATCGCATTCCACCACGGCAGCGCAGGCAGGGCGGTGCCTTTCTGGGTGTTACCGCCCAGACCGAGTAGCGGCATCAGGGTCTTAAACGTCAGCATGATGTCCAGGTCGTTACCGCCGACGCGGCAACCGCTGTGGCCCAGCAGACTTTCACGGCGGTCAGCTTTATCACGCCACTTCGGCCCCATCAGCAACATTGAGCAGTCGGTAGTACCACCGCCAATATCCACCACCAGTACCCGCGTCTCCTGCTGTAGCGTGGCTTCGAAATCGAGTCCGGCCGCCACCGGTTCGAACTGAAACTCCACGTCGCGGAAACCGGCGCGGTGGGCGGCGCGCAGCAAAATACCTTCAGCCTGCTGGTTAGACTCTTCACTGCCTAAACCCTGGAAGTTGACCGGGCGTCCGATCACCGCCTGATCGATAACCTGATCAAGCTGGCTTTCACCCTGCTTGCGGATGTGCAGCATCATGGCGCAGACCAGATCTTCAAACAGGGCAATCTGCTGTGGCTTCAGGCCAGTAGCACCGAGGAACGATTTGGGGGATTTAACGAACCAGACATCTTCGGGATCGACCATATAATGCTGCAGCGCGGTGAGGCCAAACTGCACGCTATTGGGCTGGACATCGATATCTTCTTCGCGGTTATATCGCAGCGCGCGCTGCAGCAGCGCCGTGGTTTCGCTGTCAGGTGTCGCGACCTGATGATGACGATAGAGCCATTCGCTGATCGACTCGCGGGTCGGCGCACAGATCATCGACGGCAGCAGGCGCTGATCATTTTCCAGCGTTAACAGACGTGGCGTGCCATTTTCGCTGACTGCAATAGAGCAGTTAGCCGTGCCGTAATCGAATCCTATGAACATTTTCGCCCCCATGCCGGAAAAAAGGGGGCGACTTTAGCGCAGCTTCAGCAGGGTGGCAAGCGGGCAGCGCCGGAATTAACGAATAGCGAAGATGTGATCTTCAGCCAGTGAACGCAACGGCTGGCGCTCCGCCACGGCACTGCCCCAGACGCCATTAACATCAAGGTTAGCCAGGGTGCTGAGCAGGGCCGGTACCGAAACCGGACCGGCCAGCACCGAGATATTGCGCTGTGTTGCCTGGCCCTGAATGATGGTCAGCAGCATCTCATCCATCAGATTATTGTGAACGTTGGCAACCAGTTCAGGTGCCAGCACCAGATAATCGACCACCTCGTCACTCAGCAGATTGAAAGCATCCAGATTACGGCCAAAATGCTGCAATACGATGCGGCAGCCGCACTGCCGCAGTTGCAGCAGCGCGGCATAGAGCTGATCGCCCTGGCTCAGCACACTGGCGGCAGGGAAAGCAAAACCACAGCCGCTGCTGGAGAGTCCGGCGGCGACAAAGCGCTGACAGAGTTGCTGCACAAAGGCGGCATCACTCAGCACCTGGGCATTAAGCGGCAGAATCACCGGAATGCCTTTGTTATTGAGCCGCTGCACGTCGTGGCGGAAAAAAGCCTCAAGAATATTGTTATCCAGCCGGCGACGCAGCGTTTCATCAGGCAGGTTATTGCGTAACAGTGTCTCATCCAGCAGCAACCCGTCAGCGGTTAACAGCTGCACTTCAAGCAGCCAGATAAAGGCAGCCTGCGGCGTTTTTGGCGGGGCAACGGCCCAGGCGGGCAGTGCGATCTGCAGCGCATCAATCATCGCCGCATCCATGCCCTGATGGTTGCCCGACAGCGGTAAGCGATGCTGTTCGTAGACCACCAGCCGTCCACGCCCGCTGCGTTTGGCGTTGTAACAGGCGATGTCCGCCTGCGAAAGCACGTCGCTGCTCTGACAGTTTTCTGCTGAAATCTGCGTCACGCCCGCGCTGGCACCGACCTGATAGAGGCGTCCCAGCCACTGGAACCGGTAATCATTTACCGCGGCGACAATGCGCTGCACCACATCATGAGCCTGTGCGATATCGCAATCGGGCATCAGTAGTGCAAACTCATCACCGCCCAGTCGCGCAAGGAAATCGCTACTGCGCAAAGGGTGCTGCATCAGATCGGAGAGTTCGCGCAGTAACGCATCGCCTGCAGCATGCCCGGCGCTGTCATTGACCGCTTTAAACTTATCAAGGTCGATAAACACCAGCACATGCTGATGCTGATGTTCAGCGGCATCAAACAGCAGACGTTTAAGCTGAAGTTCGAAGCTGGCGCGGTTAGGCAGACGGGTCAGGGTGTCATGCAGCGCGCTGTAGCTCAGGCGCTTCATCAGTTTGCGTGACTCACTCACATCCTGAATGACCATCACCGCCCCCTGTTCCAGACCCGCTTCCGAACGCAGCGGCGTGATGCTGTAGTGAATATCGATATGGCCGCCGTCCGGGGTATGCAGCACCAGATCTTCAGCGAGACCGGGGGTGACTTTTTCCGGCGGCAGCTGGCATAACAGCAAACTCTCTACCTCAGGGCCGTTACGTCCCTGCGTGATATGCAGCAGCTCACTCAGCGGCTGACCGGCGGCCTGCTCCTGCGACCAGCCACTCATTTTCTCCGCCACCGGGTTCATAAAGGCAACGCGCATCTCTTTATCGGTGCTGATGACCGCTTCGCCGATCGAATCCAGGGTGATCGCCATGCGCTCTTTCTCCTGAAACAGCGCCTCATTAAGATTGCGTAGCGGCGTGATGTCCTGACAGATGCCCAGCATGCGCTCAATGCGGCCTTCTTTACTCAGCAGCCGGTTGGCCTGAGTGCGCACCCAGCGATGTCCCTGGTCATCGACCACGCGGTACTCCATGTGAAACGCGCTGCGAAGCTCAATCGCCTGTTGCACCGTCAGTGCGGCATACTCGCGATCGGCGGGATGCAGCAGATGGATCCAGAGGTCGTAGCTGGGCGACTCATGCGGGGCAAGACCAAACAGCGCGTACATGCGCTTGTCCCATAACATCTCGCCGGTCAGCAGGTTCCACTCCCATACGCCGATGCCACCCGCTTCGTTGGCCAGCGTAATACGCTCCATCAGCCGGCGATTCACCTGTTCACTCTGCTTCAGCTCAGAGATATCGATAATCTGCGCAATAAAGTAGAGCGGGGCATAGCTGCTGTCGCGCACCAGCGATACCGTCAGCCGCGCCCAGACAATCTCACCATCTTTGCGGAAATAACGCTTTTCCAGGGTGTAGGTATCAATCTCACCCGCCAGCAGTCGGCTCACCTGTTGCAAATCCAGGCTGAGATCGTCGGGATGGGTGATCTGCTGAAAAGTCAGCCGTTTCAGCTCCTCAGCCGGATAGCCCAGGATCTGGCACAACGAGCGGTTGACCTGCAACCAGCTGCCGTGGGGCGCCACCAGCGCCATCCCGATGGCGGAGTACTCCATGGCGTGACGGAAGCGGGTTTCACTGTCAGTGATATGGAGCTTTTCGCGCCGGAACGCATCCATCACCAGCGACATAATGTGACTGGGGATTAGCACCAGCAGGAACGGCAGCCAGCTGGAGACCGGGCCCAGCGCGCTGTTGTTGTTCACCACGCTGACCAGATCAAAGGCGAGCAGTATCGAGATAAAACTGGCGTTCAGGAAGAACAGCACGAACGCCTGCAGCTTGGGCAGGCGGACCGCGCACCAGAAGAGGATCACCACGATAAAGGTAAAGGGCCACGGCAAAAAGCGCAGCGCCAGATAACTGGCCCCGAGGGTGAGAAGAAGCGTCAGCAGAGCTTCGGCCAGGCGCAGATTGCTGAACCCCGTGCGACGCAGCGGCCACGGCAGAAGTAACAGCATCGGGCCTAACACCAGCATGCCGATGATTTCGGAGATCACCCAGGTATAAAAGAAGGGAAACGAGGCGTGGCCGCTGACCTGTAGCGTCCAGAGTGCCAGCAGGCCGCCGAGCACCGGCGTCACGATGCCCACCGACAGTACCATCCGTGCCCAGTCATGCAGTGAATCCAGCGGCGCGCGCCGATCCAGCAGGGCGCGCAGCAGCATGCCACCCACACCGGCCTGGATAAGATTGAGCAGGGCGAATTTAATGTTCGAGAGGGCAGGCCCGATGATGATGGCGTTAGCCCCGGCGGTGCCAAGCACGCAGGCTGTCAGCAGCAGCGGGAGCTGGCGTGACGGGCAGCGGAAAACCACGACGGTCATTAACGTAGTCGGAAACCAGAGCGGGGAGATTTTGCCGCTGACGACGATCAGTTCCAGACAGAAGAGTGTCAGGACAAACACCACGCAGCCAAGGAGCAGCGCCGAGAGCCAGCGGTTTGGCGTGCTATTTTGCGGGGACAGGATCTCTATCGTCATGCGGACTTCCGGCAGGGTGCAGCGCTCCACAATGGCGTATCAGGCACCAGTCATTCTCTCACTGCATGCTAGCACATCCGGCAAAGAAAAAAGGGGTGAAATCAATATTGCCCGTTATTCGGCGAATTGACGGGCACGCTAAGATTGATTGCCAGCACGTTGATTACTGGCGGAAAAGATCGGCGCGGGTATAGGGTTTCTCCATGCCCGCAAGGCTGGCGGCGAAACGCTCCAGGAACTGCTGCGTGGTGGCGACACGACCGTGACTCATCAATACAAACGGCACTAACAGCGCAGCACCGACCTGGGGCCAGCTGAAGCCTTTGAGCGAGGTGCGACGCTGGGAGATCAGAAACGCCGTGCTCAGCGTGAAGCCCAGCAGCAGCCCGGTGACCACCTCACTTTTTGAGTGTGCGTGGATGACCAGGCGGGAGAAACCGACCATCAGGGGAATCAGATAGCCAACCCCAATCGCCGCAATGCGCCACATCGCGGACCAGCGCCCGGAAATCAGCCATAGCATGACCGGCCACAGCGTGGCGGACATGGCGCTGTGGCCGCTGAAACCGGTAAAATTAAAGCGGGCGCTGCCGATGCCAAACCCCAGAAACAGAATTTTAGAGATGCTGACGGTCAGGCCAGCCAGGCCGAATGCCACAATCCAGTAAAAGACCGTATGACGATTATCACTCTTCCACGGCAAAATCAGCGCAATAATCACGGCTGTTGGAATCAACAGCATGCTGTCGCCAAAATAGGTCAAAGTCTTCCAGTGCATACCACTCCTGATGCATCTTCGGTCGTCACGTTAGCGACACGCGTTGTCTGAACAGCGCGCCGCGCAGGCCATTTTTTTTATAGTATGGTGTGCCGCTAGTTTATCGGTGAAATGAGTGGCGTCCAAAGGAGAAAGTCTGAAAAGTCGCCGACGCCATTTCTCTGGCATCAAAAGGCCGAAATCCCTATACTTAGCGCGAACACACCCTCTCCATTTCGGCCCGTCCGCTGCCCGCGTAATGTGTGACCAGTGGCAGGCTCCAGTTATCAGGTCTTAAAAAAGTATGACTGACAAGTCTCATCAGTGCGTGATTGTAGGCATTGCCGGCGCTTCCGCATCCGGTAAAAGTTTAATTGCCAGCACGCTCTATCGTGAAATCCGTGATCAGGTAGGTGGCGAGCACATCGGGGTCATCCCGGAAGATGCTTATTACAAAGATCAAAGTCACCTCACCATGGAAGAGAGGGTTAAAACCAATTATGACCATCCGAGCGCGATGGATCATGATTTGCTGTTGCAGCATCTGCAGGCGGTCAAAGCCGGTCAGGATATTGAGCTGCCGGTCTACAGCTACGTTGAGCACACCCGCACCCAGCAAACGCATCATCTGAGCGCAAAAAAGGTCATTATCCTTGAAGGCATTCTGCTGTTAACCGATGCCCGTCTGCGCCAGGAACTCAACTTCTCTATCTTCGTGGACACGCCGCTCGACATCTGTCTGATGCGTCGTATGAAACGTGACGTCAATGAGCGTGGCCGCTCAATGGATTCGGTAATGAGTCAGTATCAGAAGACCGTGCGTCCGATGTTCCTGCAGTTTATCGAGCCATCAAAACAGTACGCCGATATCATTGTGCCGCGCGGCGGAAAAAACCGTATCGCCATCGATATCCTCAAGGCGAAAATCAACCAGTTTTTTGAATAACGCACGTCCGTCCGGACGTGGTGCAGACCGGCGGCAGGCACGCATGCCGGTTTGCTACACTTATGCCATGGAGTTACCGCAATGAGATTATGCGATCGCGATATTGAAGCCTGGCTGGACAATGGCAAACTGGCCATTGAGCCACGCCCGCCGGTCGAGCGCATTAACGGGGCGACCGTCGATGTGCGTCTGGGTAATCAGTTCCGCACCTTCAGCGGTCATACCGCGGCCTTTATCGATCTGAGCGGCCCGAAACAGGAAGTGAGCGCGGCACTGGATCGGGTCATGAGCGATGAGATCGTGTTGCCTGATGGCGAAGCCTTTTTCCTTCATCCGGGAGAGCTGGCGCTGGCGGTGACGCTGGAGTCCGTGACGCTGCCTGACGATCTGGTCGGCTGGCTGGATGGCCGTTCATCGCTGGCGCGACTTGGGTTAATGGTACACGTTACGGCTCACCGCATCGATCCTGGCTGGCAGGGCCGTATCGTGCTGGAGTTCTACAATTCAGGTAAACTGCCGCTGGCTCTGCGTCCCGGCATGTTGATCGGCGCGCTGAGTTTTGAACCGCTTTCAGGCCCGGCTGCGCGTCCCTACAACCGGCGTGAAGATGCGAAATATCGCGGTCAGCAGGGCGCTGATGCCAGCCGTATCGACAAAGACTGATCTGAGGATGTAATGAAAAGAGTGATAACCACGCTGGCCATCCTGTTAGTGGTGGTCGTAACGGGAATGAGCGCGCTGGTGCTGCTGGTCAATCCCAACGACTTTCGTGCCTATATGGTGCAGCAGGTCGAACAACGCAGTGGTTATCGCCTTGAGGTCAGCAGCGATCTGCGCTGGCACGTCTGGCCTCAGCTCAGCATTCTGGCCGGCCGGATGAGCCTGACCGCGCCGGGTGCCAGCCAGCCAATGGTCTCGGCGGAAAACATGCGGCTGGATGTTGATCTCTGGCCACTGTTATCCCATCAGCTCAGCGTCAGCCAGGTGATGCTGAAAAATGCGATAGTGCGGGTGACGCCAGATAGCCGCGCGCAGCGTGCCAGAAATGCGCCCCAGGGTCCGCGTGATGCGGAGCCGGCTTCGCCTTCCAGCGGCTGGTCATTTGATATCGCTAAACTGCGGGTAGCAGACAGTCTGTTGATCTGGCAGCAGCCAGGCGGCGACGAATATAATTTTCGCGACCTCAACATTAATATGGAACAGGACGCGAACAAGCTGGCGACCCTGTCGCTGAGCACCACGCTGATGCGCAACCAGCGCAACGCCACACTGAATCTCAAAGGCCAGCTGGATGCCGCGCAATATCCCCATCGCCTCAGCGGCCAGTTGCAGCAGCTTGATTACACCTTGTCCGGCGCCGATATTCCGGCACAGGGGATCAAAGGCTCGCTGAGCCTGCAGGGCGAGTGGGATGGCGACCGCCAGCAGCTCTCCTTCAGTAATCTGCAGCTCACCGCCAATGACAGCACCCTGACCGGGCAGGGCAGTGGCCATATTGCGCCGCAGCAGCTGGCGCTGGATCTGAAAGCCAGCAACCTTAACGTCGATAATTTACTCACCAGTGCGCCCGTCTCTGACGCACCTGGCGTGCAGCACGCCACCGTGGCCCGTTCGCCGGTAATAGCTGCGCCGCGGGAACGCAGCAACGCCGACTCTCCGCTGAATGATCTGGATCTGGCGCTGAAGTTACAGGCTGACAATGCGGTATGGCGCGGACTCTCTCTGACCAGTCTTTCGGTGAACGCCAGCAATCAGCAGGGAGTGATGACGCTGAAGACGCTCAGCGGCAAGCTGGGCAATGGCAGCTTCTCCATTCCCGGCAGTATCGATATCCGTCAGCCAGAGACGCGGGTCAGCCTTAAACCCCAACTCCGTTTAATTGCGATTCAGCCGCTGCTTAAAGCGTTTGAACTGCCGGAAAGTGTGCAGGGGAACCTGAGTCTGGATGGCGACCTGTCGGGCGATACGCTGACGGTCGAAGCAGCCAAACGTCGCTGGCAGGGCAGGGCGACCATCAGCGCCAGCAACCTGAAGCTGGCAGAGCTGAATCTGCAGCAGATGGTGCAGCGTGCCGTGGCGCGGGTCAGCGATAAGGTCAGCAGCGATCAGGCGGTGGATGAGGGGATTGAGTCGATTAGCGCACAGGTGGCGCTGAATAAGGGCGTACTCAGCTTCAGCGATATCAATGGCAACGGCCAGAGTCTGGGCCTGCAGGGTGCGGGCAAAGTTGACATGGTGCAGCAACAGCTGGATATGACCCTGGGGCTGAAAATCAGCGGCTGGCGTGGCGATGATGCGCTGGTGAAGGCGCTCTCCAGTCAGCCGGTTCCGCTGCGCATGTATGGTCGCTGGGACAGCCTGCAATACTCTCTGCCGGTGGATGACGTTCTGCGTAACCGGCTGCAGAGTGAGGCGAAATCACGGCTGAATCAGTGGATCGATCGCCAGAAAGAGGGCGAGAACAAAGAGAACCTGAAGAAAATCATGCGCCCGTAGCGGGCGCATTCCCTTCTGCCAGCTAACCACTCAGACCTCGTAACTGATATCGGGCTGCAGCAGGATCTCGACTTTCTGCACCCGATGATTTTCGACCTGCAGCGTTCGCAGCAGATAGTCACCCAGTTGCAACACTTCGCCTTCCTGAGGGATGTGTTGCAGCTTATCCATCAGTAATCCCGCCAGCGTATGATAGTCACCCTGCTCATCGAGCGGCAATTTCACATAGAGCGCCAGATCTTCCAGCGGCATATGACCGTTAGCAATCCAGTGACCTTCATCCTGAATCTGAATATCGTAGCGAGCATCGATTTCACCCGCCTCATTCGGCAGATTGCCGGCGATGGTCTCCATTACATCGCTCAGCGTCACCACGCCTTCCACCGAACCAAACTCATCAACCACAAAGGCGAAGTGAGTATGGGCCTGACGAAACTGTTCAAGCGCCTGCAGCACCGTCAGCCGCTCAGGAAAGACCAGCGGCTGTCGAATCAGGGCGCGTAAATCCAGGGAATTGTGGTGCAGTGACTGGTGCAGCAGATCGATAACGTGAACCACGCCCAGCGGTTCGCTGGAGTGATCCGTAATCAGTATTCGCGTGTGCTGGTTGCGGTCGAGGCGCGACATAATCTCTGCCGGATCATCACTGAGATCGATATGTTCGACGTCGTGGCGAGAGGTCATGATGCTGTTAATGTGGCGCTGACCCATGCCCAGTACGCGGGCAATCATCACCCGTTCCTGCCGGTTAAACAGCATGCTGTCATCGCTGTCAGCAATCAGTGACGAAGTTTTCGCATCCAGTTCCGCCGGTTCTGCCGCGCCGCGCAGCAGCCGTAACACCGCTTCCGCCGTGCGCTGGCGTAGCGGACGACCGGCCGACAGCACCCGACGACGATTAAAGTGCGCCAGCTGGTTCAGTGCCTCAATGACCACCGAGAAGCCGATTGCCGCATAGAGGTAGCCTTTGGGGATCACAAAGCCAAAGCCTTCTGCCACCAGGCTGAAGCCGATCATCAGCAGAAAGCTTAAGCAGAGGATCACAATCGTCGGATGGTTGTTCACGAAGCGGGTTAACGGCTTGCTGGCGAGCAGCATCAGCAGAATGGCGATGGTGACCGCAATCATCATGACCGGTAAGTCATTAACCATGCCGACGGCAGTAATCACCGCATCCAGCGAGAAGATGGCATCCAGCACCACGATTTGCGCCACCACCGGCCAGAATTTAGCGCCGCCTTTTTGTTGACCGGACGCCTCATCATCCCCTTCAAGACGCTCATTCAACTCTGTGGTGGCTTTAAATAGCAGGAAAATCCCGCCTGTCAGCAGCAGTAAATCGCGCGCACTGAAGGGATGGCCCATAAGCGTAATCCAGGGTTCTTTCAGCGTAACCAGCCAGGAAAGCGATGCCAGCAGCAATAATCGGCACAATAACGCCAGCAGCAGTCCAATCACGCGCGCGCGGTCGCGAAGCGGCCCTGGAAGCTTCTCCACCAGGATGGCGATGAAGATCAGATTGTCGATGCCTAAAACCAGTTCCAGAACGATTAGCGTTACTAATCCCGCCCATAGCGAGGGATCTGCAATTACCTCCAGCATGCGTTGTTCACCTGAATGTCTTAAATTGAGTTTTCTCTGATGATAGTGGAGTGCGAAGCCACGTACAAATGGCAGGGCAGGGGGCATGTTCTCAGATAACCGCGCTATATCGTGCAAAATATGAACATAATAGTGTGACGCTTTGATTAACTTCACAGGGCGCAGTAGAGATAATTCTTAGTCATTGGCTGACAGGAAAGAGATATTCACCTGTCGGGCTTATGCGATTTATCTCATCGGGAGTATGGCATTAATCCGAATTGTGAAGAAAGGATTGCACTGCCCGTCAGGCCTCAATACTAATTGCTGGTAGTCTTTTTCCTAAAATAGTCCAGGGATGGCGGGACCTGCTTGTAAACAAGCCAGTAATAACTAGTATAGCAACAAGTTAGCAAACTCTGCCCCAGAGTCGTAATCTGCGTACCTATTCGACATTAATCGCAATGTCACGAATGAGTAATTCGCCTGTGAACGTCTGTATGATGCGTTGCGGTAACGCTAACACATTACGGGGAGCATTATGAATGATGACAGCGATATTGGCAGCGACAGCCAAGGGCGGTAGCGTGCCCGAATCGCGTTTTTGTTGATAAAGTGAGCAGCGCTGGCGGTGGTTAAGTCAGAGTAATCTGTTGGTATTCATCACGATATTATTGGTTTCATGGTTAAGATCATTGGCGTAAACGCCGCAGGAGCTCCCCTTAGAAACGGCTCACTCTGGAGAGGTTTCGTCGCTTAATGATTAAACAGGCGATAGCCGTTGCGGGTTTAAGGAAATAAAATAAAGAGTTAAATATGCGCGATACAGAATTTACGTTTAAAAGTCTTATTACCAAATTAATGCTGGCATGTTCAGACTTAATTTGTTTCAACGCAGCGTTCTTTTTGGCGATGATGCTAATTAATTTGCAGTCAGATTCGCCGCTGGCAGATATTTCTGAAAAAGAAATGAATTTAAAAATTGCCACACACATTTGTCTGTCGGTAATTTGTATTGGCTGGTTCTGGGTAAGGCTGCGTCACTACACTTACCGCAAACCTTTCTGGTTCGAATTAAAAGAAGTTTTTCGTACCATTCTTATATTTTCTGTTATCGACCTGTCGATTACCGCCCTGTCGCAGTGGCAGATGTCGCGTTTCGTCTGGTTACTGACCTGGATCCTGGCGCTGATTTTAATTCCGACCTGCCGCGCGCTTTCTAAACGTCTGCTGAATAAAAATGGCTTGTGGAAAAAACAGACCATTATTATCGGCAGCAGCAAAAATGCGCACGAAGCCTGGCAGGCGCTGCAAAGCGAAGAGGTCATGGGTTTTGACGTTATCGCCTTCTATGACGTTGATGGAACCTGTCCGCAGGAGATCATGAATGGCGTGCCGGTGCTGCGCGACGAGCAGGAGCTCTGGAGCCTCACCAACAGCGAAACGCAGTTTATCGTCGCGGTTGAGTATGAGCAGAGTCAGTACCGTGATGTCTGGCTTAAATCGCTGGCGATGCACAACTGCCGTTCAGTGTCAGTGATCCCAACCCTGCGTGGTGTACCGCTCTACGGTACCGACATGGCCTATATCTTCAGCCATGAAGTGATGATCCTGCGGGTTCAGAACAACCTGGCTAAACGCACGTCGCGCTTCCTGAAACGGGCATTCGATATCGTGGGTGCGCTCTCGATTATCCTGATGCTGATGCCAGCGCTGCTGGTACTGGGCTTCCTGGTGGGTCGTGACGGTGGACCACCGATTTATGGTCACGAGCGTGTGGGAATGAATGGCCGTAAATTCAAATGTCTGAAATTCCGCTCGATGGTCATTAATTCAAAAGAAGTGCTGGAAGAGGTGCTGCGCACTGATCCGATTGCCCGTGCGGAATGGGATAAAGATTTCAAACTCAAAAATGATCCACGTATTACTAAAGTGGGCCACTTCATCCGTAAAACAAGCCTCGATGAGCTCCCTCAGCTCTGGAACGTGGTGCGCGGTGATATGAGTCTGGTCGGACCGCGTCCGGTCATTGAAGATGAACTCTGTCGTTATGCCGGTGATGTTGATTATTACCTGATGGCAAAGCCAGGCATGACGGGATTGTGGCAGGTCAGCGGTCGTAATGATGTTGACTATGAAACCCGCGTCTATTTCGACTCGTGGTACGTGAAAAACTGGTCACTGTGGAACGACATCGCGATTCTGTTTAAAACAGTGGGCGTGGTGTTGAAACGCGATGGTGCCTATTAATCGTGAGTCGGAATGAGCGCGTTAATGCGCGCTCAGAGGTGTTTTGCCGTTGTCAGGCGTGTCGTTGATAGTGGCCATCATCAGGGATATCGCTGTGCATCCATAGTCCGCTATGATGCGTGGCGTTCAGGGTACACCCTGGTAGATGGCCGCTACTTATAACAAGTGGAGCAAGGATAATGAACGACAGGTTCAGTGCTTAAGTCAGGTAGGATTTACTTTTTGTTGGACGCTTACACAGCGGCGGTTTCGCCTCTATCAATAAATAACTGATAGCGAAGATCTAAATGATTACAATCAAAATGAAATTGATACCCTTGCTGGTATCCGCCACATTCCTTAGCGGGTGTACGATCGAACCAGGTTCTCACCTTTCTACATCAGGAAAAGATGTTGTTGAACAGCAGGATAGCAACTTTGACATCGATAAATATGTCAACGTCTTCCCGTTAACGCCTTCACTGGTTGAAAGGATGCGTCCGAAGCCACTGGTGGCTCAGACGAATCCTGCCCTGCAGAACGAAATTCAGAACTACGAATACCGTATCGGTGTGGGCGATGTCCTGACCGTAACGGTCTGGGATCACCCGGAACTGACCACCCCAGCGGGTCAGTACCGTAGCGCCAGCGACACCGGTAACTGGGTGCATTCTGACGGCACCATTTTCTATCCCTACATCGGTCGTGTGCGTGTAGCGGGCCGTACCGTCGGCGAAGTACGTGACGAAGTGTCACGTCGTCTGGCTCAGTACATTGAAAGCCCACAGGTTGATGTCAGCATCGCCTCGTTCAAATCACAGAAAACCTATGTGACGGGTTCAGTGACCACTTCTGGTCAGCAGCCCATCACCAACGTTCCATTGACGGTGCTGGATGCGATCAACGCCGCTGGCGGCCTGGCCGCTGATGCTGACTGGCGCAACGTGGTGCTGACGCACAACGGTCGTGAACAGCGCATCTCTCTGCAGGCACTGATGCAGAATGGTGACCTGAGCCAGAACCACCTCCTCTATCCAGGCGATATCCTTTACGTTCCGCGTAACGATGATCTGAAAATCTTCGTGATGGGTGAAGTGAAGCAGCAGACTACCCTGAAAATGGACCGTAGCGGCATGACGCTGGCGGAAGCACTGGGCAATGCGGCCGGGATGGATCAAACCACCTCTGACGCCACCGGTGTATTCGTTATCCGTCCACTGCACGGCACCGATCGCAACAAGATTGCCAACATCTATCAGTTGAACACCAAAGATGCGGCATCCATGGTGATGGGAACCGATTTCCAGCTCCAGCCTTACGACATCGTTTATGTCACCTCTACGCCGCTGACGCGCTGGAACCGTGTGATTGGACAGTTGATACCGACCATCGCAGGTATCAACGATGCAACACAGGCCGCATCGCGTATCCGTACCTGGGGTAATTAAGGTCCCGTCATGATTAAGTCCGTGTTAGTCGTTTGCGTTGGCAACATCTGCCGCTCTCCTACCGGAGAGCGCCTGTTTAAACGTGCGCTGCCTGATTTAGACGTTCGCTCTGCCGGCCTGGGGGCGCTGGTCGGCCACCCGGCCGACAAGACGGCGTCTGAAGTCGCTGCTGCGCAGGGTCTGTCGCTGGAAGGACATGAGGCGCAACAGTTGACGGCAGAGATGTGCCGCAACGTTGACCTGATTCTGGTGATGGAAAAGCGACATATTGAACAGGTGAATCGCATCGACCCGGCCGCGCGTGGCAAAACCATGCTGCTTGGGCACTGGCTCAATCAGAAAGAAATTGCGGATCCGTACAGAAAAAGCCGTGAGGCCTTTGAAGAGATTTACGGATTACTGGAAAACGCTACCCAGAAGTGGGTGAACGTATTAAGCCGATAGTTGGGATTATCCATGAATATAAAAAATAAGGTCAGAACCGCGCCGGGAGAGGATTCGAATGGATGGGATCTGGCGCATCTTGTGGGACAGCTAATTGATCATCGCTGGATCATTGTTGCCGTTACCGCTTTTTTCATGCTGGCGGGAACACTCTACACACTGTTTGCAACACCCATTTATAGCGCAGATGCGTTAGTTCAGGTTGAGCAGAAGAATGCCAGCACCGTTCTGAACGAAATTGACAGCATTCTGCCACCGACACCAGCCTCTGATACGGAAATCGAGATTCTGGAATCCCGTATGGTCATCGGCAAAACCGTTGACGATCTGGGTCTGGATACCGTCGTTGAGCAGAACTATTTCCCGGTTATCGGTAAAGGTCTGTCGCGCCTGATGGGCAACAAACCCGCCAGTATCGCGATTTCGCGCCTGGAAATCCCACGCACTATCGACAAACGTAACGTTGAACTGGAAGTGACCGGTCCGGATAGCTACACCGTCTCAAAAGATGGCGATGAGCTGTTCAAAGGTAAAGTCGGCCAGCTGGAGTCGCACGGCGACATCAGCATGCTGGTCAGCGAGATTCACGCTGATGAAGGCACCAGCTTCACCGTGACCAAGCTGAATAACCTGCAGGCGATCCGTTCAGTGCTCTCTAACCTGACCGTGGCAGACAAAGGTAAAGATACCGGCGTGCTGGGTCTGGAGTATCTGGGTGAAGATCCAGAGCAGATCAGCAAAGTGCTGAACCAGATTGTGAATAACTATCTGTTACAGAACGTTGAGCGCAAGTCAGCGCAGGCAGAGAAAAGCCTGGAGTTCTTACGCACTCAGTTGCCTGCCGTGCGCAGCAAGCTGGATGAAGCGGAAGACAAGCTGAACACCTTCCGTCGTCAGAACGAATCTGTTGACCTGTCACTGGAAGCGAAATCCGCTCTGGACTCCTCTGTCAGCGTGCAGAGTCAGCTGAACGAACTGACCTTCCGTGAAGCTGAAGTCTCTCAGCTGTTTACCAAAGATCACCCGACGTATCGCGCGCTGCTTGAAAAACGCAAAACGCTGGAAGGTGAGCAGGCTCAGCTGAATAAGAAAATTGCTGGCATGCCACAGACTCAGCAGGAAATCCTGCGTCTGACCCGTGACGTTCAGTCTGGTCAGGAGATCTACATGCAGCTGCTGAACCGTCAGCAGGAGCTGGGTATCAGTAAAGCGAGCACCGTGGGTGATGTCCGCATCATCGATGGCGCGCAGACTGCTAACTCGCCTGTTGCACCGAAGAAGCTGCTGATCATCGCCGCGAGCCTGATTTTCGGTCTGTTCGTGTCAGTGGGTCTGGTTCTGCTGAAAGCGCTGCTGCATCACGGCATCGAGAACCCGGATCAGCTGGAAGAGCTGGGCATGAATGTCTATGCCAGCGTTCCACTGTCAGACTGGCAGCGTAAGAAAGATACCGAAGCCCTGGCGCGTCGTGGCAGCAAGGTGAAAACCGATCCGCACGAAACGCTGCTGGCGCTGGGTAACCCGACTGACCTCTCCATCGAAGCGATTCGTAGCCTGCGTACCAGCCTGCACTTCGCGATGATGGAAGCGAAAAACAACATCCTGATGATCACCGGTGCCAGCCCGGGTATTGGTAAAACCTTTATCTGTGCCAACCTGGCGACCCTGGTCGCGAAAGCGGGTCAGCGTGTTCTGTTTATCGATGGCGACATGCGTCGTGGTTACACCCACGAACTGCTGGGCGCAGATAACAAATCAGGTCTGTCCAACGTGCTGTCCGGTAAAACTGAGTTCAGCCCGGCGCTGATTCAGCAGGGCGTGTACGGTTTCGACTTCCTGCCACGTGGTCAGGTTCCGCCGAACCCGTCTGAGCTGCTGATGCATCGTCGCATGGGTGAGCTGCTGGAGTGGGCGAGCAAGAACTACGACCTGGTGTTAATCGATACGCCGCCAATCCTGGCCGTCACCGATGCCTCTATCATCGGTAAGCTGGCCGGCACCTCACTGATGGTGGCGCGTTTCGAAGCCAACACCACCAAAGAAGTGGACGTCAGCTTCAAACGCTTTGCCCAGAACGGTATTGAGATTAAAGGTGTGATCCTCAACGCCGTGGTGCGCAAAGCCGCTAATGCGTATGGCTATGGGTATGACTACTACGCCTATGACTACGGCAAGACGAACAAAAGCTGATCATTGAGCAATAAAACAGGGGGCGGTCTGACCGCCCCTTTTTATCGTCCCTTTGAATGACGACACGCATCAATTTACACAGGTTATTCTGTCCAAACCCACAAAAGCGATACATCTATAAATCGCATGGCGAGCGTCACTCAACAGAATTCATCACCAGCAGGCATCGCCCGCACGCAATTTGTGACCGTGCAATCAGACTCGCTGTAAAGCCAGTCGGGAAGGCGAAGCGTGATTATTGCTGGCATGAGAACTTGTGGAATTAAGGAATCACACCATGGCTCCATATTGGTATGTATCAGGCTTTTTACTGCTGCTTTCGCTGTTTGAAATAGCGCTAAAAAAAGACGAACGCACAAATTATATTCTGACCTGGCTACTCTGTTTTGCCGCCGTGACTTTGATTATTTTCGGGGGAATACGCGGTCTTGGTACCGGCATGGATGACTTTCAGTACCGGAGCTTCTTCGAAGACTTTGTAAGACGTATTGAGATTAATGGCTTCTTTAATACCGTTGCGTTTTTCCGTTACGAACCGCTGATTTTTGCGATGGCCTGGCTCACCAGCCTGTTTTCGCACAATGCCAGCATCTTCCTGTTTGTCTTCTGCGCCATTGCCGTTTCCATCAATACCTGGTTTTTCAGGAAGATGTCTCCGTATCCGGTGCTGGCGCTGGTGCTCTATTCGGCGCACATCTTTATCAACAAAGACATTAACCAGATTCGCTTTGGCCTGAGTTCTGCGCTGTTCCTTGGCGTTCTCTGGTCGATCTATCTCAAGCGCTACTGGTGGGCATTTGCCTTCTTTATTCTGTCGTTCACGAGCCATAACACCGGTGTCATGGTGGTGACGCTTGTGCCGTTCCTGTTTATCCGGGACTGGCGCTGGTGGCCGGTCATTATCATCGTTGCCAGTCTGCCGCTATCGGTTGTGGGTGGCTCGGGCTTTATTGCCCTGATTGCCGGTCATCTGGGATCGCTGGGAGAGAGGGCATCGGGCTATAACAATGACCCCTCCTATGCAATGGGTGGCAGCATCCTGGCCGTATCGAACCTGAAAAACATCATGCTGGTGTTCGTCTTCTTCTATTTCATGCTGACCGATAAGCTGAAGCGCGAGAATTACGCCCAGTATCGCCTTAACTATCTGCTGATTTTAAGTTTTGCCATCGGCGGGGCGATCAGGATCTTCCTGTACAACTTCCCATCAGGTTCGCGCCTGTCCAACTATCTGCAGCAGGTTGAGCCGATCATCCTGACCTCGCTGATTTATCAGGCAAGGCGATCCTGGAAGCCAGCGCTGTATGCCATGCTGGTGTTCTTCCTGCTCTATTACCTCTACTACAACACCATTTCAACCAAACAGGCCGTTACCGGTTATGAAGTGGCGCGGGAGTTTTGGCTGATCCACTAATCAATCTGACGACCGCCTCTGGATGACGAGTTTCACCCAGGGGCGGTCGTCGGTCAGAACACAGGTTTTTCATCGACCGTTGTCGAATGAACTGTTTATTTTTGAACTACTTTAATGAGGTGCTGGCAATGAAGGACATTCGTTTCTCCATCGTAATTCCGGCTTATAACGCGTCAGAATCGATTGTCACGACGCTGGATTGCGTTAAAGCACAAACGTATCGCAATTTCGAAGTCATCATCGTTGATGATAAATCTGCGGATGCCGCCGCGCTGGCGGATGTGGTGCGCAGCGAACGCTACCGGGATCTCGATATCAATCTGGTGCTCTCTGAGGTCAAACTCAACGGAGCCGGTGCGCGTAACAAAGGCATTGAGCTGGCGACCGGTGACTACGTCAGCTTCCTTGACGCCGATGATGAGTGGGCGGCGGACAAACTGCAGCAGGTGAGCGAAAAAATTGCTCAGCTGGACGCGCAGGGCAAAAAGAATTTCGTCATTTTCAGCCAGGTGAATATCTATCAGGATGGCACGTTCCTGAAAGTGATGCCGATGCAGCCGCCAGGCAAAAATGAAACGGTCGCGGAGTATCTGTTCGGCTGCTACGGCTTTATCCAGACCAGCACCATTGTGCTGAAGCGGGAAGACGCGGCGAAAATTCAGTTCGATACCCGCTACATCCGTCATCAGGACTACGATTTCTGCATACGTGCCGACCGCATGGGCTATGACTTTGTGATGATCGCCGCGCCGCTGGCGAACTACCATCTGGTCACTAAGTTTGGCTCGAAACACAAAGGCGAATCGGTGAACTACTCGATGTTCTGGCTCGATAGCATGAAGCCGCATCTGACCCCGCGTGACATCCACACCTACAAAGCTTTTAAGCTGCCGCTGCGCTACAAGATGGATGGTAAGTCGCTGATGGCGAGCCTGAGCTTTGCGCGCTACTTCTTCCTCACCAACAAAGACAACCGTGCTTACTTTATGAACCGGGTAAAAGACAAGGTCAAAGCACGTTTAGGCGGTGAGAAAGCGATCTCCTGACGCGCGCCGCGCCTCGCTCTGCTCCTGATGCCAGGAGCGACTCTTTTTACGATCAATTCAGGGTTGAAGATGAATACTTCTGTTGGAACCGTTGGCATTGTCATGCCTATGTATAATGCACGTCAGACGGTGTTACGCGCGGTGCAATCGGTTATCAATCAGCACTATACCGACTGGCATCTCTATCTGGTCAACGATAAATCGACCGATGACTCGCTGGAATTTGTGCGTGAGCATTGTCAGGATCCGCGCATTACTATTCTGGATAACGCGGTCAACATGGGCGCAGCAGAGACCCGAAATGTCGGGCTGCGCGCGGCCACTGAAGAGATTATCGCCTTTCTCGACAGCGACGATGAGTGGCATGCGGATAAGCTGACCCAGCAGGTCGCTGCCATCGCGGCCGGTGATGATTTTGTGATTACCGAATATCACTATAAAACCCGCAAGGCTGAGCACGACATTACCTACGGCAAACCTTACCTGCAGCAGGAAAACTTTGTGAAGAAGCAGTATCGCGTCTGCTTCTCCTCCGTCTGTTTCCGCCGTCCGCCGCAGGGGCTTTTCTTCCAGCGCAAAGGCCACGAAGATTTCCTGTTTTTGTATGAATTATTCACCCGCTATAAGCAGGCACGCGTAATTCAGACGATTCTGGTCAACTATTACGAATTAGGCGATTCCCTTTCCCGTAATAAGAACAAAGCGGCCCAGTGGCACCTTGAATTATTAAGAATTATCTATAAAAACAATCCTTTAAAAATCTATTACTATTACGCCTGGTATATGGTGAATGGTGTGCTGTTTACCCTTAAGCATCGTTAAGCCTGTCGGCAGGATTGTCTTTAAAATTTGAGGTGGATAGCGTTTCATGAAAAAAATTGTCCTGGTGATCAAAGATGCTTATTCGTATGCGGGCACCGAGAACATCTGTAACTTCATGTCAGAGTGTCTTGGCGAGACCCATGAAGTCACCATCTACTCGCTGGAAGGCAGTGGAAAAACCTTTTACCCGTTTGAGCACGTCAAACAGATCGTCAGCTTTGAAGGGCAGAGCAATCCGATCAAAAGCGCGGTTGCCCGGATTCACGAAGAGGGTTTCGATACCGTCTTCCTGATCAGCATGGGTCGCCTGAGCGTGATGTTCGCTTTCTGGAATCTGCTGGCGATGAAGAAGAAGCGGGGCAAAGCCTACGCCTGCGAACACATCGCCATTAACTCCTTCAGCAAACCGATTAAGTTCCTCAAGTTTCTGCTGCTGCGCTACTACGACCGCGTGATTGTTCTGACCGACAAAGATCATCAGGTGTTCAGCCGCTGGCGCATTCCCAGCAAGCAAATCCCCAACCCGGTGGTTTACAAAGACTATCAGCGCCAGACCCGTCATCGCCAGGCGCTGGCCGTAGGCCGTCTGGATAACCAGAAGGGCTTTGACCTGATGCTGGATATCTGGCGCGACTTCGCCCGCAGCCATCCTGACTGGACGCTGGTGATTGCCGGTGACGGTGAACTGCGTCAGCAACTGCATGACCAGGCGGCGGTGCTGGGCATCACCGACAGCGTGAAGTTTGTCGGTAAGGTCAGCAATATCAACGACTACTATCGCGACAGCGATATGGCGCTGATGACCTCGCGCTATGAAGGATTGCCACTGGTGCTGCTGGAAGCAAAATCCTGGTCACTGCCGGTAGTGGCATATGACTGCCCGACCGGTCCACAGGAGATCATCAATCACGGGGAAGATGGTTTCCTGGTTCCGATGAACGACAAAGCCACGTTTCTGGCCCGAATGGAGCAGCTCGCCAGCGATGACGCGCTGTTCTATGCCATGAGCGAAAAAACGAAACAGACCGCGCTGAAATTCGACGGTAATCAGATTAAGCAAAGCTGGCTGTCACTGGTTTAACCGGAGCTGGAAAAGCTCACTTGCGACGTGCCTCAGGGACACCGCCATGGCCAATGGCCTTATTGACTACGGGAATTGATGCATGAAAAGAAGAGAAGTTTTACAGACCGCCGCCTCCGCTCTGGTGGGGGCTCTCTCCGTGAGCACCTTTTCCAGCTACGCTGCAAAAAGTAACGGTATCGCCCTGAAGCCGGTCGATGCCACTGACGTGCCTAAAGGCGACGTGCCAATTCTGACCCCGGAAAATGTCTACGCCATGCCGCCGCAGTTCTGGCAGGGCTTTGAAGGCAAACTCTGGATTGGTAAAGCGGGTGCAGATGCCAGCAAACCGGGCAACCAGATCCCGGTCTTCCTGCGTGATGCCAGCGGCAAAGTGTCGGAGATTGCTCAGCCTATCGCGCTGAACAAAGGTAACTTTGCCCAGTTTATTCAGGACAATGCTGCGCTGATTGCCAATCCGTCGCATTCGATGGCAGTCGAGGACAGCAGCGGTCAGACGCTGTTCAACATCGCGGATGTCAGCCGTCCGGGCGCTGCAGATTTCAGCCAGCGTCTGGCACAGCCAGCGGGTTATCAGCTGATTGGTGAGATCCCGTCCGTAGCGGAGTTACGCAAAACCCGTCCGCTGTTTGAAGGGGCCAAGGTTAAGCTGAAAAGCTGGCATGAAGGACGGGAAGTCGGCGGCGGCGAGTTTGTCGGCAGCTTCCAGCCCGCTCAGAATGATGGCGGCGTAAACTTTGCCGGTGAGGGCTTTTCCTGGCGTCGCGTGGTAGACGATTTTAACCGCCTGACCCTGTTTGATTTCGGTGCGATTGCCGATGGCAAAACCGATACGGCACCCGCCATTATGGCGATGTTCCAGTGGTCACAGCAGGCAAACCAGCAGATCTGTGTCCAGTTCCCGGCCGGTACCTTCATGGTCTCAGCCTGTAACCTTGGCGATAAGTATCTCAACTTCTTCCGCATGTCCGGTGCGATGGTAAACTTCGGCTACTTCCCGGCGACCACGATTGTCTCGGATGGTAAGTCAGAGTTCGTCTTTGAGATGAATGCCCGTCGGGTTGAGCTTTCCAACCTGAACTTTAACGGCAACAGCGATAAAAGCCCCAACAAGCAGGGCTTTTTCCATAACAACTGCCCTGGCGGACAATATTTCCGTGGTGCCTGCCTGCGCTTTAACGCAGTTGGCGGCACCGCCATCAGCCTGCAGGATACCCTCGATTGTAAAATCGACCAGTGGTACGCCTCACGCTGCAGCGGCGATGTGATCAAATCGGGCTGGTCAGGTCAGAAGCAGGGCAAATGGGACCACAGCACCGCGATTGAGCTGTCGAACTTTAATGCGCAGTACTGTCGTGGTGGCAAAGTCCTCAATCTGCCGCGCTGCGGCCAGTCGATTATCCATAACGGCTGGATTGAGCACTGTGATAACCCGGGCGATCTCTCCAACGGTCAGTGGATTGTCGATGCGCTGAGCCTGGAGGATTGTAAGAATCCGCTGATCGCGCATAACACGCGCCTGAATATGCGCCAGACCAGCCTGCAGTCGGGCAGCTGGATCGACAACTCCATGCAGGGCGACCGTCTGCTCAGCATCTGGGAGATGGGATCGACCCGTGTGGAGTCCTATGGCGTAGCGCTCGATGGCAGCCTGAAGTACAACTACATCACCTCGCGCTGGCGTTTAGAGAACAACACGAATCAGGAAACCTGGTTTGATCTCGGCAGTCTCTACTCCCCGACCGTGGGTGATTCGTGGGAGATCGAAATTTTTGGTCAGTCGCAGTTCAGTAACGGCAGTGGCGATAAGCCGCTGATGGACCTGATCGGTGACAAGACCACCGGTGGCCGCGCGATGATCCACGTACAGCGCAAAAAAGATCGCTCTGAAGCGAGCTGGTCGGCCGAAGGCAGCAGCCCGATTGTCGATGTGCGCTATGTGGCTGAGCATGACACCGATGTCCGCATCTTCGTCAAACTGGCGGGCTGGACGCCGTCGGTGGCCGTGCTGGTGAAAACCACCGGTAAAGATCGCTTTGTCACCGGTCGCTGTGCGCGCGTTAACGCGAAGATGGAGAAGGGCAATCCTCCGGCGGGCGACGCGACTAAACGCGCGCCGCAGCGCTTCAGCCTGCACAACGGCAAAGCGGGCGTGGGCGCTAATGAGCAGGGCGACCTGCTGATGGCTTCCCGTCCGCTCTCCGCCGATCAGGTCGATACCAGCAAGCCGGAAGGCTTTGTTTCCGTCGTGATCAACGGCAAACAGGTCGCACTGCCTTACTTCGCAATCAAGTCGTAATCCCTTGCATCACGGCCGCCACAATGGAGGCGGCCGGTTTTAACAGGAGCACTACCTTTGGGTGCGTTATCCCGTAAAGCATTACTTTAAATAGAGTTCATTTTGCCCATTGCGGATCTGGGCGGCTTACAGAATTAAAAAAATTCATTCGGAGTTGTTATGAAAATTTTATTGGTGGGTAACCATACGTGTGGAAATCGCGGGGATGGCGCGATTCTTCGTGGACTGATTGATTCAATGAAGTCTGCACGCAGTGATTTAGAAATTGATGTGATAAGCCGTTATCCAACCAGCTCCGGTTATCTGCTTCAGCAGGATATTAAGCAGGATGCGCTGTATCTGCACAACAGCAAATCAGGTAAAGGTCTGGTCGGTTCGTTCAAGCGTAAAGTCGCGAACCGCCTGATGCCTGATATCATGATGGCGCATCTGGGCAAGGGCGGGATCTTTAAGTCGTTCGCTGTACCCCCGCACCTGAAGGCGTTTACTGACAGTCTGGCAAAATATGATGCGATTATTCAGGTTGGCGGATCGTTCTTCGTTGACCTCTATGGTGTGACCCAGTTTGACCATGCCCTCTGTGCACTGATGGCGAAAAAACCGATCTACCTGATCGGTCACTCGGTGGGGCCGTTCCAGAACCCGCGCGTCAATGCGCTGGCAAACTTTGTCTTTGATCGGGTCGACAGCCTGGTGCTGCGTGAATCGGTCAGTCTTGACCTGATGAAGCGCGATGGCGTGACCAGTTCTAAAGTCGCGTCTGGCGTTGATACCGCTTTCCTGGTGCGGGCACGCGAAGTCGAAAATCCGAGCCATAACCTGCTCTACTGGCAGGGCATTATCGATGGACGTAAAACCATCGCGATCACCGTGCGTGAACTGGCACCGTTTGATAAACGTCTGGGTGTGACGCAGAAAGAGTATGAAGCGGCATTTGGCCGGGTGATCAATGCCATGATTGCTGAAGGCTATCAGGTTGTGGCGTTCTCAACCTGTACCGGCATCGACAGCTATGCCAAAGATGACCGCATGGTTGCACTGACCCTGCGTGACCACGTGACGCAGCCTGAACATTACCATGTCATTATGGATGAGTTTAATGACCTGGAACTGGGCATCCTGCTGAATCATTGTCATCTGACCATTGGTACCCGCCTGCACTCGGCGATTATCTCCATGAACTTTGGCACCCCGGCTGTGGCGATCAACTACGAGCACAAGTCGATGGGTGTGATGAACCAGCTTGGTCTGCCGCAGATGGCAACCGATGTGAAAAGCCTGATGGATGGCTCGCTAATCGACAAGGTGAAAACTGTGCTTGCCGATTACGACAACATCAAGCTCAAGGTCGACACGGCCGTTGCGAATGAAAGGGAAATTGGCAACCGGATCACTGAAGAGATTCTCAAAGTATTAGGGTAATGTGATGAAACTGACTTTTTTCACCATGCGTTTCCCGGTTGCCTCTGAGACATTCGTATTAAATCAGGTAACCCACTTTATTGATGCCGGTTACGAGGTGGAGATTATTTCAGTCTTTCCCGGCGATTTAGTGAACCGGCATGCCGCTTTTGATGAGTATGGTCTGGCGGCGAAGACGCATTATCTGCTGCCGGAAGAGAAGATCTCGATTGTCGATAAGCTGAACCAGCGCATCAAGCTGGTGCTGCCAAAAGTGACGAAGCCGTCGCTGCTGCGTTCGCTGAATGTGCGCCGTTATGGCGCACAGTCCAGCAAACTGCTGCTGCCGTCGATTGTGGCGAATGCAAAGCAGACCTTCACCGCAGATGTGTTCCTGGTGCATTTCGGCTATGCCGGTGCCCTGGCGAACAAGCTGCGTGAGCTGGGCGTGCTCAAGGGTAAACAGGCGACCGTGTTTCACGGCGCCGATATTTCCCGTCGTCACATTCTGGAAGAGCACAAACTCGACTATGTGAATCTGTTCCGCCAGAGTGAGCTGATGCTGCCTATCAGCAATCTGTGGAAGAACAAGCTGATTGAGATGGGCTGCCCGCCGGAAAAAATTCATGTTACGCGTATGGGCATTGAGCCGGAAAAGTTTAACTTCCAGCCGCGCCAGGCGTTTCAGACGCCGCTGCGTATCGTTTCGGTGGCACGTCTGACCGAGAAGAAAGGGCTGGATGTGGCGGTCAAAGCCAGCGCCATCCTGAAGCAGCGTGGCGGTCAGTTTCAGTACACCATTATCGGTAACGGCGATCAGGATGAGATGATGCGTGATTTCATCGCCCGCGAGGGGATGGAAGATTGCGTCAGCATGCCGGGCTTTAAACCGCAGGAGGAGATCCGTCGCGCGCTGAGTGAGGCTGACATCTTCCTGCTGCCCTCCAAAACCGCCGCAGATGGCGATATGGAAGGTATTCCGGTTGCACTGATGGAGGCGATGGCGGTCGGCCTGCCGGTGGTCTCAACCTTCCACAGCGGCATTCCGGAGCTGATCGAAAACAACGTTTCTGGCTGGCTGGTGGAAGAGGACGATCCTGAGGCGCTGGCGGAGACGCTGCTGAAGCTCTCTCAGGGTGAAGTGGATGTGGCGCCCGTGGTTGCGGCCGCCCGTCACAAAGTTGAGACTGAATTTAATCAGCATATCGCCTACGGCGAACTGGCACAGATTCTGGAGCGACTGGTGTGAGTGGATTTAAGTCACAGGCGATTTGGCTGTTCGGCAGCACCTGCTTTTCTGCGGTGCTGCAGGTTGCACAGCTAAGCTTTCTCGCCCGCAAACTGGAAACCCACGAGCTGGGTCTGTTAGCCATCATCAACGCCATCCTGGCGGTGGCGGGTGTGCTGCAGGATATGGGGATGAGCAGTTATCTGGTGCATCGCCAGAACATTACCCGTCGTGAGCAGAGCACTATCTACTGGGTGAACGTCTCACTCAGCTTGTGTACTGGCCTGATCATGCTGCTGATCGCCTTCCCGGTCTCCTGGTTCTATCATCTGCCGGAGCTGGTGGGTCTGATCATGCTGACCAGCCTCAACTTCCTGGTGCTGGGGCATCTGTCGCAGTATCAGGCGCACTACATCAAAACCAAGCGGATGGTTTCGCTGGCAAAGATTGAGATGGGCACCAAGCTGTTTGCCTTCCTCTGTGTGGTGGCGATGCTGGAGTTCACCTCGCTCACCGTAGCAGCGGCGATTCTCGGTCTGTTTATCAACGCCTTTACCCGCATCCTCTGCATGATTGCGCTGGGTGAGAAGTCGTGGCGTCCGACCTGGGAGTTCGATAAAGCGACCTTTATCGGAGCGATTCGCTACGGCAGTTATCAGCTCGGCTCGCAGACCATTAACCAGCTGCGAACCCAGGCCGATGCACTGGTAGTGGGTAAAGTGATGGGTGCCGAGATGCTGGGTGTTTACTCGCTGGCGAAAGAGCTGGTGCTGCAACCGCTGAAGCTGGTGACGCCGGTGATTAACCGTCTGGCACTGCCGCGCTTTGCAGAGAAGCAGCACGATGCCGAGCAGTTGAAGAAGCTGTTCCTCAAAGGCACGCTGGGGATCATGCTGTTCAGCAGCGCGATGTACCTGGTGATTGGCATCTTCTCGCCGGTTATCGTTCGTGTGCTCTACGGCGCATCCCACGAGCAGGTCTATCATCTGATTCCGCTGATGCTGCTGTTTGGTATGCTGCGGCCGATGGGCGGACTGACCGGGGCAATTTCCCAGGCCAACGGACGGACCAACGTTGAGTTCTACTGGAACATCGTGGCGAGTATTGTGGTTCTGGCGGTGCTGGCAACCACCTTTATCTGGCCGAACGTGCTCTATGTGGCGCTGACGCTTTCCATCTCGCAGATTCTGATCTCGGCACTGGCTCATCCATTCTTTATCAAGCCGGTGATTGGCATTCGGTTTATCCCTTATGCCCGACAGTGGGTGGCGGTGTCGGTGGTATTTGTCGGCATAATGTTGCTGGTGAATCACTTTAATCTGTTTGTGATGCCAGAGTGGTTTGAAGGCTGGTTGTAATCACAATTACGTTATATCAACGGGCGGCCTCAGGGTCGCCCGTTTTCATTTATGGCTGGTCTCAGCCGCGCGGCGACCAGGGGTGGAAATAACAGAGGCGATATTCGATTACTGATTGTCTTTATTCAGTTTATGCCGTTGCTGGCAATGGGCAAAATGCCGAATTTCCAAGTTATGACAGAGAGTTACTGTCCGATTTTCAGATAAAGATTATACTTGCTCTTCCGGCCGATCCTGCATAATCGACCCACATCTTCATTTTATTAAACGGAATAAATATGACCAAGCTTAAAGCAGTAATCCCGGTTGCGGGCCTCGGTATGCATATGCTCCCTGCGACTAAAGCCATTCCGAAAGAGATGCTGCCTGTCGTCGACAAACCGATGATCCAGTACATCATTGACGAGTGTGTTGCCGCGGGTATTAAAGAGATTGTGCTGGTCACGCATGCATCGAAAAATGCCGTAGAAAACCACTTTGACACTACCTATGAGCTCGAAGCGCTGCTGGAAGCGCGCGTGAAGCGTCAGCTGCTGAGCGAAGTGCAGTCTATCTGCCCGCCAGGCGTGACTATCATGAACGTGCGCCAGGCGCAGCCGCTGGGTCTGGGCCACTCGATTCTCTGTGCCCGTCCGATGATCGGTGATAATCCGTTCGTGGTCGTGCTGCCTGACGTGCTGCTGGATGATTCTACCGCTGACCACATGCGTTATAACCTTGCGGCGATGGTTGCCCGTTTTGAAGAGACCGGCCACAGCCAGGTCCTGGCGCAGCATATGCCCGCGTCCAATCTCACTGAGTACTCGGTAATCACCACTGCTGAGCCGATTGATCACCCTGGCGACATCAGCACCATTACCGATTTCGTTGAGAAGCCTGAAGATACCGCCGGACTGAACTCTGACCTGGCTGCGGTAGGCCGCTATGTCCTCTCTGCTGATATCTGGGCCGAACTGGAGCGCACTGAGCCAGGCGCGTGGGGCCGTATCCAGCTGACCGATGCGATTGCCAGCCTGAGCAAACATAAAACCGTTGATGTTTCGCTGCTGACCGGTCACAGTTTTGACTGCGGTCGTAAGCTCGGTTACATGCAGGCGTTTGTCTCTTACGGCCTGCGCAGCAACGCGCAGGGTCGCGATTTCCGCGAAGCTATCCAGACCATCCTCGCAAAACAACAGTAATTTATTTGCCGCGTCCTGCGCGGCAGATTGAAAGGAGCTCACATGGCAATTTTAGTCACGGGCGGAGCAGGGTATATCGGCTCCCATACGGTACTGGCGCTGTTGCAGCGTGGTGATGATGTTGTGGTTCTGGATAACCTCTGCAATGCCTCACGCGAAGCGATTAACCGCGTTGAGAAACTGGCAGGTAAAAAAGCGACCTTCGTTGAAGGTGATATCCGTGATCGCGCCTGTCTGCGTGACCTGTTTGCATCCAACAGCATTTCAGCCGTAATCCACTTCGCTGCGCTTAAAGCCGTCGGTGAATCTACGCGTATGCCGCTGGAGTACTACGAGAACAACGTCGCGGGCACCGTGGTGCTGCTGGAAGAGATGCGTGATGCCGGCGTCTGGAACTTTATCTTCAGCTCATCAGCAACCGTTTATGGCGCAGATGCCCCGGTTCCTTACGTTGAGACCACGCCGATTGGCGGCACCACCAGTCCATACGGCACCTCTAAGCTGATGACCGAATTCGTGATGCGCGACTTCGCCAAAGCTGAGCCGAAGTTCAAGGCGATTGCGCTGCGTTACTTCAATCCGGTTGGCGCGCATGAGTCAGGCGAAATCGGTGAAGATCCGGCGGGCATCCCAAACAACCTGCTGCCGTACATTGCACAGGTCGCGATTGGCCGTCTGGAGAAGCTGGGCGTGTTTGGCGGTGATTACGATACGCCAGACGGTACCTGTCTGCGTGACTACATCCATGTCGTTGACCTGGCGGAAGGGCACCTGAAAGCGCTGGATTATCTGAGCAAAGTTGAGGGCTACACCGCCTTTAACCTGGGTGGCGGCAAAGGCTTCTCGGTGCTGGAGATGATCAAAGCGTTTGAGAAGGCATCCGGCAAGGCAATCCCGTTTGAGATCAAGCCACGTCGCGATGGCGACCTGCCTGCGTTCTGGGCCGATGCGTCACTGGCTAACACCACGCTCGACTGGCGCGTGACGCGCGGCATCGATGAGATGATGCGCGATACGTGGAACTGGCAGAGCAAGAACCCGGATGGGTTCAGGTAGTCTGCGATGAAATTCAAAAAACCCGGCTCAGGCCGGGTTTTTTTGTGCCTGCGTTAAGAGAAATTGCATATTTCTGCTCACTCTCCTCACCTCAATGCCAGATTGTGACTGACTGATGACTCAATACGGAATTATCCTGGTCTGGCTTCTGTAGCGTTTAATCACAATAGCGGCTAATCCGACTGTGTGAAGAGGCGCAAAGCGCGATTCCTCATACGCTACTATGCTGTTTTGCCAGTGATTACATTTACTCATGCAGGATGAGATCAATGTTTAGTCACTCTTAAGTTTTGTCAGTGGCAATGAAAGATTAGGCATATTATTTTTGCCGCACAAAATGTACTATTTGGTGTTATCCCGGAACCCGTATGCGATTGAATAAAATATAATCAGCGCATCGACAAGCTAACCTGTGAAGGTAAGATTCCTATCACACAGCGCATCGACAAGCTAACCTGTGAAGGTAAGATTCCTATCACACAGCGCATTGGTTGCTGCAAGCCAGGGGCGGTAGCGTGGCTGTTTATTCATAATGAATAAAAATTGACCCGCTTATATGCATAGCATGTTTAAATTTGTTAGAGGATGTGGAATGTTACTTCCCGTAATCATGGCCGGAGGAACCGGCAGCCGCTTATGGCCCCTTTCCCGCGAACTTTACCCAAAACAGTTCATCTGTCTGCACGGTGAGCACTCCATGCTGCAGGAGACGGTTAATCGTCTGAGCGGCGTCGAAGCGCGCGCACCGATGGTCATCTGTAACGAGGAGCATCGTTTCCTGGTTGCCGAGCAGTTGCGACAAATTAACAAGCTGTCCCATAACATCATTCTCGAACCGGTAGGGCGTAACACTGCTCCGGCCATCGCGCTGGCTGCGCTGAACGCCGTAGAGCAGGGTGATGATCCGGTTCTGCTGGTGCTGGCCGCCGATCACGTAATTGAAGACCGTGCTGCGTTTCATCAGGCTATCAAAGTCGCCACCGCATATGCAAAACAGGGCAAGCTGGTGACTTTTGGTATTGTGCCAACCGGTCCGGAAACCGGCTATGGCTACATTCAGCGTGGCGAAGCACTGCCAGGCGCAGAAAGCGGCCCTTATCAGGTTCAGCGCTTTGTTGAAAAACCGAATCAGAGCACCGCTGAGCAGTATCTTGAGTCCGGTGAATACTACTGGAACAGTGGCATGTTCATGTTCCGGGCTAAACGCTATCTGCAGGAACTGGAGAAATTTCGTCCGGATATTCTGGAAGCCTGCCGTCGCGCCATGGCTAACGTGAAAGAAGGGAATGATTTCATCAGTATTGATAAAGATGATTTTATCGCCTGTCCTGACGAGTCAGTGGATTACGCAGTAATGGAACAGACCGATGCCGCAGTGGTCGTCCCGCTTGCAGCCGGATGGAGTGATGTCGGTTCATGGTCTGCACTGTGGGAAGTAAACGACAAAGACGCTCACGGCAACTCCCTGAAGGGCGATACCTTCCTGCACAACACCAAAAACTGCTATATCAACAGTGAAGATCAGCTGGTTGCCGCCATTGGCGTTGAAAACCTGGTCATTGTGAAAACCAAAGATGCTGTGCTGGTTGCACGTAAAGACCAGGTACAGGACGTTAAGCGAGTGGTTGAGTTCCTGAAAAGCGAGTGCCGCAGCGAATATCGCCGCCATCGTGAAACTTACTGGCCATGGGGACGTTGCGATCTGGTGGTCAATACTGGCCGCTTCAACGTTAACCGCATTACGGTTAAGCCGGGTGAAGCCTTTGAACTGCAGATGCACTATCACCGCACCGAACACTGGGTGATCCTCTCAGGGACGGCGAAAGTCACTATTCAGGATAAAACCCTGCTGCTGACAGAAAACCAGTCAACCTTTATTCCAATTGGTCACCCGCATACCTTAGAAAATCCGGGCAAAATTCCTCTGGAGCTTCTGGAAATCCAGTCGGGTTCTTACCTTGGTGATGACGACCTCATTTTGATTAAACAACAGTTTGCAAGTAAGTAAGGACAGACACGATCATGGCAGCACTGACCTGTTTTAAAGCTTATGACATCCGCGGCGAGTTAGGCACTGAACTGAATGAAGACATCGCTTACCGCATTGGCCGCGCCTATGGTGAATTTATCCGGCCAAAAACGATCGTGGTGGGCGGCGATGTCCGACTGACTAGCGAGTCGTTAAAGCTGGCACTGGCAAATGGACTGCGGGATGCGGGCACCGATGTGCTCGACATTGGTATGAGCGGAACAGAAGAGATCTATTTCGCCACGTTTCATTTAGGCATTGATGGCGGCATTGAAGTGACTGCCAGCCACAACCCGATGAACTACAACGGGATGAAACTGGTACGGGAAGGTGCTCGCCCGGTCAGTGGTGATACCGGTCTGCGTGACGTGCAGCGCCTGGCTGAAGCGAATGACTTTGCTCCGGTAGAAGAGAGTAAGCGCGGCAGCTTTAAACAGATTTCTGTGCTGGATGCCTATGTCGATCACCTGATGGGTTACATCGACCTGAGCAACTTCACTAAACCAATGAAGCTGGTGATCAACTCCGGTAACGGTGCAGCAGGTCATATCATTGATGAAATTGAAAAACGCTTTAAGCAGGCGAATGCGCCAGTAACGTTCATCAAAGTACATCATGAAGCTGACGGTAACTTCCCGAATGGTATTCCAAATCCGCTGCTGCCGGAGTGTCGCAAAGACACTTCTGATGCGGTGCGTGAGCATCAGGCCGATATGGGTATCGCCTTCGACGGTGACTTTGATCGCTGCTTCCTGTTTGATGAGAATGCAGAGTTTATTGAGGGTTACTACATCGTTGGGTTGTTAGCCGAAGCGTTCCTCAAGAAAGAGCCAGGAGCGAAAATCATTCACGATCCGCGTCTGACCTGGAACACCATTGATGTGGTGACCAAAGCGGGTGGTATTCCGGTGATGTCTAAAACCGGTCATGCGTTTATCAAAGAGCGCATGCGTGAAGAAGACGCGGTTTACGGTGGTGAGATGAGTGCGCACCACTATTTCCGTGACTTCGCTTACTGCGACAGCGGCATGATTCCATGGCTGCTGGTGGCAGAGTTGCTGGCAGTGAAAGGAGAGACGCTTTCCGGACTGGTTTCGGAAAGAATGAAGGCGTTTCCCTGCAGTGGTGAGATTAACTCAAAAATTAAAAATGCTGCCGCTAAGATTGAAAAAATCAAAGGTATCTATCAAAACCAACATGCTGTCACGGACATGACAGACGGCATTAGTTTTGAATTCGATCAATGGCGATTTAATCTGCGAAGCTCAAATACTGAACCGCTGGTACGCCTTAATGTTGAAGGTCGCCATGATACTGACTTAGTCATCTCTAATACTGAAGAAATTCTCAATATTCTTCGTGCGGAGGATTAAGTGCTTTCTCTATTAATGGCAATAATTCGCTACCGTGGCTTTATCAGCGGTGCGGTAAAAAGAGATTTTCAGGCACGCTACCGCACCAGTATGTTAGGCGCGGTCTGGCTGGTCATTCAGCCGCTGGCAATGATTACAGTTTATACACTGATCTTTGCTGAAGTCATGAAGTCAAAACTGCCTGGCGTTGCCGGGCAGTACTCATACAGCATTTATATCTGTTCAGGCCTATTGTTATGGGGTTTTTTTGCTGAGATCTGCGGTAAAGGATCCTCTCTTTTCATCGATAATGCTAACTTGTTGAAAAAGGTAAGTTTTCCCCGGATTACATTACCCGTGATTCTGGTTTTAACATCACTGATTAACTTTGCCATTATATTTGGCCTGTTTTTAATCTTTTTAGTGCTGATTGGTGACTTCAGATTTATGCAATTGCTGCTAATGGTGCCCGTTGTTTTAACAACTTTGGCCTTAGCCGCCGGATTAACGATGGTACTGGCTGTCCTGAACGTTTTTTTCCGCGATATCGGACAACTTTTTACGATTGTGTTGCAGTTCTGGTTCTGGTTTACCCCAATTGTCTATCCATTACAGATTATTCCTCAATGGGCAAGAGGCGTAGTGGAAATGAATCCGATGGCCATAACAGTCGGCAGTATGCATGATATTTTTGTTAATAATCAGGCACCCGAGTGGACCCCACTGCTGAATGTTTCACTGGTTGGTTTTTTATTGATGATACTGGGTTTATATCTTTTCAGACGTCATTCAGGAGATATGGTAGACGAATTATGAGTGATATCTTAACGCTACGGAATCTCGGTAAATCATATAAACAGTATCCCTCAAAGTTCTCCAGACTTATTGAATGGGTATTCCCTTTTTTGGGTATCAGGCATACCAAAAAATGGGTCATCAGAAATATCTCTTTTGACATTAAGAAAGGTGAAACAATTGGCATTGTCGGTGTAAATGGCGCTGGCAAAAGTACTTTATTGAAAATCATCACAGGCACGACTCAGCCGAGCGAAGGGGAAGTCGTCTGTAATGGTCGTATTGCGGCATTACTTGAACTGGGTATGGGCTTCCATCCGGATTTTACCGGCAGGCAGAATGTCTACATGGCTGGGCAACTGTTGGGCCTGAATACCGATACAATTTCGGCATTGATGAATGAAATACTCTCTTTTGCTGACATCGGTGAGTACGTGGATATGCCGACCCGAGTTTATTCCAGTGGTATGCAGGTGCGCCTGGCATTTAGTATTGCCACTGCAGTTCGACCAGACATCCTTATTGTTGACGAAGCGTTGTCGGTAGGGGATGTTGCTTTTCAGGCTAAATGTTTTAGACGCATTAATGATTTTAAAGAGCATGGCACCACAATTCTGTTCGTGACACATGCTCTTGACGATATTGTAAAACATTGCCATCGCGCCATCCTGCTGGATGCGGGAAGTATTGTTATGAGTGGTGAACCACGAGCTGTAGTAAATGAGTTTCGTGACCGCATGTTTGGAAAATCCAAAAAAATAGAGAGTAGCAGCAGTACGAATATTACTACTGCTGATGAATGGCAGTTATCGCGACAAGATATCTTCCACACTAAACCTCTCTATCAGAAGATTGAGCATCGCTGGGGAACTCGCGCTGCAGAAATTACTGATTTCATCATTAAAAGTAAAGATGAAACTTATCCTTCTACATTGAATGGCAGCGAAGAAATTGAGATTAAATTCCGTTGCGTATTTCACGAAGCGATTAAATCTCCTATTTTTGGCCTACTTTTGAAGACGCCTGATGGAATAAGTCTGTATGGTGCTAGTTCAAGGGAATTAATGCCCGATTCGATTAGCAGCGTAGACGCCGGTTCGGTGGTTGATTTTACCTTTAAGCTTAAAATGCATTTTAATACCGGACCAATTTTGCTTTCAATAGGACTGACTCACATTGATGAGTCGGGTAATGATGAGCCTCTTGATCGACGTTACGATGCGATAATGATCAATATCGATAATAAGAAAAAATTTATTGGTCTGGTAGATGCTGAAACCGAATGTGTAATAGAGGTAGAGAAATGAACTCCAGTATTCAAGATTTAGTGCATGCATTACCAGAATGTTATCAGCCGATTTATGGTCATCCAGAAATGGTTGTGAGTTCATCTCGTAATTGTAACGATCGATTAAGCAAAATTGAAAATATCTTTGTTCTTTTAAAAGAGCAATTAGGTCGCCCGCTGCGCTTACTCGATCTGGGCTGTGCTCAGGGTTTCTTTTCCTTTAACCTCGCTAAGCACTGTAGCAAAGTCACTGGTATTGATTTTCTCGATAAAAACATTGAACTGTGTAACGCGCTTCGCGATGAGCAAGAGTTAGAACACGTAACGTTCAGAGAAGATAAAATACAAAACGTTGTCGATGCATTAGAACATGATGAATATGATATTATCCTTGGCTTTAGTGTTTTTCATCATATTTGTGATGCAGATGGCTATTATCCAACCAAGGAAAAAATTAATAAATTAGCTAATATTGCACAGATCGTTCTGCTAGAACTGGCAGTGAAAGAGGAAGGTTTGTATTGGGGAAGAAATCTTCCAGACCAACCGCTGGATATTGTTGATGATATTGGCTACTTCGAAATCCTCGGTGAGTACCCAACTCACTTGTCTGATGTTAATCGTCCTCTTTTATTTGCCAGCAGTAAATTCTGGTATCTGAATAATGAGCTTGAAGCCATTATTTCGTGGATGAAGCAATCGCATGAGTTTGCAAGTGATGTGCATCAGGGTTCACGTCGGTACTATTTTTCAGAAACAAAGTTTTTAAAGCGTTATTCCCTGAAAGGCGCACTGTCTGAGCTTAATGCAAAAGATTATAAAAGCGAGATTTCATCTCTTCAGAAGCTAAGCACGCTGCGGATGTCATATCTCACGATACCTGAACTTCTTCATGACGAAATGGATGCTGATCGGGCAATTGTCCTGACATCGAAGATCATTGGTACACGACTGAGTGCATCTTTGGCTAAAAATGAAGCAATTGATGAGTTCAATGTTGTGAAGCAGTTAGTTATGGCACTGGCTGAGCTGGAATCTCATCAGCTATATCATAATGATGTACGAATCTGGAACATTTTGCAGCATGATGGGAAGTTTAATCTGATTGACTTTGGTGCCATCAGTTCCAAAAAGACAGATGTACTATGGCCCTATAACAACTTTTTGGGTTTCATTATATTAATTAATGAGCTCAATATTGGTAATAATTATCAATTGGTGCCTTCCCGCACGCCTATGTTTTCACCTTTCTGGGCGAAAACCCCTAAGCTTGCCAGTTTTCTTTCATTGATTTGGTCAACAGGACACAATGAGTGGAGCTACAAATTGTTTGTGGAGCTGCTCAAACGCAGTGAAACTCAGGATGCAGGAGAATTTAACGTAAATATTCCCGCTGAAAATGTTGCGCTATGGATGTTCACTACTGAGACGCTGATCAATGAATCAAGGACTCGTGAACTATCAGATGTTCTTGAAAAACAAAATGAAATTATGAACATGATTAATCGCATCTCTGAATCAACAAAATAAGAAAAGAGGGCTGATTCTCTGTTTTTAGCCTGGATGCTGAATAGATAATGAATATTTTTGTAGGATTGTAAAATGAAAAATAATTTCTGGTTTGATTTAACAACTTCTATGCAGTGGACCGGTGGAGTCGTGGGTATCGTCCGTGCTGAGCTTGAAGTTGGTGCAGCGCTGGCAAGATTATATCCAAATGTTAAATTTAGTATGTTTGATCATGGAAAATTCGTTGAAATTAACCGCAATGACATCCCATGGATTTATACTGATTCAAACGTTGCTGATATTTATCTCAAAAATAGAAAGTATCAACCTGATAACGATAAAAGAGCAAATCAACCTGACGAATCAGAAAAGAAAGTGGATCTTTTTCTCAAGTCGCTTGAAAAAGAATTACCAAGCCGGGGGCGGCGTTTTCAGCACTCACTAGCTTTAGCGGTTGAACATTCACCGCCGAAACTTAAAATGCCGATGCGCGTTATTTCATGGCTGCCGGGTAAAGTTGTAGGTGGTTTAATTAATTATAATATCCTGCGCAATCGTAACAAAGTCGCGTATGCATCGTCGGGTGCTGAAGTTAAAGTCCAGAAGGATGCTGGTTTTACGCATCCATACGGTGAAGACGATATTATTTTGAGTGTGGGATGGTCTGACAGTGGAAAAGAGCAGTATTTCACTAAACTTAAAAACCAGAAGCCTAAAATCAAGATTGGCTATATGGTTTATGACACCATACTGGTGGGTGAAACTACTCATCATCTTTACCGGCAAGATTTAGAAGAGAATTTCAGAAAGTACTTTCACTGGATTTCTGAGAACTGCGATTTTATTGTCTATGGTGGTAACAGTCCTCAGAAGGACGGTATTGCCTATCAGAAGAAAAATGGATGGAATTCGCCTCCAAGTATATCTGTGCCCTACGGCGGAACAGATCCAGTTCGTATTAAAGATAGCTCACGTGATGCCGAAATTCTCGCACGCCTTGGTGTGGAGCGTGATTTCCTTATCACTGTTGGCACAATTGAGGTGCGTAAAAATCACGATGTGCTCTACAAGGCGATGGCGAGATTATCTGAATCAGGCTTCACTCCTTTGCCTCAGATAGTCTTTGTTGGTCGTCCGGGCTGGCGAACTGAAGATCTTATTGATTCTATTAAACGCGATCCGCGCATAGGTAATAACATTATTATTACAGCGCCAAGCGATGAAGAATTAGACGTTTTATACCGTAATTGCAAATTCACATTATTACCTTCTCTCTATGAGGGCTGGGCTTTACCGATGCCGGAAAGTTTTAGCTATGGTAAACCTTGCATTGCATCTGATATCGAACCATTGCACGAGATTGGTAAAGACTTTCCTAAGTTTGTTAAGCCTTTTGACGTCAATGCATGGGTTGAGGGAATTAAAGAGTATATATCTCATCCAACTGCCCTGGCGCAGGCTGAAGAGCGTATTCGTCAGGAATGGCATTCTACTACCTGGACAGAGTGTGGTCAGAATGTTTTAGCCGCGGTTGAAACGCTGAATGATCAGATTGGCGATAAATCAGAACAGCAAAATATCTGGTACGATCTGACGCTATCCTATGGCATGTGGAGAGGTGGCGTGACTGGTATCATCCGCACGGAACTAATCCTTGCTCATCATCTTTCAAAAATATTCCGTGGTTTACGTTTTTACGCTTTCCATGAAGATGCTTTTTTCGAAGTGCCGAAAGAAAAATTATTGTGGCTCTTTGATTCTGCGGATGTTACATCGCAGTATGCCGATTTCCAGCAATTCTGGGGAGAGGCAGAGCAGCAGGGGCGTGGGCACCGCTTGCCTTTCGATGAGATGATCCGAAATCCGCTGGTAACCACAGAAGTTAAGAGACAAGAAGTTAAAGCGGCACCGTCACCTTCTTTACTAAGCCATTATTCTAAGGCAGGTGCTTACTTCATTAGTGCTCTGCCCGGATCGTTAAGAAAAAAAGCGATATCTTATGCTGATAAAAAAGGGCTGATTCCGGCTACAGCTTCACCAGCAATGATAGCAACACAGGCTGAGTTGACCATTGAAGAAAGAAATGAAGCCATGATGAAGGCCGTGGCTCATAAAATTAAAGGGCAGGCTCTTGATCTCCCGTTCCGCAAAGATGACATTGTTTTCTCAGCGGGCATTAACTGGGATGAGCGTCCGCTCATCGAAATCATCAAAGCTAAGCAACAAATCGGGTTTATCTATTCGCAGATTATCTACGATATGACACCGCTTATTACGCCACAACTTCACGCACGTGAAGCCTTTGACTGGTATAACCGTTTTTACTATCTCGCTTCTTTGGCAAGCAACACCATCATGTACGGTGGTGAAACGGCGAAACGTGACGGTCAGGCGTGGCAGCGTCGTTTTGGCTGGCCGGTGACCAACGGTATTGCGATCAAATTTGGCTCTGACATTGCGCCGGCACAGGATCATTCACAGGATGAAGAGATCCTTAAACGCCTGGGAATAACGGGTAATTATATGCTCTCTGTGGGAACACTGGAGATACGTAAAAACCACGAAGTTATCTACAAAGCTTACCTGGAGTTATTGAAAGATCCAGATTGTGAACTACCACAGATGGTATTCGTGGGTGGCCCGGGCTGGAAAGCGAAAGATCTATTTGAAATCATTCAGCGTGACAGTCGTGTCAGAGGTAAAATTCTGATGCTGAGAACGTCCGACCAGGAACTTGATGTTCTTTATCGTAACTGCTTATTTACCCTGCTTCCTAGTCTGTATGAAGGCTGGAGCTTAACTCTGCCTGAGAGTCTGGGGTATGGTAAATTTTGTCTGACTTCTGCAGTTGACCCATTAATGGAAACCGGCAGAGACCTGGTCGACTATGTTGATCCGTGGGACGTAACAGGCTGGGCAGAAAAAATGCAGCATTATATTCAACACCCTGCAGAGGTGAAGAATTTTGAAAAACGCATTCAGGAAGAGTGGGACACCATAACCTGGCAAAACTGTGCCAATAATGTGTATCAAAACCTTCTCGGTTTAAAAGCGGCAAAAGGAGAATAATGATGGAAAAACAACGTGTGTTGGTAACCGGAGGATCAGGTTTTATCGGCCGTTATCTTATGAGCGAACTGAGAGGCCGTGGTGCTACCGTACTGGGCACTTGTGTCGGACCTGCACCCAGTGAAGACTTTGTGTCAGTGACTCTTTTTGACCGTAAAAAACTAACGGAAATTATCGAAGAGTTTCAGCCAACCTGGATTGTTCATTTGGCCGCTATCGCTCTGGTGACTCATGGAAATGTAGAGCAAATATATGCCGTAAATGTTCTGGGATCAGAAAATCTTATTAACGCAGTCGTTGATGCTCAGATTAAGTCACCGACAATGTTATTAGCCAGTACCGCAGGTGTCTACGGTAATCAGGAAGATGAGTATCTTTCTGAATCATTACCTTATAATCCTAGTAATCATTATTCCTATAGCAAAATGATTATGGAAATGTTGACGCGGAGCTACAATGACAAGCTGAAAATCCACATTGTCCGTCCTTTTAATGTTATCGGAACAGGGCAGGCTGAGTCATTCCTGGTGCCTAAAATTGTTAAACATTTCCGTGAGAAAAAAGAACTGTTGCAGTTAGGGAATATTGACTCTGTTCGCGACTACGTTGAGGCGAAAGGTTGCGCCGCAATGATTTCGCAGCTTATTTCACAGGAGCATCGTGATCCTTTCACACTTAACCTTTGTACTGGTCGGGGTTGGACCGGCCACGACGTACTGGATACTTTGGCTGAAATCAGTGGTTTCCGTCCACGCGTAGAGATCGTTAACAACTATGTACGGAGTAATGAAGTCTGGCGTCTGGTCGGCAATCCGGACCAGCTTCATAAATACCTGGGTCATACGCCTAATCTTCTCGATTTGAAACAAATATTAACGTCGATGTATAACGCGAATTAAGTTGAGTGTGACAGGATGCGGCGAGAACTTTTTTATGTTTTTTTGGTTGTTATTTTGTATATCATCGACTGCCTGTATGTTTCATCGATGGCGCGTCGGGTTGGTGTTGAATCAAAAGAGAATCCCGGATTTTCATATTCGTTAGAGGTATTAAGGGGTATTGCCGCATTCCTTGTTTTTGGCGCTCATTCAACCATGTATTTTGGCTATGCCAAAGCTCAGGTCATTGCTGCTGCAATGGGGGAGATAGGTGTACTGCTCTTTTTTATGCTCACCGGCCACCTATTTTGGGGACAGATAAGAGCGGGTGCTTTCAAGGCTGACACTTTTTTCTACAAGCGCGCGTGCCGCCTGGTTCCCGCTATGTTCGTCATGATCACTGGTGTCATGTTTCTGGACTGGGCAACAGCGGGCTTTGTATTACCAAATAAAGAACAGTTGCTGGCATTAATCCGCAATTATGGCTTTGGATTTGGCACGGTTATAAATAGCATTGGCAATGTCAACGATGTTTTCCATAAAGATATGTACCTGCGCATTAACAACATCTGGACGTTGCGCTGGGAATGGCTTTTCTATTTTGTATTGCCACTGGTTGCTACACTTAAGCGATTTGTATGGGTGACGCTGTTTTCAGTCTTCATTATCATACTTTTCATGCAGCCTTTCCAGATAATGACAGGAACTACAGACATTGTCTTTATTATGGCTTTTTGGCTCGGTGCCTTGTGTGTTGAAATAGAAAGGCTCAGAACTGGGGTGCTTAAAGCTATCTTTACCCGCGGAGCAGGATATATAGTCCTGCTGGCAGGCGTCATATTGACATTCAGCTATTTATTCCAGGTGCCTTTAACTCAAAAGAATGTCCGGGTACCGGTATTGATTGTGACAGTCTTCCCGGTATTTCTTTTCTTCGTAATTAATAAATATCACTTCAATAAATTTATTAGCTGGAGTCCAGCTCAGTTGATGGGTAAAATTAGTTATTCGTTTTACCTTTGGCATCTGAGTGTTAATTTTTATGTAATCACGTTGGCAAATAAAATCATCAAAAATCCGCAGGCGCTTTTAAGTTTTGGCTCAATCTGTGCGGTGATGATGTTTATCGGATTAACTATATCCATATTTTCTTTCAAATATGTCGAAGAGTACTTCCTGAAGAAGTCTCACCGAAAAGTCATCCAACAGGGATGATTAATTATAAGCAATTAGCTTAGCAATTGTTGAGGTCATAGCATGAAAACTGCAGTAGTAACTGGTATCACAGGTCAGGACGGCGCTTACTTAGCTGAGCTTTTACTTGAAAAAGGGTACAAAGTATTCGGTACTTACCGTCGTACCAGTTCTGTAAATTTTTGGCGTATTGAAGAGTTAGGTATTGCGAAACACCAGAATTTACATCTTGTTGAATACGATCTTACCGATCTTGCAGCGAGTATTCGCTTGCTCAAAGACACTGATGCTTCAGAAGTCTACAACCTAGCTGCCCAAAGCTTTGTTGGCGTATCTTTTGACCAGCCGGTCACCACCGCTGAGATTACCGGTATTGGACCGTTGAATCTGCTTGAAGCCATTCGTATTGTTAATCCTAAAATTCGTTTTTACCAGGCTTCTACTTCAGAAATGTTTGGTAAAGTGCAGGCAATCCCACAGATTGAGAGCACGCCATTTTATCCACGCAGTCCCTATGGTGTGGCTAAACTCTATGCGCACTGGATTACCGTTAACTATCGCGAAAGCTATGATATTTTTGCGTCCAGCGGCATTCTCTTCAACCATGAATCTCCACTGCGTGGCCGCGAATTCGTAACCCGTAAAATTACAGACACCGTTGCAAAAATTAAGTTAGGCTTAACTGACGTATTAGAATTAGGCAATCTTGATGCTAAACGCGATTGGGGCTTTGCGAAAGAATACGTTGAAGGTATGTGGCGCATGTTGCAGGCAGACAAGCCAGAAACCTATGTATTAGCGACTAATCGAACTGAAACGGTCCGTGATTTCGTTACTATGGCGTTTAAAGCAGCTGGCATCAATATTGTGTTTTCTGGTAAAGATGAAGGTGAAATTGGTAAAGATGCTGACACAGGTAATGTACTGGTCAAGATCAATCCAAAATTCTATCGTCCTGCTGAAGTTGAGTTGTTGATTGGTAATCCTGAAAAAGCTTATGCAGAGTTAGGATGGAAACCTGAAACATCGCTTGAAAAACTTTGTGAAATGATGGTAGAAGCAGATCTACGTCGCAATAAAGCTGGTTTCTCTTTCTGATATAAAATTTAGCCCCGCAAGGGGCTATTTGGATTTTGGCGTGAAAATAATTATTTCAACCGATTCGATAAAATTCCCTGTCACTGGTATTGGACGTTATGCTCTGGAGCTTATCAATAACCTCAAAGCAAATCCTGAAATAGATGCAATAAAATATTTATCAGGATTCAAGGTTGTTGATGACCTGCCTGCCTTGGTTAACTCTCCTTCAATCTCCGCCAGTAAATTAAAAAAACAGCTTAGAAATAGCCGTCTTGTTTCCGATATTTATCGACTTACCGTGCCTGCTCTAAAAAGCTATGCGCTAAAATCCTATACAGATTATATTTTTCATAGCCCTAATTACTATATTCCGCCAGGGCATAAAAAATCATGTGCCACTTTTCACGATCTCTCTATTTTTCATTTCCCGGAATATCACCCCAAGGGTCGCGTTCATTTAATGAAAAAGGAGCTTCATAGCTCCGTCAGCCGCGCAAAATTTTTGATTACTGACTCAAATTTTACCAAAAATGAAGTTTCAGACTTTTTTAACTTTGATCCTGAACGAATTGTGGTTGCTCCTTTGGCCAGTAGCGGTGATTTTTTACCTCGTAAAGAGAATCAGTGTCAGCAGGTGCTTGAGAGATATGATTTGGCCTATGGGCAGTTCACTTTTTTTGCGGGCACAATTGAACCCCGTAAAAACATAAAAAACCTGTTATTAGCTTATCAAAAATTACCGCTAGAGATGAGTTTGCGCTTTCCACTGGTTATCTCTGGTTATCAGGGGTGGGAAAGTGAAGAGCTGCACCGCCTGTTTGATATAGGTTCGCAGCGAGGCTGGATAAAATACCTGGGATATACCGATCAACAAAGCTTATCAGTTCTTTTCTCCGCCTGTCGTGCGTTCTTATTTCCTTCGAGATATGAAGGCTTTGGTTTACCTGTCCTTGAAGCGATGGCCGCAGGCACTCCTGTTATTACCTCTAACGTCTCATCATTACCAGAAGTTGCAGGCGATGCCGGGTTAATGGTAGATCCAGATGATGTCGATCAACTTGCTCAATACATCAGTGATATCATTCTCAACGATTCACTGCGTGCTGAACTTATTGATCGTGGCTTTTTGCAAAATGCAAAATTCTCTTGGGTAAATTGTGCCCGTGAGACTATCAAAGCATATAAATTGGTTAATTTACAAGAATGATAAAAGTCCTGCATTGTTATAAAACGTACTATCCCGACACATTTGGTGGTATTGAGCAAGTCATCTATCAGCTTTCAGAGGGAGGTGTCAAAGAAAATATCGCTTCTACGGTTTATACACATAGCCCTAATCCTGATAAAGCTGATGCGTTTAAACTGGATCATCATAAATGCGTCAGGAGCAAGACGTTTTTCGAAATTGCTTCGACTCCCTTTTCGCTGGACTCATTCCGTTGCTTTAAAGAACTCGCTAAAGACGCAGATATTATCCATTATCATTTTCCCTATCCGTTTATGGATGTGCTGCATTTTTCACTGGCAAAGAAAAAACCTTCTGTTGTGAGCTATCACTCAGACATCGTCAAGCAAAAGTCATTGTTGAAGCTCTACACTCCATTGATGAACCGCTTTCTCTCCAGTGTAGACCGCATCGTTGCCGCGTCGCCTAACTATGTTGAAAGTAGCCCGGTCCTGCAGCAGTTCAAAGATAAAGTTGAAGTTATTCCTTACGGTCTTGATAAACAGTTTTATCAAAATAACGATCCTGCCGTTCTGCAAAAATGGCAGGCAAGATTTCCGGATGGTTTCTTTCTCTTTATTGGAACGTTTCGTTATTATAAAGGCCTGCATATCTTAATCGAGGCGGCAAAGAACAGCCATTATCCAATCGTTGTGGTTGGTGCAGGACCTATTGAGGCTGAGCTGAAATCGCAGGCGCAGCAGTTAGGCGTTAACAATATTCATTTCCTGGGTGCGCTTAAAGACAGCGAAAAATCTGCCTTGCTACAGTTATGTACCTGCCTGGTTTTCCCGTCTCATTTACGTTCAGAAGCTTTCGGAATCTCTTTGCTGGAAGGAGCTCTCTATTCAAAACCACTAATCTCCAGCGAGATCGGAACGGGAACAACCTTTATCAATATTGATAGGGTCACAGGATTAGTCGTCCCTCCATCTGATCCCGCAGCATTACGACGGGCGATGGATGAAATCTGGCAGAACCCAGAGCTGGCAACGACCTATGGTGCTGCGGCGCTGGCACGCTTTGAAGCCCTTTTCACAGCAGATAGAATGATTCAAAGCTATACCAAGCTTTATAAATCCTTGTTAAGTGTGTGATTTATTTTCAGATAATTTCATCTGCGCGACCGCACCATTCATTACCTTTAATCCGCTATCCTGAGTTAACATACTGATCACTTACAAAGTGGTGTTACGGGTAACACCATGCGAGACCACAGACAGGAGTATGTAATGTCCAAGCAACAGATCGGCGTTGTAGGTATGGCAGTAATGGGCCGCAATTTGGCTCTTAACATTGAGAGCCGCGGTTACACTGTTTCTATCTTTAACCGTTCACGCGAAAAGACTGATGAAGTCATCGCCGAGAACCAGGGCAAGAAACTTGCTCCTTTTTACACCGTTGAAGAGTTTGTCGAATCGCTGGAAAAACCTCGTCGTATCCTGCTGATGGTTCAGGCGGGTGAAGCGACCGATAAGACAATCGCCTCCCTGACTCCACACCTGGATAAAGGCGACATCCTGATCGATGGCGGTAACACCTTCTATAAAGATACTATCCGTCGTAACAAAGAGCTTTCTGACCAGGGCTTCAACTTCATCGGTACCGGTGTCTCCGGTGGTGAAGAGGGCGCACTGAAAGGCCCATCTATCATGCCTGGCGGTCAAAAAGAAGCCTACGAGCTGGTTGCACCGATTCTGGATAAAATTGCTGCACGTGCAGAAGATGGCGAAGCCTGTGTGGCTTACATCGGTCCGGACGGCGCGGGCCACTATGTGAAGATGGTTCACAACGGCATCGAGTATGGCGACATGCAGCTGATCGCTGAAGCCTATGCTCTGCTGAAAGGCGCGCTGGGTCTGAACAACGAAGAGCTGGCTGAGACCTTCACTGATTGGAACAACGGCGAACTGAGCAGCTACCTGATCGACATCACCAAAGATATCTTCACCAAGAAAGACGAAGAAGGTAAATACCTGGTTGATGTGATTCTGGATGAAGCAGCGAACAAAGGCACCGGTAAATGGACCAGCCAGAGCTCACTGGATCTCGGCGAACCTCTGTCACTGATCACTGAGTCTGTGTTCGCTCGATACCTCTCCTCGCTGAAAACCCAGCGTGTGGCAGCCTCTAAAGTACTGAGCGGTCCACAGGCGAAGGCCTTCACCGGTGATAAAGCGGAATTCATCGAAAAAGTTCGTCGCGCTCTGTATCTGGGTAAAATCGTTTCTTATGCTCAGGGCTTCTCACAGCTGCGTGCCGCGTCTGAAGAGAACAACTGGGATCTGCACTACGGCGAAATCGCGAAGATCTTCCGCGCTGGCTGCATTATCCGTGCCCAGTTCCTGCAGAAGATTACTGATGCATACGCAGAAGATGCAGGCATCGCTAACCTGCTTCTGGCTCCGTACTTCAAAGATATCGCTGATCAGTATCAGCAGGCATTGCGTGATGTAGTTTCCTACGCGATTCAGAACGGTATCCCGACGCCAACCTTCTCTGCGGCGATCGCTTACTACGACAGCTACCGTTCAGAAGTGCTCCCTGCTAACCTGATTCAGGCGCAGCGTGACTACTTCGGTGCGCATACCTACAAGCGCATTGATAAAGACGGTGTGTTCCATACTGAGTGGTTAGATTAAGTCAATTTATCAGCCCGACTATATGTCGGGCTGATTATAGATATTACTTTGATATGAAAAATATACATTCTGGGTTCTGATATTAAAAATCAGGGAAGAATAATCTCAACCAAACAATCTTGATTAAAAAATGAACAGCAAAGAAAATCCTAGTATTGCAGTTGTTATACCTTGCTATAACGAAGGCGTATCCATTAGTAAAGTTATTTCTGATTTCAGAAATGCGTTGCCTGAAGCAGCTATATTTGTTTTTGACAATAATTCACGAGATAACACTATAGCTGAAGCGAAAAAAGCGGGTGCTCAAGTTTACTCGGTCAAAGAACAAGGTAAGGGTAATGTTGTTAGAAGAATGTTCGCGAATGTAAATGCGGATATTTATGTCATGGTCGATGGTGATGCAACTTATGATGCGTCTTGCTCACCAATGATGATTGATAAACTTATTGCTGAACGTCTGGATATGGTAGTCGGTGTTCGCAAACATGATGATGAACAGGCTTATAGACCTGGGCATACATTTGGCAATAAAATGTTAACAGGTTGTGTTAAAAGTATATTTGGTGGAAATTTTTCTGATATGTTATCAGGATATAGAGTGTTTTCATCTCGTTATGCTAAATCATTCCCCGCTATGGCGCGAGGATTTGAAACGGAAACTGAGTTAACTGTCCATGCTCTTGAGCTCAGAATGCCTTACGGGGAATTCCTCACACCTTATGGTGCGAGAATGGAAGGGTCTTCTAGCAAATTGAGTACTTATAAAGATGGTTTGAAGATCTTGAAAATGATTATCAAACTTTATTCATCAGAAAGGCCACTTGCATTCTTTGGTATTATTGCAGCTATACTATTTATTGTTAGCTTTATACTTGCTCTTCCGCTTGCTTCATATTATTTTGAAACCGGATTAGTTCCCCGGTTGCCCACGGCGTTACTATCGACTGGTTTGGTAATCGTGTCTTCTTTTTCTTTTTTAGCTGGGTTAATTCTTGAAAATGTCACGCTGGCGCGGAGAGAAATAAAAAGATTAGCATATCTTTCATGCTCATTATTACCGCGAGGGAATGGCCGTGTTGAATAATAACAGAGCTCTACGTTTATGTTTTTTATTATTGGCTTGCATTGCATCAATAGTAGTGCTGTTTCATAATTTGTTTTTCTCAACCTTCAATATATTACTCGGCGATCGCTTTGACGCTTTAATTGAAACTAACTTACTTCAGCATTGGTATAATGTAATACAAGGCAAATCAAAATGGGATACGGTTGGTTATTTTTATCCTTTTACTAATACGCTTGGATACAATGATGGCTATTTCTTATATGGTGTTTTTTACTCTATTTTTAGATTGTTAGGCTTTGATTTATTTATTTCGACAGATTTGGTTAATATATCATTAAAAATAATTGGTTTTTTTAGTTTTTATTTTTTAGCAAAAAAAGTATTTAAATTTAGTTTTTGGGTGTCATTGATTGGTGCAACTGCGTTTACGCTCGGTAATTTAATGGCAGTGCACATGCGTCATGCTCAATTATTGAGTATCGCATTTGCGCCATTATTAACTATTTTTGTTTTAAGATATTTCCAGTCTTTGAAATTTAACGATTCTAAAAAAACTCTCATTAATGGTTGCTTTGCTTCTTTACTTTTATCACTTTGGCTTTTTACAAGCTATTATATGGCTTGGTGCTTTATTCTTTTTTTTGTGGTGTGCTCTTTTATCTTCATGTTTTTTTGCGTTAGTAATAAAGAATATCGTAATAACTTAAAGATTAAGGTTTCCCTTAAGGTATTGATTGTTCCTATTGTTGTTTTAATGTTTTTTTTGATGCCTTTTTTGAAGGTTTATTTACCAAAAGCAAGTGAGACAGGAGGCCAGTCATTATATGCGGTAGAATACTATGCACCTGTTCCTTACAATGTTATTGATCCTGGAGAATACAATTTAATTTTTGGTAAATTAACTAATGCTTTTTTCAGTAATATCGATAATCTTAATCGTGTTGGCGAATTTAGTATTGGATTGGCGCCTATCAGTTTATTAATCTTGTTAATAACATTGGCCTGTCTTTCATTTAAAAAAATCAAATCTACTTTCGAAATTTTTATTTTTTCAGTATGTCTGACGACTGTGGTTACCGCTCTGTTTGCAATAAAATTCGGGGATATTTTTCTCTGGAAGTTTATTTGGCAGTATTTTCCTGGCGCTAAAGGAATGAGGGTGACCGGTCGATATTTCCTGTTCCTGATTTTTCCTGTGGTACTAGTTTCAACATGGTTCTTAGATAAAATCGCTAGCAAGCGGGGATGGGTGTTATTTTCTGCTCTTTCCATACTATTAATACTTGAACAGGTGAATTTTGCCCATAACGCTGCGTTTAATAGGGAAGACAATAAACGTTTTATAAATTCAGTACCTGTCCCACCTAAGGGCTGTAAAGCTTTTTATGTAGTAGGTCAACGGAAAGGTGAATTTCCTATCGTTACTGATAATATAACTATTTCCTATTACCCACATAATGTTGATGCCATGTTGATTTCTGAAGTTTATAATCTCAGAACAATTAATGGTTTCTCAACATTTAATCCTCCTGGATGGGACTTTGCGTTAAATCCACTTCAGTCATACATGGCAAGAGTACAAAATTACATAAATAATAACAATATTGCTAATGGAATGTGTGAGTTTGATCTTGAAAATCTTAAATGGACAGAGTTCAAACCTCATCAACCTTTAGGGATCACTTCTAAAATATTCGACAAAGTCGACATTAAGGCTTCAGGTATCGTCATAAATCAGGCGGTAAGAAAAAATTATGGCATAACTGTAATGCTCACTAACAACTCAGACTTTAATTTAGGAGAGGGTAGCTACCGACCCCTCAAGGTGGGAATAAAATTATATAATTCCGATGGAAAGTTAAAAAACCATGACTATATGCATTTAGATGTCCCTCAGTTATCAGTTGGCAAAAAAGAAGTGAGTATGGATATTAAGTTGCCAGATGATTTCAAACCGGATGACTACATTTCAGTTTCATTACTTGAAGAAGGTGTAGCATGGTTTGATTGGCTGGGTGCAAAACCTGTTGTCGTTAAATTCTGATGTAAGGGAAAGGGCATGCCCTTTCCCTTGCTATAACTGGATTCATTTATGAGCTTTTTCCTTTTTGTATTTGTAGGTGTTATAGGCTTTGTTGTGGATTCTTCATTGCTTTATATTTTGAAAAATGAATTTGGACTCTATATCTCAAGAGGTATATCTTTTTTCTTTGCGGTAATAACAACCTGGGGTTTAAATAAATTAATTACTTTTAAAAATATGCATTCTGGTTTACCTGTATGGCATGAGTTTCTTCATTATTTGAAGCTTATGCTAATTGGCGGTTGTGTGAATTATTGTGCATATGCAGCAGCAATATCTTTATCTGTCATAATACAAGGTTATCCTGTAATTGCTGTGGCTTTAGGAAGTCTGGCAGGTTTGTTTGTTAATTACCTTACTTCTAAATATTTTTTATTTAAAAACGCCAAAATTATCGACTAATTTTATTGATCCGTTAATGATTAGAACTTTACATAATAAATCATCAGTATTAGCCGAGTTATATAATAAAAAATCATCTTGGCCGCATCTTACTGCGGCCTTTTATGAATTTATCCTACCAGCAAATCCCCGCTCCGAATCTCTCGCTCACCTGCCAGCCTCACCACCAGCATGCCTGCCGTCGCAAACTTAGCCCAGTGTCTCGCATAGAGAATACCGCCATGTTCCGTCACCAGCGGCGTAATCTGGTCAGTTATCGGGTCAACAATCTCCGCCACCACTTCTCCCGGCCGAATCTTTGCGCCCAGCGGCTTACGATGCAGGATCAGACCGGATACCGGTGAATGAATATATTCACAGCCCGCTAACGGCGTAGGTGGATTTTTCAGGGCAGGGGAGGCCGCCGCCGATCCTTCGCTGTGACGCTCTTTGATGACGCCAGCCTCTCCAGGTGCTTCAGCGATATCTGGCACGTTTAAACCAATCGGGCCGTCATTGATAGCCACGATATCGTCTCCGCCCGCGCTCGCCGGGACAAGTTCGTCGCCGCCAATCACGGGTGCCGCCACCTCCACGGAAATCGCAGGCTCGCTGTAGCCGATATAACCGCCTTCCTGTAGCGCTGAAATAATCGCCTCCGCGTCTTTCTCCGCCTGTTCAGGCGACACATCACGCACGCCACGCAACTCCAGCGTCACCGGCAGCAATCCGCGTGGCATCGGATAATCTTTGCCAAACCGTTCCGCCAGCGTCAGCCAGGGTTCGCAACAGGCTTCATCAAACGGCTCACCGCCAGAGATCTGCGCCAGCAGCTGCACCTCACTGCCTAACCAGCGCGCCAGCGGCTCAATGTCCGGCCAGGCGTGCGGCGTGGTGTAGAGGTGAGGCACGGCTTCCCAGTCACAGTGCAGATCAATCATCAGATCGGCCTGACTGGCCATCCGCATCAGCGTGTGGCGTTGCGCATCCAGCTCGGTTTTTGGCACGGTATCACGATAGTGACGATCAATCGCCTCGCGGATCAGGCTCTTATTTTGCGTTTCACTTTGGGTCAGACTCTCAGCCAGCCCGGCCGCCAGGGTTGCGCCCAGTGACGGGAAACGGCGGTTGAAGTCCTGGCCAGAGAGCGTATGGAATCGGCCAAGATGGGTGCCATGCCAGTGCTGTCCCAGCGCCAGGGGATTGGCAACCGGCACCAGGGTAAAGGCGGCTTTAAGTTGACCGGCGGACTCCAGCGCCTGTAGTCGCTGCTTTAAAAACCACGCCACCGCCATACCGGGCAGTTCGTCGCCATGCAGCGCAGCCTGGATGTAGACCTGACGCTCGTTGTCTTCCGCGAAATGGAAACTGATGATTTCACGCTGGGTGCCTAAAGAGGCGCTTAACAGTGGATGATGTTGTTGATGCATACCGTGTTAATGTCCTTTAATCGGCAAAGGACGACAGCGCGCCGTCCCGAAATAGTTAGAGTATAGTGCCGGATCGCGGTGAGGATGAAAAAGGGCGACCGCGAGGTTAAGGCTGGATAGAGATATCCGTGGCGAAGTAGCGCTTCTGAATCTGGTCAAAGGTGCCATTCTTTTTGATTTCGACGAAGGCGTTATCCAGTGCGGTTTTCAGCTCGGTATCGCCTTTACGCAGGCCAATCGCCGTGCCGGGGCCGATGATCGGATCCTGTATAATCGGGCCAGCCAGTTCAAAATCTTTGCCCTGCGGATGCTTCAGGAAGCCGACGGCCGCCTGTGCCGCATCAGTGAATACCGCATCCAGTCGGCCTGAAACCAGATCGCTTTCAACCTGTGCCTGATCGCCATAAGGCACCACGGTCACACCGTGAGGCTGCCATTTCGCCAGCGCATAGCGCTCCTGAACCGTTCCCTGTTCTACGCCGACCGTTTTTCCTTTCAGGGATTCAACGGTGGGCAGTATGCCAGCACCTTTACGGGCAATCAGCTGGGTGTGGGTGTCATAGAGCGGCGCGGTGAAATCAATCTGCTTCAGGCGCTCTTCGGTAATGCCCATGTCGGACAGAATGGCATCAAATTTACGCGCTTTAAGGGCCGGGATCATGCCGTCAAACTGGCTTTCAACCCAGACACATTTTGCCTGCATCTGAGTACAGAGCGCGTTGCCCAGATCAATATCAAAGCCGACCAGCTTGCCCTGTGGCGTTTTCGATTCGAAGGGCGGATAGGTCGGATCGACCGCGAAACGCACCTGTTCGATTTTTGCCTGCGCGCCAAAAGCGCAGCCTGCCATAACCGCCACAGCCAGCGTCTGACGCAGGCGTTGAGTGAAAATGTTCATGATTTTGCTCTTATTCTGTCGTGATGAGTGATTATGCAGAGTATCGCCGGGCTGCCGGGATGGCAATTACTGCGTAATCTTCACCACGTCAGCCGCGCATAACGCGCGATAATCTTCGGTATTCAGGATCACTGAACGTTCCAGCAGACCAGCGTTAAACGCGATCTCCGGATAACGTTCAAACAGCGCGGGGTCAACAACCAGTCTGAGGTCGGGATGAAAGCTGAACGGTGGTATCGCCCCGAATACGCAGCCGGTCAGCAGATCGGTTTCCGCCGGACTGGCGAGTGAGGCGCGTCTTCCTCCGACTGCTGCCGCGACTTTGCCCAGATCGGCCTGATGATCGGCAGGTAAAACCGCCAGTACATGCTGTTTAACGCCGTTGCCTTTCACATGACAGACCAGCGCTTTAGCACCCTGGCCGATTTCGGTGCCGCGTATCGCCGCGACCGCTTCACATTTACCGGTCGCCTCATGCTCCATCAGGCGATAGCGTGCCTGGTGCTGGTCGAGCAGGGCGATTAATTTCTCATGGGTGGTCACGGTTCTCTCCCTGAGGTTTGAGTTGCCGTCATTGTGCCGGATGGACGTGAGGAATGAGCTGAAGACTGCTCAGAATCCGCATAAAAACGGCATTCTGAGCAGCATATTGCATAGTTACTTATGGCGGTCACGCAGGTTGTTAATCACGGCGCGGAAGTCGAGATCCTGATCCTGCAACAGCACCATCAGGTGATAGACCAGGTCAGAAGCTTCGTTGGTGAGTTCATCCCGATCGTTGACCGTGGCGGCCAGTGCGGTTTCAACGCCTTCTTCACCCACTTTCTGCGCGATGCGTTTGGTGCCGCTGGCGTAGAGTCGTGCGGTGTAGGAGCTTTCAGGATCGGCGGTTTTGCGCGAAGCCAGCAACTGCTCAAGCTGATAGAGGAACGTCCACTCAGGGACCGCCGGTGAGAAGCAGCTGGTGGTGCCCAGATGGCAGGTCGGGCCAATAGGATCCGCCAGCACTAACAGGGTGTCATTGTCGCAGTCAGGCGTGATGCTCACGACCTGCAAAAAGTTGCCGGAGGTTTCGCCTTTGGTCCACAAGCGATTTTTGGTGCGGGAGAAAAAGGTGACCTTGCTTTCTGCCAGCGTTTTCTCCAGCGCGGCCGGGTTCATGTAGCCATGCATCAGCACTTCGCCTGAGACGAAGTGCTGGACAATGACCGGCATCATGCCCTGTGTTTTATCCCAGTCGAGAAGGGCCAGTTGTTGTTCAGTTAGCACGCGCGAATCTCCACTCCGTTGTCGATCAGAAAGCTCTTCAGCTCACCAATATTAATAATCTGCTTATGGAATACCGAGGCGGCTAAAGCACCATCCACGTTAGCTTCAGTAAACGCATCCAGGAAGTGCTGCATGGTGCCTGCACCGCCAGAGGCGATCAGGGGGACGTTGCAGACTTCACGCATTTTCTTCAGCTGCACCAGGTCATAGCCGTTACGCACGCCATCCTGATTCATCATGTTCAGTACGATCTCGCCTGCGCCCAGCTTCTGCACTTCCTGCACCCACTCCAGCGTTTCCCACTGCGTCACGCGGGTGCGCGCTTCGTCGCCGGTATACTGATTCACCTGATATTTACCGCTGGCTTCATCAAACCAGGTATCGATCCCGACCACAATACACTGCACGCCAAAACGGTCCGCGAGGCGGGTGATCAGCGTGGGGTCGGCCAGCGCCGGCGAGTTAATCGAAATCTTATCTGCGCCAAACTCCAGAATGCGCGCTGCGTCTTCCGGGGTTTTAATGCCGCCCGCGACGCAGAACGGGATATCGATTACTTCCGCAACCCGCGAGACCCAGCTTTTGTCGACGACCCGGCCATCGGATGAGGCGGTGATATCATAGAACACCAGCTCGTCGGCACCTTCGGCGGCATAGCGCTGCGCCAGCGGCACGATGTCGCCGATGATTTCGTGATTGCGAAACTGTACGCCTTTGACCACCTGGCCGTCACGTACGTCCAGGCAGGGAATTATCCGTTTTGCCAGCATGCGATCGCCTCCGAAACAGTGAATTTATCTTCCAGCAGCGCACGTCCGACAATCACGCCCTGAACGCCGCTGCCGCGCAGGGCGGCGATATCATTGAGGTCGCCAATGCCACCCGAGGACTGAAAAGCAATCGTCGGGAAGCGCGCCGTCACTTCCTGATAGAGCGCAACATTGGAGCCGCTCAGGGTGCCGTCGCGAGAAATGTCGGTGCACAGCACGTGCTTCAGGCCCACCTGCTGAAAGTCGGTAATCACCTCTTCCAGCGTGACACCCGCCGCTTCCTGCCAGCCACTGATTGCCACTTCTTTGCGGTTACTGGCATCAATGCGCACATCTAACGCGAGCACAATCGCCTCTGCGCCAAATTCCGCAAACCACCGTTTTACCTCTTCAGGCTGTTTCACCGTGGTGGAACCGACCACCACACGACTCGCTCCGGCTTCAAGCAGCGCATGAACATCGTCACGGCTGCGAATGCCGCCACCGACCTGCACCGTCACATCAACGCCATCCAGCAGGGTTTTCAGCAGCGCGATCTGGCGTTTCGCCGGATCTTTCGCGCCGGTTAAATCCACCAGATGCAGCACGGTCGCGCCCTGGCGAACGTAATCCTGCAGACGCGGCAGCGGATCGCTGCCGTAATCGCGCTGCTGTCCATAATCGCCCTGATGCAGACGAACCACTTTGCCGTCAATTAAATCTAACGCGGGGATAATCATTACATCTCCAGGAAGTTTTTCAGCAGCTGCGCGCCCGCTTTGCCCGAGCGTTCCGGGTGGAACTGGACGCCAAAGAAGTTATCTTTCTGCACCGCGGCGGTGAAAGCTTCACCGTAGTGACACTGGGCGATAGTGCTGGCGTTGACCGGCATGGCATAGCTGTGGACGAAGTAGAAATAGCAGCCTTCGTCGATGCCACGGAACAGATGATTGCCCGCCTGCGCGGTAATCTGATTCCAGCCCATGTGTGGCAGCGGCAGGCCGTGCGTGTCCATTAACGACACCGGCTCATCGATAATCCCCAGCGTCGGCACGCCGCCGTTTTCATCGCTGCCGCGTCCCAGCAGCTGCATACCCAGGCAGATCCCCAGCACCGGCTGGGTACAGGCTTTCACCAGATCGATCAGGTCACGCTCTTCCAGCTGATTCATTGCCGCCTGTGCGGTGCCGACGCCGGGCAGAAACAGTTTGTCGGCACGCAGCACCACATCGGGATCGCGGCTTACTTCCGGGGTGTAGCCCAGACGTTCAATCGCCCATTTCACCGACGACAGGTTGGCGCAACCGGTATCCATGATCACCACGTTCATCACAGCACTCCCTTCGAGCTCGGCAGCGTATTGCCCTCAACGCGGATCGCCTGACGCAGCGTACGGCCAAAAGCTTTAAACAGGCTCTCGACGCGGTGATGGTCATTCTTGCCTTTGGTTTTAAGATGCAGGGTGCTCATCATGGCGTAGGAGAGTGAGCTGAAGAAGTGCTCGACCATCTCGGTGCTGAGGTCGCCCACGCGCTGATAGTTGAACTCCGCTTTGAACTCGATGTGCGGACGGCCGGAGATATCCAGCGCGCAGCGCGCCAGACATTCATCCATCGGCAGCACAAAGCCAAAACGGCCAATGCCACGCTTGTCACCCAGCGCTTTCAGCAGCGCTTCGCCCAGTGCCAGACCGGTATCTTCCACCGTGTGGTGATCGTCAATATAGAGATCGCCTTTCACTTCGATATTCATGCGGAACCCGCCGTGCACGGCGATCTGGTCCAGCATGTGGTCGAAGAAACCCACGCCGGTATTAATCTTGCTGCCGCCTTCGCGATCCAGCCACAGTTCTACCCGCACCTGTGTCTCTTTGGTGTTGCGCTGCACCAGCGAATGGCGGTCACGCTGGGTCAGACGCTGCTGGATAGTCTGCCAGTTCTGGCCGTCAGCACCGTAGCGGATAGGCTGGATGCCCATGTTCTCTGCCAGCTGGACATCGGTCAGGCGATCACCAATCACGTAGCTGTTGGCGGTATCCAGCGCGCCTTCGGCCAGCCAGGCTTCCACCATTCGGGTTTTTGGCTTGCGACAGTCGCAGTGATCGTCCGGCATGTGCGGGCAGATCAGCACATCGTCAAACGCAATGCCCTGCGAGGTCAGGATCTGCATCATCAGATTGTGCGGACCATCGAAATCGGCCTGCGGGAAACCCGGGGTGCCAAGACCATCCTGGTTAGTGATCATGACCAGGCGATAACCGGCGGCCTGCAGTGCCAGCAGCGCCGGGATAACGTCTGGCTCAAACGCCAGCTTATCCATGCGGTCCACCTGATAATCTTCAGGCGGCTCAGAGATTAACGTACCGTCGCGGTCAATAAAAAGGGTCTTCTGGCTCATGCTTGCTCCACAGAAAAGGCTTGCAGCGCGGCGATCACTCGTTCGCACTCTTCACGCGTGCCGATGGAGATGCGCAGGCATCCCGACAGGCCCGGATTTTTGTTCTGATCACGCAGGATAATGCCCTGATCCCATAAGGTTTTGAAGACTTTTGGTGAATCGGTAAAGCGCGCCAGCACATAGTTGGTTTCACTGGAGAAAACCTGCTCAACGCAGGCCAGCTGGGCCAGTTCAGCCTGCAGCCAGCTACGGTTCTCATTCAGCTGTGCCACATGCTCACGCATCAGCGCAATTCCCTGGTCGCTCAGTGCCTGACCGGCGACATCGGCCACCGGTGTCGCCAGCGGGTAGGGCGCGATCACCTTCATCAGCAGGTCGATGACCGGCTTATTCGCCAGCGCAAAGCCGCAACGCAGGCCAGCCAGCGCAAAGGCTTTAGAAAGCGTACGCAGGATTACCAGATGCGGATAATCCTTCAGCCAGCCGGTCAGGGTCGCCTGCGGGCAGAACTCAATATAGGCTTCATCTGCGACTACCAGCGCTTTACCGGCGGTCATCGCCAGCAGCTGACGGATGTCGTCCTGATTGATCAGGTTGCCGGTCGGGTTGTTCGGGCTGCAGAGGTAAACCACTTTGACGCCATCCAGCTGCTCTGCAATGGCAGGCAGGTTCAGCTGCCAGTCGCTCAGGGCCGGGACGGTGCGGTATTCAATGCCGATGGTTTCGGCGCTGACGCTGTACATGCCATAGGTCGGTGGACAGAACAGAATCGCATCCTGACCCGGTTCACAGAAGGCACGCATGATCAGTTCGATTGCTTCATCCGCGCCACGGCTCACCAGCACCTGCTCCGGCGTTAAGCCCGCATAAGCAGCGTAGCGCTCAATCACCAGTTTGGGCTGACACTCCGGATAGCGGTTCAGCGTCTGCTGCGACAGCTCAAACGGCACCGGCAGCGGAAACTCGTTGGCATTGAGCCAGACATCTCCGTTGCCACCCAGACGACGCGCCGACATATAGGGCGTCAGGGCGCGCACATTGGCGCGCGCCAGCTGCTCAATATCCTGACTCATGCTTGCTCCTTCAGTGCGGCAACGCGCAGGGTGACGGCATTCTTATGGGCATCCAGCTGCTCGGCGGCGGCCAGGGTTTCAATGGTGGCGGCCAGGTTCAGGAAGCCCTGCGGCGTCAGCTCCTGCACCGTCATGCGTTTCTGGAAATCGGCCAGGCCCAGGCTGGAACAGGTCGAGGTGTAACCGTAGGTCGGTAACACGTGATTGGTGCCAGAGGCGTAATCGCCCGCGGACTCCGGCGACCAGTCGCCTAAAAATACCGAACCGGCGCTGGTGATCGACTCAACCAGATCGCGCGGCTGGCGCGTTTGCAGAATCAGGTGCTCCGGGCCGTAGAGATTAGAGATCGCGACACACTGCTCAAGGTCGCGCGCCACAATCAGGCGGCTGCTTTCCAGCGCCTGACGCGCTGTGGCAGCCCGCGGCAACTGCGCCAGCTGCTGCTCAACCGCGACCGCGACCGCCTCGGCCAGCTTTAATGAAGGCGTCAGCAGAATCACCTGCGAGTCGGGACCATGCTCTGCCTGTGAAAGCAAATCAGACGCGACAAACGCGGGCGTGGCGCCTTCATCCGCAATCACCAGCACTTCAGAAGGACCCGCTGGCATATCAATCGCCGCGCCATCGAGTCGCTGACTTACCTGACGTTTCGCTTCTGTCACCCAGGCGTTGCCCGGGCCAAAAATCTTATCCACGCGTGGCACGGTTTCGGTGCCGAAGGCCATCGCGGCGATGGCCTGCGCGCCGCCTACCTGGAACACCTCTTCTACGCCGCACAGCTGGGCGGCATACAGGATCTCATCGGCAATCGGCGGCGGCGAACAGAGCACCACGCGGCCACAGCCAGCGATACGGGCCGGGGTCGCCAGCATCAGCACGGTGGAGAAGAGCGGGGCGGAACCACCAGGAATATAGAGTCCGACCGATTTCACCGGACGGGTAATCTGCTGGCAGCGTACGCCTGGCTGGGTTTCCACATCCACCGGCGGCAGGATCTGCGCGTTGTGGAAGGTTTCGATATTGCCCACCGCGACGGCCATCGCCTGCTTCAGCTCGTCACTCAGACGTAAGCTGGCTTCTGCGATTTGCTGCGCGGTAACACGCAGGTTATCCACCTGCGCTTTGTCGAAGCGGGCGCTGAACTGGCGCAGGGCGTCATCACCGTTCAGCTTTACCTGCTCCAGTACATCGCGCACCGTCAGCGTCACGTTTTCAGAGGCGGCGATAGCAGGACGTAACAGCAGCGCCTGCTGCTGTTCGGGGGTGCACTGCTGCCACTCAATCGGGGTAGAAAAGGCCATGGCTTACTCCATCATCTTCTCAATAGGCAGCACCAGAATCGAACTGGCACCCAGCGCTTTCAGTTTTTCCATGGTTTCCCAGAACAGGGTTTCGCTGCTGACCATGTGCATCGCCACGCGGCTGACATCGCCTGCCAGCGGCAGCACGGTCGGGCGCTCTGCGCCAGGCAGCAGGCTGATCACTTCTTCCAGACGCTCACTCGGCGCGTGCAGCATGATGTACTTCGATTCACGCGCTTTAATCACGCCCTGAATACGGGTCATCATTTTGTCGATCAGCTCCTGCTTGGCGGCAGGCATCTCGCCGTCACGCTGGATCAGCACCGCTTTTGAACGATAGATTACTTCAACTTCGCGCAGGCCATTGGCTTCCAGCGTAGCACCGGTAGAGACCAGATCGCAGATGGCGTCAGCCAGACCGGCGCGGGTCGCCACTTCTACGGAACCGTTCAGTAAACAGGTTTTAAAGCTGACGCCTTTTTTGTCGAGGTATTGTTTTAACAGGTGCGGATAGGAGGTGGCGATACGGGATTTATCCAGGCATTCTGGGCCGGTGTACTCGGCATCTGTCGCCATCGCCAGTGACAGACGGCAACCGCCGAAGTCGAGGCGGCGCAGCGTAAAGTAGCGCGGATCTTCACCCTGGGCACGGCGCGACAGCAGCTCTTCTTCCAGTACGTTCTCGCCGATGATGCCTAAATCGACCACACCATCCATCACCAGGCCAGGAATATCGTCATCGCGCACGCGCAGGATGTCGATCGGCATGTTCTCCGCAAACGCAATCAGGCGCTGTTGCTGAAGGTTGATTTTAACGCCGCAGCGCGCCAGCAGTTCGCGTGAATCATCACTTAAACGGCCAGATTTCTGCATAGCTATGCGTAAACGGGTGTTATCTAACATGGTGCCTGTCCTCTTAATTCGGTCCTGAATGTGTGGTTACGTCAGCCCATAAAAAAACCCCCGGAAGACGATCTTCCGGGGGTTCTCTTGCGTTCACACCACTGGAAGATCTTGAAAGTCTTCCAGCACCAATCGCCTGAAAGACTAGTCAGGATGATGGTGGTGGTGATGGTTGAACTGAACGCGTGTCATAATAATCTCGTCGATGAATGAGTATTCATTTGTGGGGTTTAACCTAGCGAAGATGGCTGCGCTTGGCAACACTTTTTTAAACGGGCGGTTCGGAAAGCGCTGAAACAGGTTGTTCTGGTTTGCAATCCGGGGGCAAACTACGGTGAAGTCAGGGTTGATGTTTCACGTCAGGAGTCAAAATGAAGAAGGTCGCGATTGTGGGACTGGGCTGGTTAGGCATGCCGCTGGCCACGGCGTTAACGGCGCGAGGCTGGCAGGTCACCGGCAGCAAAACCACGCCAGACGGTGTAGACGCGGCACGCCGCTGCGGCATTGAGGCGTTCCAGCTGGAACTGACCCCGGAACTGCTCTGTGATGCCGCCGATATTGAGCCGTTATTCAACGTCGATGCGCTGATCGTTACACTGCCCGCCAGCCGCACAGCGGAAGGGGGCGAAGCCTATCTGCAGGCGGTGCAGAATGTGGTCGATACGGCGCTGGTTTATAAGGTACCGCGTATTATCTTTACCAGTTCCACCTCAGTCTATGGCAGCAGCGCCGGCGCTAAGCGGGAAAACAGCCCGCTGGACGCAGAAACGGTGGCCGGAAAGACGCTGGTTAAACTGGAGAACTGGCTGCACGATCTGCCAGGCACCAGCGTAGATATTGTGCGGCTGGCCGGTCTGGTCGGGCCAAAGCGCCATCCGGGACGCTTCCTCGCCGGCAAGCAGGATGTGGCCAATGGCTCGCAGGGCGTGAATCTGGTGCATCTGGATGATGTCGTTGAGGCGATCACGCTGCTGCTGCAGTCGCCCAAAGGGGGCCGGGTCTACAATCTGTGTGCCTCGAAACATCCCTCGCGTGACACCTTCTATCCTGCGGTCACGCACCAGCTTGGGCTGCAGCCGCCGCAGTTCGCACCCGAGGCGGAAAAGAATAGCGGCAAGCTGATTGATGGTTCCCGCATCTGTAGCGAGCTCGGTTTTGAGTACCGCTATGACGACCCGATTAAAATGCCGCTGGAGTGATACGCGGCTGGCGCTGTTGCGGGGGCTGAGTGCTCCCGCTCTGATAGGTGAGGGTTCTGCTCTTTTCATAGTTACAACATACTAAAACAGTTTAAACTACTGGGCAGAATGTGCCCTGCTGAAAGACCTGTTTTCATCAGGCCAGACAGCCAGGTCTGGCCCTCAGCCTCACACCCCTAACCGATCCCTCAACGCATACCACACCGCGCCCATCGCCGTCAGCGGCACCTTAAACCGTCGCCCACCGGGAAACGGCAGGTGAGGCAGGCGGGCGAAGGCATCAAAACGCTCGGCATCGCCGCGTAACACTTCGCTGATCAGCTTGCCGGAAAGATGCGTACTGGTTACGCCATGACCGCTGTCACCCTGCATAAAATAGACATTCTTCTCCAGCCGGCCAAACTGCGGCATGCGCGACAGCGTCAGGAGGAAATTGCCGCTCCAGCTGAAGTCCAGCTTCACGTTCTGCAACTGCGGGAAAGTGCGGCGCAGCTTGGGCCGGATCAACGCTTCAATATCGGCCGGTTCCCGTGCGCCATAAACCACGCCGCCGCCATAGAGCAGCCGGTTATCCGCAGTCAGACGGAAGTAATCCAGCAGATAGTTACAATCTTCCACACAGTAGTTGTTCGGCATCAGCGACAACGCCTGGTCGGTTGACAGCGGTTCGGTTGCCACAATCTGCGATCCGCACGGCATGCTTTTCCTGCTCAGTCGCGGTTCCAGCTGCGGGGCCAGATAGGCATTCCCGGCGAAGATCACAAAGGTCGCGCTGACCTCGCCCTGGGCGGTTTTCACCCGGTTTGGTGTGCCATAAACCACACTGGTCGCCGCGGACTGTTCATAGATGCGTCCGCCATGTCGACGGATCGCCTCCGCTTCACCCAGCGCCAGGTTCAGCGGATGCAGATGGCCGCCGCGCCGATCCAGCAGCCCGCCAACGTAGCGTTCGGTGGCGACTTCACGGCGGATGGCTCGCTCATCCAGCAGTTCCAGATCATGATTCCCATACTGCTGCCATAACGCTTTCTGTTTTCGCAGATGCGCCATCTGGCGCGCATTCAGGGCCGCAAAAACGCCGCCAGGCCGGTAATCGCAGTCAATCGCGTACCGCTTAATGCGATCGCGGATGATTTCAGCGCCTTCAAACATCATGCTGCCCAGCATACGGGCGCTCTCTTTACCGTAGCGCTGCTCAATCACATCCACGTCGCGGCTGTAGGAGTTCACCACCTGACCGCCGTTACGCCCGCTGGCACCAAAGCCGACCCGCGCCGCTTCCAGCACGACCACGTCATAGCCTACCTCGGTCAGATGCAGCGCCGCCGAAAGACCGGTGAAACCGCCACCAATAATGCAGACGTCACACTGAATGCTCTCCTGTAATGTCGGCCAGGGCGCATGCGGATTGGCGGTCGCTGCGTAATAACTCTCCACGTAATTCATAACAACCTCCGGAAGCGCCTAAAAGTTGGCTGGCGTATGGGCACTGACAATGCGGCAGGGGATTTCAGCACGGTTGGTGAAACTGTGTGGTAAGCCCGTATCAATGACGTAGCTCTCTCCGGCGGAGAGATGATAGTGCTCTCCGTTGATGACCAGCGTAATCTCTCCTTCCAGCAGCGTGCCGGTCTCTTCGCCCGGATGACGCAGCTTCTCGCCAGTGCTGGCACCGGGTTGATAAGTTTCCAGCAGCATGCCCAGCGTGCGCTGTGCACGGCCATTGTCGATAAGCTTCAGCGAAACCCCCTGACTGCCAATCTCCAGCAGGTCGCTGGCGCGGACAATGACCTTAGGTTCCGCGTCCGGTTTGGGTTCCGAGAAGAACTCTGACAGCGAGAGCCCATAGACTTTCAGCAGCTTCTGCAGGGTGCTGACCGCCGGGCTGACCTTATCCTGTTCAATGGTGCTGATGGCGCTATGGGTCAGTCCGGCCAGTTCGGCGACACGGCGTTGCGACAGCCCCAGTGTCTGCCGGATCTGCGCCAGCCGTCGTCCCGGCGCCAGCGTGGCATCACTCATTTTCTTTTTCCTTGTGATAACGAATGGCGGCCTGAATAAAGCCACTGAAGAGCGCCTGCGATCCCGCCGTGTGTTCCGGCTGCCACTCGGGATGCCACTGCACCGCCAGGGCGAAGGGATGATGGCGCAGACTCACCGCCTCAATCAGGCCATCCGGCGCGCGCGCTTCAACGCGCAACTGCGGGCCCGGTTCGCGTACCCCCTGATGATGCAGTGAATTGACCGCCAGCGGACTGTTGCTGTCCAGCAGCGTCGCCAGCAGGCCGTCGGGTTCAATAGTGATTGGATGCACCTGAGCATACTGCTGCTCCAGCGGCAGCGTCTCATCTTCATGGTGACGCTGAAACGACGGCTGCCCGCTGAGCTCTCGCCACAGCGCGCCACCATTCGCCACCACCAGCTCCTGCAGCCCACGGCAGATCCCGAACATCGGCATCTTGTAGCTGGTGGCCCAGGTGATCAGCTGAAAGGCGAGATGGTCACGGCCCGGATCGGCATGCAGCTCTTCGCCCGCCTCGCCATAATGCCAGGGTTCGATATTGCTGGGGCTGCCAGTCAGCAGCAGGCCATCCAGAACAGCCATAGCGTTTTCTAATAGATGAGGCGCATTCATCAGACTGTGGGGCAGGGCCAGCGGTACGCCACCCGCAAGGACAACCGCATCGGTATACTTATTGTGAACCGTCTGGCTCGGATGGCCGCCCAGATCCTTCTGGCACATCACTACGCCAATCAACGGCTTGTCAAAAATAATGCCCATCTCACGTCCTCGCATCGCTGTTCGAAATATCTACCGAAAGGGCACGTCTGGCGGTTAAGTGTGCAATATTTTTTCAATCTAGCAATCTGCTGTTTGTTCTTCAAACAGATTTGTTACATTTGCACACTTTTTATGTTGGCGCTATGTTAGTGGTGTGGCTGTTATTTTGAGCATTACGCAAACCTAATAGGGGCGGGTGAGATCATGACTAACCTGGTAGAAGTGGAAGACTTCACGCTTCACAGTGAAGAGAAACGAACCAGCGCGTTCCAGCTTGAGGTGAAAACCTGGCTGGAGCGCCATCCTGACACGCAGTATGTCGACATCCTGTTAAATGATTTAAATGGTGTGTTCCGCGGCAAGCGTATTCCGGTCTCTGCGCTGCCTAAGCTGGAAAAAGGGTGTTATTTCCCCGCCTCGGTGTTTGCCATGGATATCCTCGGCAACACAGTAGAAGAAGCGGGACTCGGCCAGTCACTGGGCGAACCCGATAATCTCTGTCTGCCCGTCACCGGTACTTTAGTTCCCTCCGCGTCTGACCCTCAGCACATTGCGCAACTGCTGTTAACCATGTGCAACCAAGATGGCACTCCCTTTGACGTTGAACCCCGAAATGTCCTTAACCGGCTGTGGCAACAGCTGCGTAACCGAGGTCTGTTTCCGGTGGTAGCGGTAGAGCTGGAGTTCTATCTGGTGGACAAAAAGCGCGATGCCGAAGGCTTTATCCAGCCGCCGTGTTCGCCCGGCAGTGATGAACGCAATATGCAGAGCCAGGTCTACTCGGTAGATAACCTCGATCATTTCGCCGATGTGCTGCGTGACATCGACGATCTGGCCCGTCAGCAGGGCATCCCGGCCGATGGTGCGCTGGCGGAAGCCTCGCCCGGACAGTTTGAAATTAACCTGCATCATACCCGCGACGTGCTGCGGGCCTGTGACCATGCGGTGCAGCTGAAACGCCTGATTCGTCAGGTGGCAGAAAACCACGGTATGACCGCCACGTTTATGGCGAAGCCCTATGAGGAGTATGCGGGCAGCGGCATGCATGTGCATATCAGCATGCTGGATGCCGCCGATCACAACGCCTTCGCCTGCGATGACGGCAGTGATTCGCCGCTGATGAAACGGGCGCTGGCCGGGATGATCGATCTGATGCCCGCCTCAATGGCGCTGCTGGCACCCAATGTGAATGCCTATCGCCGTTTTGTTCCGGACGCCTATGTGCCGTTGCAGGCATCGTGGGGCCATAACAACCGGACCGTTGCGCTGCGGGTGCCGTGCGGGGATATCGACAATCATCGTATTGAGTACCGGGTTGCGGGTGCGGATGCTAATCCCTACCTGGTGGTGTCGGCGATCCTTGCCGGGATGCTGCATGGGCTGGATACCCAGTTGCCGTTGCCGCATCCGGTTACCGGCAACGGTCACCATGCCGAGGGTCTGGCACTGCCGATCCGCCAGAGCGATGCGCTGTATGAGTTTGACAACAGCTATCCGCTGCAGAAGTTACTGGGCGAACGCTTTGCCAGTGTCTGGCACAGCTGTAAGCATCATGAACTGATGCAGTTTGAACGGCTGATTACGTCTACCGAGATCGACTGGATGCTGAAAAATGCCTGACAGGTTTTTTTACCTGTCATCTGACGCGCTTTTTTTTGCATAAGATGCCCCGATGGCTTGTATTCCTGCCACGGGTTAGGGCAGAATACGCGGCCTGCAAAATCAGATGATAACCGACGCTAACCGCGCCGGTTATTTTTTTGCATCCAGTTTTATTAGAGCGTTTTTTGCTGACTTAACCGAGGCCGGGCACGCACCCGGATAGATAAACACTGAAAACACGCATAAGCGTGAGATTGAGGATTACAAAGATGGGGATGTTTTACACTCTGCCAGCCAACGCTGGTACGCGTTTTCGTGATGACTACGGCGCCGCGTTAACCGCTAACCTTACTCCCTGTCGCTTAATGCGCAGTTGCCCTGTGACCCAGCCCAGCCAGGTTGTCGCACATGGGGGACTGAAGCATGTCGCTTAATACCTCCGCCGCACCGCAGCGTGCGCAACTCAAAAAAACACTCACGTTACTTCCGGTCGTCATGATGGGCTTAGCCTACATGCAGCCTATGACCCTGTTCGATACCTTTGGCATCGTTTCCGGGCTGACCGAAGGTCACGTCGCCACCGCTTATGCTTTCGCGCTGATTGCGATTCTGTTCACTGCCGTGAGTTACGGTAAGCTGGTACGCCGCTTCCCCTCTGCGGGCTCCGCTTATACCTACGCTCAGAAGGCGATCAGTCCGCACGTCGGCTTTATGGTCGGCTGGTCATCACTGCTGGACTACCTGTTCATGCCGATGATCAACATCCTGCTGGCTAAAAACTATTTCGAATCGCTGGTGCCGGGCATCCCGTCGTGGATTTTTGTGGTGTTGCTGGTCGGGTTTATGACGCTCTCTAACCTCAAGGGCATCAAAACCGTCGCCAACTTCAACAGTGTGATTGTGGTGCTGCAGGTGGTTGTCATGGTCGGGATTACCGCGATGGTAATCTACGGTGTGGCAAGCGGCGTGGGTTCCGGCACGCTGGTGAGCAGCCGTCCATTCTGGTCTGAGAATGCGCATGTGGTGCCGATGATTACCGGTGCGACGATACTCTGCTTCTCGTTCCTCGGCTTTGATGGCATCAGTTCGCTGTCCGAAGAGACCAAAGATGCAGAACGCACCATTCCGCGCGCTATTTTCCTGACCGCGCTGATTGGTGGTGTGATCTTTATCGCGGCATCTTACTTCCTGCAGCTCTACTTCCCGGACATCACACGCTTCCAGCATCCGGACTCATCGCAGCCTGAAATCATGCTGTTCGTGGCCGGTAAAGCGTTGCAGGTCGGCATCCTGATCTTCTCGGTGGTCACGGTGCTGGCATCCGGTATGGCGGCGCACGCTGGCGTCTCGCGTCTGATGTATGTGATGGGCCGTGATGGTGTGTTCCCGGAGCGTTTCTTCGGTTACATCCATCCGAAATGGCGTACTCCGTCGCTCAACGTGCTGCTGGTGGGTGCGATTGCGCTGATGGCGATTAACTTCGACCTGGTGACCGCAACCGCGCTGATTAACTTTGGTGCGCTGGTGGCGTTTACCTTCGTTAACCTGTCGGTGATTGCGCAGTTCTGGGTCCGTGAGAAGCGTAACCGCACGCTGAAAGATCACGTTCAGTATCTGCTGCTGCCGCTGCTTGGCGCGCTGACGGTGGGAGCGCTGTGGGTAAATCTGGAAGAGAGTTCTATGGAGCTGGGCCTGATCTGGGCCGCCATCGGGATTATCTACCTGGCGTTCGTAACCCGCAGCTTCCGTAATCCGGTGCCGCAGTTCAGCGAAGAAGTTTAATCACGCTCACGTTGCCGCCTTCCCGGTCTCAGGGAAGGCGGCGACAGCTTAACCAGCCAGTACCAGTTCACAGCTCCCCGCACTTAACAGCTCCCGCGCCGACTCACTCAGATGCGTGTCTGTCACTACCCGATCAAAGCTCTCCAGAGGTAAAGCCAGAAACGTCGCGATCCTGTTGTACTTCGAACTGTCACTCAGCAATACCCGCTTACTGCTCACCTCACTCACCGCCTGCTTCACCATCACTTTATCTTCATCCGGCGTAAACAAGCCACGCGGCCCCCAGCAGGAGGCGGAAATAAAGGCAATATCAATGGCCAGATGACGCAGGCTGCGTGCCGCCGACTCGCCGACACAGGAGCGGTTCTCCCGGCAAACGGTGCCGCCCGTGTGAATAACCCGGCACTGACTGGCCTCCATCAGCAGATTCGCCACCATAAAATCATTGGTTACCACCAGCAAATCATCGCGATCCACCACTTCTCTTGCCAGCGCTAACGTTGTGGTGCCGGCATCCAGGTAGATGCAGCTGTTACGGGGGATCTGTCGGGCGGCGGTGCGGCCAATGGCGCGCTTCTCCTCGTTGTAGAGGGTGCTTTTCGTCAGGTGTGACGGCTCAGCGGCCAGCCGCTCGGCTGAGCGCACGCCGCCGGAGACCGACAGCACGGCCCCTTGCTCCTCCAGTTTCTGCACATCACGGCGTATGGTCATGTGTGACACACCCAGCCGTTCAGTGAGTTCTGCAATGCTCACCACGCCACGATCGGCCACCAGCGCAAGAATCTGTTGATGACGTTCAACCGGAATCATATCGGCTCCCTGATAATTATCATTTTTTCACATTATAAAGGATCTGCCGGTTAACCAGAACAAATAATAACAGCTTTAATCCCGGCAACGGCGGCGCTAACTGCACTGCGGCAGGGCCACTGCTGCCAATGTGGTAATGTTAAAAATTGTTCTGGTTCACATCGGGAATATTTTTTTGTGAGCGGTAACACATTTTTGGCGGCAGTAAACTGGCAGGATTAACAGTAACAAACAAATAATCACTTAAATTAACAGTGGAGGCGTATCGTGCCAGCTGAAAATATCTGCGTTATCGGGTTAGGTTCCATGGGCATGGGTGCCGCGAAATCCTGCCTGCGTGCCGGTCTCAATACCTGGGGTGTCGATTTGAATCCCGCCGCGCTTGAGAACTTACGCCAGGCAGGCGCGCGTGATGCGCAGCCTTCAGCATCCGCCTTTGCAGAACAGCTTGATGCCGTTTTGCTGCTGGTGGTTAATGCGCAGCAGGTTAACGCCATTCTGTTCGGTGAAGAGGGCCTGGCCGCAAAACTGCGTCCCGGCACCGTGGTCATGGTCTCATCCACATTGTCCGCCCTGGATGCGCAGCAGATTGAACAACAGCTGGCGCAATATCAGCTGCTGATGCTGGATGCACCGGTCTCCGGCGGTGCCGCTAAGGCGGCCAGCGGTGAGATGACGGTGATGGCGTCCGGCAGCGACGCGGCCTTTGCACAACTGCAATCTGTACTGGATGCCGTCGCAGCCAAAGTATATCGCGTGGGCAGTGAGATCGGCCTCGGGTCAACCGTCAAAATTATCCATCAGCTGCTGGCAGGTGTTCACATCGCGGTCGGGGCAGAAGCGATGGCGCTGGCGGCGCGTGCCGGCATCCCGCTGGAAACCATGTATGAAGTGGTCACCAACGCCGCAGGCAATTCATGGATGTTCGAAAACCGCATGCGGCATGTGGTGGACGGCGACTATAGCCCGAAATCGGCGGTCGATATCTTTGTTAAAGATCTCAACCTGGTGGCCGATACCGCGAAATCCCTGCACTTCCCGCTGCCGCTGGCCTCAACCGCCCTCAATATGTTCACCGAAGCCAGCAACGCCGGTTACGGCCGGGAAGATGACAGTGCAGTGATTAAAATCTTCAGCGGCATCACGCTGCCGCAGGCAGAGGAGAAAATCTGATGCGGCTTGGCGTGATAGCGGACGATTTTACCGGTGCGACTGACATCGCCAGTTTTCTGGTGCAGAACGGGCTGACCACTATTCAGTTCAACGGCATTCCTGACAGCGAGGAAATCACAGAGGCGCAGGCGATTGTGGTCAGCCTGAAGAGCCGCTCCTGTCCGGCAGACCAGGCGGTTGCTCAGTCGCTGGCTGCGCTGGCCTGGCTGCAGACGCAGGGCTGTGAGCGTTTCTACTTCAAATATTGTTCCACCTTCGACAGCACCGCGCAGGGCAATATCGGTCCGGTAACCGACGCTCTGCTGCAGGCGCTGGGTGAAACGCAGACGGTAATCTGTCCGGCGCTGCCGGTGAATGGCCGCACCGTTTATCAGGGCTACCTGTTTGTCGGCGATCAGCTGCTGTCAGATTCCGGTATGCGGCATCATCCCGTCACACCGATGCACGACAGTAACCTGCTGCGCCTGATGACATCACAGGCGACGGGCAAAGCCGGGCTGATCGCTGCGGCACAGGTCGATCAGGGCGCTGAGTCAGTACGGCAGGCGCTGGGTCAGCTGGCGGTGCAGGGGATCAACTACGTCGTAACTGACGTCCTGCATCAGGAACATCTGTTGACCCTGGGCGAAGCACTGAGCGATCTGCGCCTGTTCACCGGCGGTTCCGGGCTGGCCATCGGTCTGGCACGGCAGTGGGCGACGGCTCAGAGTGATGCAAAAGCGGAGCAGGCAGGCCGTCCGCAGGGCGATCGCGCCGTGGTGCTTTCCGGCTCCTGTTCGCAGATGACCAATCGTCAGGTCGCCGCGTACCGCCAGCTGGCACCGGCCTGCGAAGTTGAGACTGAACGCTGCCTGGACGATGCCGGGGCTTATGCCCGGCAGTTATGCGACTGGGTGGAAGCGAACAGCGATCAGACGCTGGCACCCCTGCTGTTTGCCACCGCTGACGCGCAACAATTGCAGGCGATTCAACAGCGTTATGGTGCTCAGCGCAGCAGCGAAGCGGTTGAGCAACTGTTTGCTGCCGTCACCCGCGAGCTGAAACGGCGCGGATGGCAGCGCTTTATCGTGGCGGGTGGCGAAACCTCCGGCGTGGTCGCGCAGAGCCTGGGTGTGACGGCCTTTCACATCGGTCCGACGATTTCGCCCGGCGTGCCCTGGGTGCGCGACATTCATCAGCCGCTCTCTCTGGCACTGAAGTCGGGCAATTTTGGCGATGAAGATTTCTTCCGCCGCGCGCAAAGGGAGTTTACTGATGTCTGAATCTTTCTCTTTAACGGAACAGCAGGCGCGTGACGAGATGGTGCGTCTTGGCGCTTCGTTCTTTCAGCGCGGCTATGCCACCGGCTCGGCGGGCAACCTCTCAATGTTGCTGGAGGATGGCAATCTGCTGGCGACACCCACCGGTTCATGCCTGGGTGAATTACAGGGTGACCGGCTGGCAAAAGTCACGCCTGACGGCGAATGGATCTCAGGCGATAAACCCTCCAAAGAAATTGCGTTTCACCGCGCGCTCTATCTGAATAATCCCGACTGCAGGGCGGTGGTGCATCTGCATAGCCACTACCTGACGGCGCTCTCCTGCTTACAGGGGCTGGACACGGACAACTGCATCCGCCCGTTTACCCCCTATGTGGTGATGCGTGTCGGTGATGTGCCGGTTGTGCCTTACTACAAGCCGGGTGATGGGCGACTGGCTGAGGATCTCGCGGCGCTGGCTCCACGTTACCGTGCCTTCCTGCTGGCGAATCATGGCCCGGTAGTAGTGGGGAAATCGTTGCAGGAAGCGGCAGACAACACTGAAGAGCTGGAGGAGACCGCCCGGCTGATCTTTACCCTGGGAGACCGCCCGATCCGTTATCTCAATGATGCCGAAGTGGCGGAATTAAGGAGCCGATAATGCCGAAGTTTGCTGCTAACCTTTCGACGCAATTTACTGAATTGCCGTTTGCTGAACGCTTCGCTGCAGCGGCAGAAGCCGGTTTCACCGCCGTCGAATTTCTGTTTCCTTATGACTATCCCGCCACGCAGATCAAGCAGTGGCTTGATGATAACCAGCTGGACTTGGTGCTGTTCAATACCGCACCCGGCAACGTCGCAGCGGGTGAGTGGGGCGTTTCGGCCATCCCTGGACGGGAAGCGGAAGCAAAGGCGGATATCGATCGCGCCCTGAACTATGCGCTGGCGCTGAACTGCCCGCAGGTGCACATCATGGCGGCGACGGTGCCGCCCGACGCTGACCGTCAGCGCTACGTTGAGACCTTTATCAGCAATATGCGTTATGCGGCTGAGCGCTTTGCGCCGCACGGCATTATCCTGCTGATTGAGGCGCTTAATCCCACCACCAAACCCAACTATCTTTATGCCAGCCAGTATCAGACGCTGGAGATGGTCGAACAGATTGATCGACCCAATGTCTTCACTCAGCTCGACCTGTTCCATGCGCAACGGGTGGATGGCAACCTCAGCCATTTGATTCGCCACTATGCCGGACGCTATCGGCACGTGCAGATTGCTTCGGCACCGGATCGTCATGAACCGGATGAGGGTGAAATCAACTACCCCTATCTTTACTCACTGCTGGATGAGGTCGGCTATTCCGGCTGGGTGGGCTGCGAATATATCCCGCGCGGCAGCACTACTGCGGGCCTTGGCTGGTTTGCGCCCTGGGCGAGAAAAACCTGATTTAACGGGCTAAAAAAACCGGTGTTTCGGCACCGGTTGAGATTTTTTCGTCCTTTTTCTGACCCTGCACCTGTTTATTCTGTACGCCGATAACCTAAAAAATATAACAATTTCTGAGGTTTACTATGTCCACCGCACTGCTGTTAGCCATAGCGACCGCCAGCATCGTGATCCTGCTGCTGCTGGTCATCAAAGTCAAAGTTCATCCCTTTGTCGCCCTGTTAATTGTCAGTCTGCTGGTGGCCATCGCCACCGGCATTCCGGCTGAAAAAATCATGGAGACGATTATCACGGGGATGGGCGGGCTGCTCGGGCACATCACCATCATCATCGTTCTTGGTGCCATGCTTGGGGCGATCATTGAAGCCTCGGGCGGTGCCGAGTCGCTGGCGCAGCGTTTCAGTAAAACGCTGGGGCTGAAGCGTACCGTTGCGGCATTGACCATGGCGGCCTTTATCCTTGGCATCCCGGTATTTTTTGAAGTCGGTTTTATCATTGTTATTCCGCTGATTTATGGCTTTACCAAAGTGGCGCGGGTCTCGCCGCTGAAGTTTGGCCTGCCGATGGCGGGTGTGATGCTGACGGTACATGTGGCATTGCCGACCCATCCGGGCGCAGCGGCGGCAGCCGGGATCCTGCACACCGACATGGGATGGCTGATGATACTGGGAATCGCGATTTCCGTGCCGGTCGGGATCATCGGCTACTACGTAGCGAAATTCATGAACCGTCGCCACTACCCTCTGTCGGTGGAGGTGCTGGAACAGTTGCAGATGGCCAGGCCGGAAGGGCAGGAAAAGAAGAATGAACCGGCACCACCCGGTGCGCTCACCATCAGCGGCCTGATTGTGGTCCCGATTGTATTGATCGTGCTGGGAACTCTGTCACACACACTGCTGGCTGAAGGGAGTCTGCTGCGTAGTGTGATGACCGTGATCGGCACACCGCCGATTGCCCTGCTGATTGCCTTAGGGCTGGCGGCCTGGCTGCTGGGCGTACGGCGTGGCTGGAGCAAAGATAAGCTGGAAGATCTGACCGGCCGGGCCATTCCCACCTCTGCCAGCGTGATTCTGGTGGCCGGGGCCGGTGGTGCATTCGGCAAAGTCTTGGTGGAGTCGGGCGTGGGTAAAGCGCTGGCGGTCACCCTTGAAACGCTGCATCTGCCGCTGGTGCCCGCAGCATTTATCCTGTCGCTGGCGCTGCGTGCATCACAGGGTTCCGCCACGGTGGCGATCCTGACCACCAGCGGGCTGCTGACGCAGGCGGTGACCGGCGTGACGGATATGCAACGGGTACTGGTCACCCTGGCGGCCTGTTTTGGTGGTCTGGGATTGTCGCATGTCAATGATGCGGGATTCTGGGTGGTGACCCGTTATCTGGGACTTTCGGTGGCCGACGGTTTACGCACCTGGACGGTGCTGACAACACTAATGGGGCTGAGCGGCTTTGCGCTGACCTGGCTGGCGTGGACCGTGCTCTGATTAAGCAGCATCAGAAAGTCTGACCCGGCAGGCGATACCGGGTCAGACTCTTAGTGCTTCAGGAAACCAACTCCTGCGCATAGAGATAGAGCGCTTTAAGCTGCCCAACCTTTTCTGCATCCGCTTCATGCAGATTCGCCAGAGCTTCCAGTTCCTGCATAAACGCCTGCACCCGATCGGCATTAAGCACGTCACGACGGTGCTGCAACCAGCGTTGCTGCTCGGCATCGTCCAGCGTGCCGGGGAAGTTACGCGCCCGATAGCGGAACAGCAGTTTCGCTACCCGTGCACTCTCAAAGCTCAGGTCCAGCGCAGGCAGATTCGCGGGCGCGGTCTGGCGGATAATATTCATCCCCGCCCGGTCGGCATCACTGAAGAAGCCATCATAGAGTTGTGTGTCCACATCATCTGACGGCGTAAACGGCTCCGCTTCGGCAAATAGCGTGACCAGTTTTTCCCGCACGTCGGGCTGCTGACGCAGCAGCGCCAGATTCGCCAGGCAGTGCTGACGATCAATATTCAGCCGGGCCGCATCTTCCGGCCGCAGCGTACTGGCAGGCGCCAGCACCGGACACTTATTGATATGCACCAGTTTGACCGGCACCGCGGGCAGATCGCCGAGATCGTTTTTCGGCGTGTAAAGACGCTCACGCAGCGTGTCGGCATCCAGTTGCAGCAGCGGTGACATATCGCCCGCCAGATCCACCACGATCAGCGCATTGCGGTTATCGGGATGCCAGGCCAGCGGTACGATCCAGCTGGTGTTACCGCGCGCGGCACCGAACATACCGGAGACATGAACCAGCGGTTTCATCTGCGGGATATCAATCAGGTTCATCAGCTTGTTTTTGTTACGATGGGTAAACAAAAACTCAAACAGTTTTGGCTGCTTCTCCTTCACCAGCTTCGCCATCGCCAGCGTGGCGTAAACGTCGGACATGGCATCGTGCGCATTTTCATGGGAGACGCCGTTTGCTTTGGTCAGATGCTCCAGCCGGAAGCTGGGAAAACCTTCTTCATTCTCAGGCCAGTTGATCCCTTCTGGCCGTAACGCGTAGCAGGCACGCATCACGTCGAGCAGGTCCCAGCGTGAGTTGCCGTTTTGCCAGGCCCAGCCATAGGGATCGTAAAAGTTGCGATAGAAGATATTGCGCGTCACTTCATCATCGAAACGCACGTTGTTGTAGCCCACCACACAGGTTTGCTCCGTGGTGAACAACGCGTGGATGCGTTCAGCGAACTCAGCTTCGATCACGCCGCGACTCATCGCTATCTGCGGAGTAATGCCGGTGATCATCACCGCTTCGGGCTGTGGCAGATAGTCATCAGGCGGACGGCAGTAAAACACTTCGGGTTCGCCGACCGGATTAAACTCACTGTCGGTGCGCAGGCCGGCAAACTGGGCTGGCCGGTCACGAGAGGGGCTGGTGCCGAAGGTCTCGTAATCGTGAAAGAGGAAAGTGGGCTGTACGCGGTCGTTATTCAAATTTCATATCCGTTCATTGCGTTCACTGACTTAATGAACAGAAAGCGATAAAACGGCTTTCTGTTCGCTCTGTATCCCTGTGCGCGCAGGCAGAATTTAGCTCTGATCATTATGTCTGATGCGCGCTGACTGCGGGTTCAGCCGTACAGAGCCATTATAGCGGCTCCGCGCAGCGGCTGACGCCATTCCTGTATGGTAAACCATATTCCGGTACGACAAAAATTTCAGGCGCTGTGGCCTGAGTCTTCGCATATCTCCGGATAATGATCGTGTTTCACTTCCGCTACAGTCTGGCGCGTTAAAGGCCTCGCCACGCTCATTGGTTACCGAAAAAATCTGGCGGTAAGGTTACGCGGTTTACCTGAAGCAGTTTGGTGATCAAACGAAACTGTTAAAATAAAGTACGATTTAACATCTCCTTTTCAGGAATATAAAAGTACTGTGCGAATCATTACAGGAATATGTTTTTTTGAGGACGATTAGTGCAATTTTATCATGAAGGTTTTTCAGTGCCTGTGCTTATAGAGTGCAACTGATTGTTTGTATTTTGCTTTTTTGAGGTTTGGTTTGTTAATGATGATTTTGAAGGCTCCAGCACTGAATGATATAAATAATAAGCGCGCGCAAAACATTGTTATTTCAGGATGAAAACTAATGGGAGAATAAATTATGGAAATAGTGAACCATGTGAAGTTAAAAAGCGTGGCGGGTGCAAGCGGTGCCTATGATCCGGCTTATGCTGGCGCTGGCGCCCGTCAAAGCCAGCATGGAGGTAACCATGGTAGCAGCGGCAGTAATGGAAGCCACGATATTTATGCAGGGACGGATAGCTGTGTTATATCCATTGGGTTAGGTGCTCTGGGCGGTATAAAAGGTGGGCCGCTGGGAGCACTAACCGGTGTCCTGTCAAACGGATATGGCACCTGTATTGGTAGCGCAAATAATGGTTCTGGTGGCAATGCAGCGCAATCCGGTTCCGGAAGTTGCTCTGGAGGAATAGGGGGCGTATGCAATTAGAAAAAAAGTCAAAGATATGCACCTGCTTGGTAGAGTTAGCTGTCATGGGCTTATGTCTGATATTAAATGTCTCTTTTTTGCATAGTGCCGGCATACTGGATTGGGGGTATTTTGATATTCCTGAAAATGTTTCAGGATACGCATTGTACCTGACCAGTTTTATCGGGACTTTGGTCATAAGCAAAAGGGTGGCTGACTTTTTTAAGGCGATTTTATCAAAAGCCTGAGTGACTGAATGTAAAGCCCGCCCCGGTGGGCTTTTCTATATATAGCGTAGTGGTCGGGTATCATGCCACCTGGACGGCAAACATAAAAACCCACTCAACCAATCCAGAGGATTGACACAGGAACATCGTTAGCGAGTTGTCGATGAGCCAAAAAACGCTCCAAACCGCTATGGCTATGTTTACAGGACGGCAAAGCGCCGGTTTTGAGCCTCAATCCGCAGAGCCAGTTCATACTTTTTTTCAATTTATTCAAACCTTCACAACGCTTTTGCCGTAAAACGTGCGGCTGTTTCCGTTTCGTTTTAGAAATTTTCTCTCCCGTGCAATTAAGGATGAAGTGTTGAAAAGGCGTCTGCTGTTCACCGTTACCGCTACTGTTTTTTGGGCCTCGCTGGCACAGGCTGATGCGATTCCCTTTCCTGTGACGCCACCAGCGATTGATGCGGCTTCCTGGGTGCTGATGGATGCCACCACAGGACAGGTTCTGACTGCTGGCAATCCCGATGAACGCCGTAATCCCGCCAGCCTGACCAAACTGATGACCGGTTACGTGGTTGATCGCGCCATTGACCAGAAGAAAATCAGCCGTGACGACATGGTTACGGTCGGAAAAGATGCCTGGGCGGCGGGTAATCCGGTGTTCAAAGGCTCCTCGCTGATGTTCCTGAAGCCAGGCGATAAGCTGAGCGTCCGGGATTTAAGCCGTGGCGTCATCATCGACTCCGGTAACGACGCCTGCGTTGCCCTGGCTGATTATGTGGCGGGCAGCGAAGCGAACTTCGTCGGCATGATGAATCACTACGTTGAGAAGCTCGGCCTGCAGAATACCCATTTTGAAACGGTTCATGGTCTGGATGCGCCGGGTCAGTTCTCCAGCGCGCTGGATATGGCGAAACTGTCACGCGCCATTATTGATGGTGAGCCTGATTTTTATGCCATGTACAGTGAGAAGACCCTGACCTGGAATGGCATTACCCAGAACAACCGTAATGGCCTGTTGTGGGATAATAATCTCCACGTTGATGGGCTGAAAACCGGTCACACTGAGACCGCGGGCTTTAACATCATCGCCTCGAATGTGGTGGGCAAGCATCGCCTGATCGCCGTCGTCATGGGCGGTAAAAGCCCGAAAGGCCGCGAAGAGCAGGCGCGTAAACTGCTGGTCTGGGGCCAGAACACCTTTGATACCGTTCAGCTGTTCCATGCCGGTAAGAAAATTGGCAGCGAAAACGTCTGGTATGGCAATCCTCATCAGGTGGATGTGGGTACCGCAGAAGATGTTTATCTGTCACTGCCGCGCAGTGAAGTGCAGAGCGTGAAGGCGAAGTACGTCATCGATCGTAAAGATCTGGAAGCCCCACTGAAAGCCAACGAAGTCATTGGTGAAATTCAGGTGATGGATAAAGATCAGCAGATTGCCCACTATCCGCTGGTGGCGCTGAGTGGGGTTGAACCTGCAGGCGTGATTACCCGCCTGACGGATTATCTCAAGCAGAAGTTCTGATTAGCCGATTGTCAGCACTAAAACGGGTAGCCTGCTGGCTGCCCGTTTTTACTTGCACGCTGGCTGCCCTGAATGTGTTACTGAGAGCAGATAAAGGTTAAAAATCGCATTAAGTTGTTTTTAACTACCGGGAAAGTATGTGAGGCGGATGTTGATAATTGTAAGCGAACGTCAAAACTGTTTTAAATATCCGGCCCGTGCTAAGCCTGAGCCGCGTTCAGCGTTAAGATAGCCACACCATGTTCCCGCAACCGGAAAGTCATTTTGCGTCCCGATAAGCCCATATCAAAACTGGAGTTCTGGTTTTATCGCCATTATCGCTCCGTCCACGGTGTGCGTATTGCCATCGCCTTTTTGCTCTGCTTTATCTTTGTGCGGGCGACCGATATCCCTGAAGGCACCTGGCCGCTGATTACGCTGGTGGTGGTGATGGGGCCCATCTCCACCTGGGGGAATGTCTTTCCGCGCGCACTGCAGCGCATCAGCGGCACGGTCGCCGGGTCAATATCCGGTCTGATTGCCCTGAAGCTGGAGCTGATTTCGATGCCGATGATGCTGGCCTGGTGCGGCATCATCATGATGATCAGCGGCTACCTGACGCTGGGCAAACATCCCTACATGGCGTTGTTGATCGGGATTACGCTGAGCGTGGTCGTGGGCGCACCAACCGGCGATTTCACGATGGCACTGTGGCGCGGCGGTGATGTGATTCTGGGCTCGCTGATGGCGCTGCTGTTTACCGCTATCTGGGCGCAGCGTGCCTATACACACTGGCGCATTCAACTCTCCGACGCGCTGGCGGAAATGGCAAAAATCTATCACGCCGGCTTCTCACCCAACCTGGTTGAAAAGCCGCGTCTTAACAAGCCGCTGGGCAAATTGCTGAGCAGCGTGATCAAAATGCGGGCGCTGCTGGAGCCGTCAAGCAAAGAGACGCGCATTCCAAAATCAGTGCTTGAAGCGATCCAGACCATCAACCGTAATATGGTTTACACCATTGAGATGCAGATTAATGCCTGGTGGGCATCGCGCGAGAGCCATCTGATTATGCTTAACGCGCCTGCATTGCGCCGCACCCAGCAGATGACTGAGAACACGCTGCGGGCGCTGTCGGTCATGGCGATTGAAGGGGAAACGGAAGAGGTGGTGGCTAACAGTCACGAGCTGACCGAAATCAGTGGCGAACTGCGGCGACTGATCGCGGAAGCGGGCAGCGAAGGTCTGGAGGAGACGCCGATCTACGGCTACGTCTGGCTGACACTGGAACTGGCAAAACAGCTGGAGCGGATGACCGACCTGATGCGAATGGCGCTGCGCAAATAATCACCTCAGACAATGACTTAATGTGAAACAGGGTTTCTTTGCGCTAAGATAAGAGCCAGTCTGAATTTAGCTGTGAAAATTGCTTACCTGGCGGGCTAGCCGCTAAGCTGATCGTTTTGACTCTCTCCCTGCGTCAGCAGGCTCAAAGAAAGGTGCCATCATGGAAAATGCCAAGCAATCATTTCAGGACGTACTGGAGTTCGTGCGTATGTTCCGCCGCAAAAACAAACTGCAGCGTGAAATTGTCGACAACGAGAAGAAAATTCGCGACAACCAGAAGCGCGTACTGCTGCTCGACAACCTGAGCGAATATATCAAACCCGGCATGAGCGTTGAGGCTATTCAGGAAATCATCGCCAGCATGCGTGTGGATTATGAAGATCGCGTGGATGAGTACATCATCAAAAACGCCGACCTGTCTAAAGAGCGTCGCGAGCTGTCGAAAAAGATCAAAGCGATGGGCGTGGGCGAACACCCGAAAGCGTAAGGGCAGACAGCAGCGCGCAAGCGCCAGACGTCCTATGCCAACCCGCATCCACTCCGGTGGGGCGGGTTTTTTATTGCCTGCGTCAGCGCAGGGTTATTTTCCCGCCAGCCTGCGGGCGATCACCTGTAACTGCTGTGACAGCGCCACTAAATTGATCCGCTCATCAGCAGGCGGGGCGGTGGTCTCCCGGATCACCAGGGTGGTTTCCAGCGCGTTGTCTGACGCCTCTGCTCCCTGAAGCCGGGCCAGCATCCGCTCGACGCTCTGCGCGCCAAGAGCGTGCAAATCCTGCCGCACCGTGGTCAGCGGCGGCTGATACCACGCACTCTCGGCGGTGTCATCATATCCAATCACCGATATCTCGCCAGGAATGGCTACGCCATACTGATGCAGCGCCCGCATCGCACCCAACGCCATCTGATCGTTCGCCACCAGCAGCGCCTGCGGCAGATCGTCGGGAAGCTGCGCCAGCAGCGCCTGGTAACCCGACTGCGCGCTCCAGTCGCCGCGTAAAGAACAGTGCGGTGTCAGCTGATGATCGGCCAGCGTCTTACGCCATGCATTTTCACGCTGACGGGCCGAGACCGAGCGAAGCGGCCCGTTTAACAAACCAATCTGACGATGACCCAGCGCCACCAGATGTTCAACGGCGGCACGTGCACCAGACTCATTCGGATACTGACACTGCGCTACCGCCGCCTGGGGTTCGACATCCAGAAACAGCACCGGTTTGCTGCCGCAGAGCAACTGGATCTGTTGCGCCTCATCTGCCTCCAGTGGCAGGTTGATCAGCAGTCCATCGACCCGCTGTGCCAGCAGTTCATTCACCGTTGCTGCCGCATCGTTACCACTGTCCATGGCGATCACCAGATGATAACCCGCCCCGGCGGCGCGCTGCTGGATCGCCGAGGCGATCTGCGCAGGAGCCATCAGGGCCAGGTCGCTGGTGGCCAGACCTAGCGTGCGCGTCGCCTTACCGGCCAGCTGCTGCGCCACACGATTGGGCACATAATTGAGCTGCAGCATCGCCGCCTCAACCCTTTCCCGCGTGCGGGCTGACACCTGTTCAGAACGGTTTAAAACACGTGAAACGGTTTGATATGAGACGCCGGCAAGTTGAGCGACATCATCGAGGGTCACGGAGCGGGAAGTCATTGAACTCTCCAAAAGATGAAGCGACGAGTGTAGCAAATTTTCCTGCCGCACTGCTGCTGCACACCACACTTTCACGACCACAAAAACCGGGTCCGTTGCGGCACCCGGTCACGGTATCTGGCAGGGCCATTAACGCTGCTGCAGATAGACCTGAAGGTTCACATCCACCGCGTTAAGCAGTGGCGTGGCGAGACTATGGCGTTTCGCCCGCAGCAGCAGGTCACCTATCACCTGATCGGCTTCGATATCAAAGCCCTGGGTTAAATCGCGGTACATTGAGGAGGTCATCGGGGTGGCCGGATCGCTTAACAGCTCAAGAATGCGGGCAGTGGCCGCCGGACGCGTCTGATAGCCTTCGGCAGTAATGACTGACAGAATCTCCGAGAAAATACCCTGTAACAGCGCTTCGCCGCCGCGCGAGGTGAGTATCTGTTGGGTATTTCCGCGCGCCAGGCAGCAAACCGCGCCGAGTGTGCTCAGCAGCAGCCACTTCTCCCACAGCTCATCCATGATGTTATCGCTGAATCGGGTATCGACCTGACAGTCACGCAGCGCCGCATCAACCCGCTGCAGTCGCGCATCGTTGTTACCGTCCAGCGCGCCATAATAGAGCTGATGCAGCGGCGTCATCTGGATAACTTCGCCATTGTCACCCAGCGTCGCGTTGATTTTGCACAGGCCGCCAATCACCTTATCTTCGCCGAAACGCTGTTGCAGCGTCGCGATGTGCCGCAATCCGTTCAGAATCGGCATGATCAGCGTTTCCGGACCTACTGCAGGTGCAATATCCTCCATCACCTGATCAAGGGCAAAGCTCTTCACCGTCACGATAATCAGATCATAGTGGCCCGTCAGGCTGCTCGCCTGAGCCAGCTGCGGCTGTAGCGTTTCAGTGCCCTGTGGCGTCTGCAACACCAGACCGCTGGCCTGAAGCTGCTGATAACGCCGTTCACGGACCAGAAAAGTCACGTCCTGGCCCGCCTGAGCCAGCCGTGCACCAAAATATCCACCGGTCGCGCCGGCGCCTGCCATCAGAATGCGCATCCCACTCTCTCTCTGCTGAAAACCTCTACCTTAGAACGCCGTGACCGGGCTTACCAGTCTTAGCCTCGGTCAGAGCGCATCGGGGAGCATGAAATGAGAGGCCGGGAAAGCGCGGGCAGGGAGGGGACGATGCAGAGAAATCAGATTTTCCCTGCCCGGTCAGCAGGGCGAAACAGAGGGGTGTGTTACAGCCGGGTGAGGCCCAGCGCGGCAGCCTGCAGTTCCCACGCCAGCACGCCCTGATAATCGTCTCGCTGCACCGGGCTAAACCCGCCGATCAGGTTATCGTCGCAGACGGTGCGCCAGGTGGGATCGTTCACCAGCTGATGCAGCGCCGAGCGGAGTCTCTCCAGCCGGTCCACTGACGTCGGGGCTGCCGTAATCAACGGCAATCCGGGTGCGGCTGGCGTTTCACCGATGATATGCAGGCCGCGCAGCGCATCCGGCTCATAGCGCGCCAGCAGCGCCCAGCTGACGCAGTCGATAGCCGCGATATCCGCCTGTGAATCGCGCAGCGCCGCCAGCGACTGACGATGCCCGCCGCTCAGCAGCAGCTGCGAAAATCTCACGCCCTGAAGCGCAGCCACAAACCGCAGCGCGTTATAGCCGGAGTGAGAGTCCAGGCTGTTAGCTACGGCCCGCTGGCCGTTAAAATCGGCCAGCGTCGCCTGTTTGTCCCGCGCCACCAGCCAGCTGCGATAGTCACGGCCGGTGCAGCCTGGGGCCTGATAGTGAAAGGTGCCGACCAGCTGAACCGCAGGAAGCTGGCTGACCAGCGGATAGCCGCAGGTCTGGCTCAGCAGCAATCGGTTATCCTGCCAGTGTGTCAGCAGATCCTCAGGCCAGACCGGCTGCGTAGCGATGCCGTGCTGCGTCAGCAGGGCAACCACAGCCTGCATCAGTGCCCGTGTGGCGGGCGGGTGAATCGCATACATCGGCAAGGCGAGCAGGTTATTCATGCGTTTTCTCCGCTGATCGTCCCGGATGGACATTGACCCCGACCGGTCTGACCCAGAACTGACGCAGCCAGACCCGATAGCCCGCCACGCGAAAGCCGTGATTGCGGTGGTAGTAATGCTCGCGATCGCGCAGATAGAGGCGACGCAGGCCATACCAGGGGACGCCGGGGAGGTCGTGATGCACTGAATGGTAGTTCAGATTCAGGAATAGCATGCGCCACGGCCACGCCGCTTCATTATTCACTGACCGTGCCAGCGGATCGTCCGCCGCACGATGCTCATAGAAAGATCGCACTTTGGTCAGCGCCAGCGCCGGATAACTCACCGCCAGCAGATACCACAGCGGTGAAAATCCCTGCCGCGCCATCCAGAAAAACAGCAGTGCCAGCAGCGTCCCGTGCAGCAGCCACATCGCTATCGCGGGCCGATCGCCGCGGCGCAGTGCCTGCCACATCCCGCCGAAGGTTGCCGCTACATCCAGCAGCGGGCCGAGCAGCAACCGTCCCAAAAAAGTGTTACGCAGATGAATCAGCTGCTGCTGCCAGCGCGGTAACTTCGCCCAGCGAGCAGCGGAGAGGTAGTAGGTTTCCGGATCCTCATCCGGCTCAGTCAGGGTGTGATTGCGATGATGGGCCAGATGAGAATCGCGATAGAGTCCGTAGGGATACCAGACCGCCAGCGGCAGGGTGCCAAATAGCTGATTCACCCGCGGCCAGCGTGTGGGATGCCCGTGAATCAGCTCATGCTGCAGCGACATATACCAGCCAGTAAAGACGATCAGCAGCAGGGTGGCGGGCAGCCGTCCCAGCATCTGCGCGTTCAGCATCACCGCAAACCAGCCGCCATAGATCACACCGATTAGCAGCCAGGTCGGCAGTTCGCTGCGCCAGAGCCAGCTGCGTGCGCGCGCTTTAAGCCAGGCGCGCTGCTGTAGAGAGAGATAACCGGTGTGCATGATTCACCTGACAGCGGAAGCGGGAATCTGAACAGTGAAAGAAAGGGCGGGCAAAGGCAAAGTGGATAATCTGCTTAGCTATGTCGAAATTCCTGAATATGGCGCTGAAAGATATTGACTATCAGTGGCGGCTCCGGGGGCGTAACCTTTCTCTATCAGAAATCGCCTTGCATCCACGGGCGTTTACCGCCTGTCAGGAGAAATACAGATGAAAAATATTGGCTTCTTATCCTTTGGTCACTGGACGCCTTCGTCTCAGTCCGCCACCCGCACCGCGCAGGATGTGTTACTGCAATCGATCGACTTAGCGGTCGCCGCCGAAGAGCTGGGCGCAGATGGCGCTTACTTCCGCGTCCACCATTTTGCCCGCCAGCTCAGCTCGCCGTTTCCGCTGCTGGCTGCCGTTGCAGCGCGCACCAAAACGATTGAGATCGGCACCGGTGTCATCGACATGCGCTACGAAAACCCACTCTACATGGTGGAAGACGCCAGCGCGGCAGACCTGATCTCCAATGGTCGTCTGCAACTGGGTCTGAGCCGCGGTTCACCTGAGCAGGTAATCGATGGCTGGCGTTACTTCGGCTTTGAACCGAAAGCGGGAGAAAGTGATGCGGATATGGGCCGTCGTCACACCGAAGAGTTTCTGGAGGCGCTGCGCGGCGAAGGTTTTGCTAAGCCAAATCCACAGCCCATGTTCCCGAATCCGCCTGGCCTGCTGCGTCCTGAGCCGCTCTCTGAAGGTCTGCGCGACCGCATCTGGTGGGGATCCGGCTCCAACGCCACCGCAGAATGGGCGGCAAAAATGGGCATGAACCTGCAAAGTTCAACCCTGAAAGATGATGAAACCGGCGAGCCGTTCCACATTCAGCAGGCTAAACAGATCCGCGCCTACCGTGAGGCCTGGAAAGCAGCGGGGCATCAGCATGCGCCACGCGTCTCGGTCAGTCGCAGCATCTTTGCGCTGGTGAATGATATGGACCGCGCGTACTTTGGCCGCAGCGGTAACGACCAGGATTCCGTGGGCTTTCTCGATGAGAAAACCCGCGCTATCTTTGGCCGCAGCTATGCCGCAGAGCCAGAGGCGTTAATTAAGCAGCTTGCGCAGGATGAGGCGATTGCCGAAGCCGACACCCTGCTGCTCACCGTGCCAAACCAGCTTGGTGTCGCCTACAACGCCCATGTGATTGAGGCGATCCTGAAGTATGTCGCCCCGGAACTCGGCTGGCGTTAAGTGACAGAGCGCCCTGAAGAGCAGGGCGCTGTGAGATCCACCGCAGGCGCAGATGACAAAGCGCCTGCGGTGATTCTGCTGTAAACGCGCGTCATCACTCCCCGCTTTTTCTGCTTTATCCTCTCTGAACTTCTCTCTGACGAGCCATTCCAGGCCCTGACAGAGCCTTTTCGACACTCTGTTTCCAGTGTACGGAATATGCAGATTTTGTGACTTATGATTTATTTCGTCACTTGTTGCTGAATGGGATGTTTCCTCTGCTCAGGGTGGGTCTGAACCCTTCATCAACGCATTTCCCTGGTTTAACGTGTTTTCATATCCTGTATGAACGGACAATGCCTTTACGCAATTTGTGACTATTGACAGTATTGGTCACATGATAAGAGAATGGCGGCACTCTCCTGCTTACTGTTGAAGGTAATCTATGCTCAGGTTCAATCCTGCCATTCTGGTTGTTTGTCTGCTGCCACTGGCGCTGGCGGGTTGCCGGGATAATTCACCCAAAGACGATCCGCGCACGCAGCCGCCGCTGGTCAGGGTCACAAAGGTCATCAGCGCCACCGATGGCAGCCGTGCGTTTAGTGGCGTCGTGGTTGCCCGGGTTCAGAGCGACCTCGGCTTTCGGGTCTCAGGAAAAATCCTCGAACGGCTGGTGGATAGCGGCCAGCGGGTGAAGCGCGGTCAGCCGCTGATGCGGCTCGACCCGGCAGATCTCCGGCTGCAGGCCCAGGCTCAGCAGCAGGCCGTTGCCGCCGCGCAGGCACGCGTCAGACAGGCCAGCGCCGATCAGGCGCGTTACCGCACTCTGGTGGCAACCGGGGCAGTTTCTGCGTCGGCATACGACCAGATTCGGGCCGCTGCGGCCACCGCTCAGGCTGAGCTGAAAGCCGCCCAGGCGCAGGCCAGCGTGGCAGGTAACGCCAGCGGATATGCGCTACTCCTGGCTGATGACGATGGCGTGGTGATGGCAACGCTGGCGGAGCCGGGTCAGGTTGTGAGTGCCGGTGAGGCCGTCATCAGACTGGCCAGAGCCGGACAGCGCGAGGCAAGTGTTCAGTTGCCAGAGACCCTGCGCCCGGCAGTGGGAAGTGAGGCAAAGGCAACGCTGTATGGTGCGGACAGTGCGCCGGTTTCCGCCCGGCTGCGTCAACTGGCTGATGTGGCCGATCCGATGACGCGCACCTTTGAGGCGAGATATGTGCTGGAGGGCGCACTGGCCAGCGCACCGCTGGGAGCCACCGTCACAATCACGCTGCCGAATAAACCGTCGCAACCGCTGCTGCAGGTTCCGCTGGCGGCGATCTACGATGCCGGTAAAGGGCCAGGCGTCTGGGATATTACCGGCCAGCCCGCTACCGTTGCCTGGCGGCCGGTGACGGTGGTGTCGATAAGTGACGAGGCGGCCACCGTCACGGGTCAGCTTAATGCTGGCGATCAGATAGTGGCGCTGGGCGCGCATCTGTTGCAGCAGGGGGAGCGCGTGCGCCCCGATGACGCTGCCGTTGCCGGGAGCCAGCCATGAGCCAGGGACGCTTTAATCTGTCAGCGCTGGCCGTGCGCGAGCGCGCTATTACGCTGTTTCTGATCATCCTGATTACCGTGGCGGGCGTCTTGTCCTTTTTCGAACTGGGACGGGCAGAAGATCCGCCGTTCACCGTAAAACAGATGACGATTATCTCCGCCTGGCCAGGTGCGACGGCTCAGGAGATGCAGGATCAGGTGGCCGAGCCGCTGGAAAAGCGTCTGCAGGAGCTGAGGTGGTATGACCGTAGCGAGACGTACACGCGCCCCGGTCTGGCTTTCACTATGTTATCCCTGCAGGACAAAACGCCGCCTTCCCAGGTTCAGGAGGAGTTTTACCAGGCGCGTAAGAAGCTGGGTGATGAGAGCAGAAATCTGCCTGCCGGGGTCATCGGGCCGATGATCAACGACGAGTTCTCCGACGTGACCTTTGCACTGCTGGCGCTGAAGGCAAAAGGGGAGCCGCAGCGCCTGCTGGTTCGTGAAGCGGAATCACTGCGTCAGCGACTGCTGCATCTGCCTGGCGTGAAAAAGGTCAATATCATCGGTGAGCAGAGTGAACGCATCTATGTGTCATTTTCACACGATAGACTGGCGACACTCGGCATCACCCCGCAGGCAATTTTTGCTGCGCTGAACGATCAGAATGTCCTGACGCCAGCGGGATCGATTGATACGCAGGGGCCGCAGGTCTTTATCCGCCTGGATGGCGCGTTCGATAAACTGGAAAAAATCCGTGAGACGCCGATTGTGGCGCAGGGGAGAAGCCTGAAGCTGGCGGACGTGGCTACGGTGACCCGGGGTTACGAAGATCCCGCCACCTTTATGGTGCGCAATCAGGGCGAACCAGCGCTGCTGCTGGGTATCGTAATGCGTGAAGGCTGGAACGGTCTGGAACTCGGCAAGGCACTGGCGGCTGAAACCGCCCGCATTAATCAGGCGATGCCGCTGGGGCTCTCACTGACTCAGGTCACCGATCAGTCCGTCAATATCCGCTCGGCGGTTGATGAATTTATGGTTAAGTTCGTCGTGGCGTTGCTGGTGGTGATGGTGGTCTGCTTTGTCAGCATGGGCTGGCGCGTTGGGGTAGTGGTCGCGGCTGCGGTGCCGCTCACCCTGGCGGTGGTGTTTGTGGTGATGGAGGCTTCCGGCAAAAACTTTGACCGCATCACGCTCGGTTCGCTGATTCTGGCGCTGGGCCTGCTGGTGGACGACGCCATTATCGCCATTGAGATGATGGTAGTGAAAATGGAAGAGGGCTACGACCGCATTAAGGCTTCTGCCTATGCCTGGAGTCATACGGCGGCACCAATGCTGGCAGGCACCCTGGTTACGGCCGTCGGGTTTATGCCCAATGGGTTTGCGCAGTCCACGGCGGGCGAGTACACCAGCAATATGTTCTGGATAGTCGGCATCGCGTTGATCGCCTCCTGGATCGTCGCGGTGGTGTTCACCCCTTATCTTGGCGTAAAGCTGCTGCCAGCCATCAAAACGGTAGAAGGCGGCCACGCAGCGATCTACAACACCCGCCACTACAACCGCTTTCGCCGCCTGCTGACCCGCGTGATTGCCCGTAAAGGCTGGGTGGCAGGCGTGGTGATTGCCCTGTTTATCGCCGCTGTGCTCGGTATGGCGCTGGTGAAAAAACAGTTTTTCCCGACCTCAGACCGGCCTGAAGTGCTGGTTGAAGTTCAGCTCCCCTACGGCAGCGCCATAGAACAGACCCGCGCAGCGGCTGAAAAGGTTGAGACCTGGCTTAAACAGCAGCAGCAGGCAAAAATCGTCACCACCTATATTGGTCAGGGGCCACCGCGTTTTTATCTGGCGATGGCACCGGAACTGCCCGATCCGGCCTTTGCTAAGCTGGTGGTACTGACCGACAGTCAGGACGCGCGTGAGGCACTGAAAACGCAGCTGCGCGCCGCCATTGCCAGCGGTCTGGTGCCTGAAGCGCAGGTTCGTGTGACGCAGCTGGTGTTTGGCCCATACTCCCCTTATCCGGTGGCGTGGCGGGTGATGGGGCCTGATCCGGCCCATCTGCGCGCGATTGCCGATCGGGTGGAAGCGGTCCTGCGGGCCAGCCCGATGATGAGGACGGTGAACACCGACTGGGGCGCCCCCGTGCCGACGCTGCATTTCTCACTGGATCAGAACCGGCTGCAGGCAGTGGGGCTGACATCCAGTGACGTCGCCCGGCAATTACAGTTTCTGCTGTCGGGCGTGCCTGTCACTACCGTGCGGGAAGATATCCGCGCGGTCCAGGTGGTTGGGCGTGCGGCCGGAGAAGCCCGCCTCGATCCGGCTAAAATCGCCGACTTCACGCTGGTGGGCGCCGCGGGTCAGCGTATCCCCTTATCGCAGATTGGTGATGTGCAGGTGAAAATGGAAGATCCCGTGCTGCGGCGGCGCGACCGCACGCCGACCATCACCGTTCGGGGTGATATCGCCGATTCCCTGGAGCCGCCTGACGTCTCGACGGCGCTGAACAAAGCCTTGCAACCGATCATCGCGACGCTGCCCGCGGGCTACCGCATTGAACTGGCCGGTTCAATAGAGGAGTCCGGTAAAGCGACCCAGGCGATGGCCCCGCTGTTCCCGATCATGATTGCGATCACTCTGCTGATCATCATTCTGCAGGTGCGTTCTCTGTCGGCGATGATCATGGTCTTTCTGACTGCGCCTCTCGGGCTGATTGGCGTCGTGCCGACGCTGCTGCTGTTCAGTCAGCCTTTTGGTATTAATGCACTGGTCGGGCTGATTGCCCTGTCGGGCATCCTGATGCGTAACACGCTGATTCTGATAGGGCAGATCCACCACAATGAACAGGAGGGTCTGGCACCCTTTGATGCAGTGGTCGAAGCGACAGTGCAGCGTGCCCGTCCGGTGCTGCTGACGGCAATGGCGGCGATTCTGGCGTTTATTCCACTGACCCACTCGGTGTTCTGGGGAACGCTGGCCTATACCCTGATTGGTGGCACGCTGGGCGGCACCCTGATCACGCTGGTTTTCCTGCCCGCAATGTACGCCATCTGGTTCCGCATCCGCCTGCCGGGCAGCAAAACGGCAGTTGTGAAACCGGCGCTGTCGGAATAGTCTCAGGGTGACGGTTGCCGCTTCGCTGCTCTCTGCAGCCTGGCAGCAACCGTCAATTCATTGTTTTAAGCTTTTGAAGAAGGTGTATAAAAAGGTAAAAGCTATCAAACAGATAGGGTGAGACAGGTGTGCGATCCTGAAAATCCTCTATAGAGTAGCGATGAAAATACAAAAAAGAGGTGTGACCATGAGCAATTCCATTGATGAAGATGCAAAAGATGCAAAGCCTATTGTCGAAGCCGATCGCGAAGCGCCCGAAGGCAAATGTCCTTTTCATGCCGGTAAGCCTTCTCAGGAAAATCAGGCGCCGGGCGGCGGAACAACCAACCGCGACTGGTGGCCTAATCAACTTCGGGTTGACCTGCTGAACCAGCACTCATCCCGTTCGAATCCGCTTGATGAATCCTTCGATTACCGTAAAGAATTTGCCAAATTAGATTACTCAGCGCTGAAAGCTGACATCAAAGGGTTGCTCACCGAGTCACAAGCCTGGTGGCCCGCTGACTGGGGCAGCTATATCGGCCTGTTTATTCGTATGGCCTGGCACAGCGCCGGAACCTATCGCTCCGTGGACGGACGCGGTGGTTCAGGTCGTGGTCAGCAACGCTTCGCACCCCTAAACTCCTGGCCAGACAACGTTAGTCTGGATAAAGCGCGCCGCTTACTGTGGCCGGTTAAACAGAAATATGGTCAGAAGATCTCCTGGGCCGACCTCTACATTCTGGCGGGCAACGTCGCGCTGGAAAACTCCGGATTCCGTACCTTTGGCTTTGGTGCCGGACGTGAAGATGTCTGGGAACCGGATATGGATGTGAACTGGGGCGAAGAAGCCGCCTGGCTGGAACACCGTCACCCGGAATCCCTGGCGCAGTCGCCACTGGGCGCTACCGAAATGGGTCTGATCTACGTGAACCCGGAAGGGCCGGAACACAGCGGCGATCCTGCCTCTGCGGCCCCGGCTATTCGCGCCACTTTCGGCAACATGGGCATGAACGACGAAGAGATCGTGGCATTGATTGCCGGTGGACATACGCTGGGTAAAACCCACGGTGCCGCACCGGCCAGCCACGTCGGTGTCGATCCGGAAACTGCACCGATTGAGGCGCAGGGCCTGGGCTGGGTCAACAGCCATGGCACGGGCGTTGGCGCAGATGCGATTACCTCTGGTCTGGAAGTAATCTGGTCTCAGACGCCAACCCAGTGGAGTAACTACTTCTTCGAGAACCTGTTCAAATATGAGTGGGTTCAGACGCGCAGCCCGGCGGGTGCCATCCAGTTCGTGGCAGCTGATGCCCCGGACATTATCCCGGATGCGTTTGACGCCGCGAAGAAACACAAGCCGACCATGCTGGTCACCGACCTGACGCTGCGTTTTGACCCGGAATTTGAAAAGATTTCGCGTCGTTTCCACAACGATCCGCAGGCGTTCAACGAAGCCTTTGCCCGTGCCTGGTTTAAACTGACTCACCGTGATATGGGGCCAAAAGCGCGCTACATCGGACCTGAAGTCCCGCAGGAAGATCTGATCTGGCAGGATCCGCTGCCTGCACCGGTTTATCATCCAACCGTGGCGGATATCGCGCAGTTGAAAGAGAAGATCGCTGCAACCGGCCTCAGCGTCAGCGAGCTGGTTTCGGTTGCCTGGGCCTCGGCATCAACCTTCCGTGGCGGCGACAAACGTGGTGGTGCCAACGGTGCCCGCCTGGCGTTGCTGCCGCAGCGTGAGTGGGACGTCAATGCCGTCGCAGCACGCGTGCTGCCAACGCTGGAAGCGGTGCAGCGTGAAGCGCACAAGGCTTCACTGGCAGATGTGATTGTGCTGGCGGGTGTGGTCGGCGTTGAGCAGGCGGCGAAAGCAGCTGGCGTTGAAATTGACGTGCCATTTACTCCGGGCCGTGTTGATGCGCGTCAGGATCAGACCGATATCGAGTCGTTCGATCTGCTGAAACCGCGTGCAGATGGTTTCCGTAACTACGGTACTGGCTTCGGCAAAACCACCACCGAAAATCTGCTGATCGATAAAGCGCAGCAGCTGACCCTGACCGTGCCGGAGTTAACGGTGCTGGTTGGCGGAATGCGTGCGCTGGGTGCTAACTTTGATGGCAGCCAGCACGGCATCTTCACGCACCACACAGGGACGCTGAACACAGACTTCTTCGTGAATCTGCTGGATATGCGCACCGAGTGGAAAGCCGCCGATTCGACCAATGAGAAATTCATTGGACGGGATCGCGTCACTGGCGAAACCCGTTTCACCGCCACGCGTGCCGATCTGGTGTTTGGCTCCAATGCGGTGTTACGCGCCTCGGCGGAAGTCTACGCCAGCAGCGACGCCCGTGAAAAATTCGTCAAAGACTTTGTTGCCGCCTGGACCAAAGTGATGAATCTGGATCGGTTTGAACTCTGATTGCTGTTGACGTTGTAAAACCTGAAACCCGCTGATATTAGCGGGTTTTTTTATGAGAGCAGGTGAGTGATTCGACCGCTTAACTATCCTTTTACAACCCAGGTACAACAGGTTAATGGCATCATTTAAATTTCGGTCACTGCCAGTAACGTGATTCTTCGGGCCACGTAGTCAAGTACGGCTTCCCGCTGCGATTCAGGCATATGACTTTCATTATAAGTATCGATAATAAGCTGATGATGACTCACCACCTCGGAAAGCCATTTTCGTGCCAGTGTCGGATTAATATCCATACCCTGGGCAAGCAGGATAAAGTCTGCACCCAGATATTCTCCGTACTCTGAATTCATCCCCGGTGCGTTTCCTGCATCATTTTCTTCACGTTCCAGCAGGGGCAAAGCTAAATACTCACCAAACGCTGCAGGGTAGGGCACAACGCTGATAAAGTCATAAACCGGGGCCAGCCAGGGTGAACCCTGCGGAGGCAGGATAATCCCGATATTACGCAGATGAAAATCATTGTTTCCCAGCACATAGGCATACACGATGCGCAAAAAGAGGTCACGTTTACTCTTTAAACTGCTGTTCACTCTGGTATTCAGGAATTTAGCGGCTTTCTCGTAACTGATGGCCTTATGATTATCAATCCTGCCATATTTATCGCCGAGACCCATCGCGCCATCCAGCTGTTCCTGATGTAATCTCGCGTTATCTGACGCTGTCCGGTCATACCTTTTAATGACAAACGCCAGTTCTTCTGGCCGATTTTCATCGTGTCTGAATGGCATCAGCCCGAACGGGGGGACGTCAAATTTCAGACGCTGCATAACGCACATAGTGGCATGCTCGTTTTCTGCCAGGTGTGGATATTCTTCCGGAGAGGGTTTCAGGATATAGGTGCCATCATTGCTGACAACCACCAGTTCTCCCTTTTCCAGGCGAAGCGACAGTTTGGGTTGATAGCCTGAAATGCTCATGCCTTTCTGACGTTCAGGGAGTTCCTGAATAAACTGACTACGCGTAAACGGCAGGCTAAGAGCCACATTCAGACTACCCAGCAGATGCCGGATGCCTTTTGTTGAGTAGCCGGTTTTTAGCTCAGATTCTTTAAGCCGTTTTAATGTGATCAGGCAGCGTTCTGAATTCATGATGTTATCTCTTTAAAGACGACTGCCCCAAGCAAATCGTTGCCATTTTCCATCAGTAAGCCGAACAGATCTTTATCATCAATTTTTTGAATTTCAGAATAGCGTTTTCGCAACCAGCCTTCCGGCGCTAAACCTTTAAAGAAGGGATGTAGCTCTTCACTTAAATAGGGCTCAGGTCTTACCGGCATGCTGAGAGATATCGCACAGCCGACATAAGTGGGCAGGTAGCAGAAAGTATAACCGCTTTGCCCTTCACTCAGCGTTCCTGCCAGCGTGTTGTAAAGCCATACCTCTATTTTTCGAGCCATACTTTTATACCCAGTTCTTTAAGCAAGGCGTGAAGATTTATTGCCTTTGCAGAAGATGGTTTAGCAATCAGTCGTTTAAATGTTGAGAGTGATACACCAATCTGAATCGCCATCTCTTCATAGGTGATGTTTTGTCGTTTGAGTTCATTGGCCAGTAGTTGTGGCAGTGTCGGAAACGTCAGAGCACTCAGCTCCGATCGGGTGTCCGGTTCGTCCGCTTCTGTTGTGGCTTCTCTACTCAAAGCGAACCCCGCCAATACCTTTTGCCGATCTGACTCAGAAAGGCTTAGCAGCGAAGATTTAATCTCATCAAGGTTCATTTTTGACCTTTTTTGCAATTTCAGTACGTTTTTGAAACGATATGGTCCGACTATAGTGCTAATAGGGTCATTTTTGAACCTATTAACGGCAGCATCTTCTCATCTTACCGCCAGAATGCGAAATATGCTGATGAAAGGTCATTTATGACACTTTAAGCCACTGTTAATATATTTGTTAAAGAGAGTAGGAGATGTAGGGTCAGAAATGAACCTTTAAGGCAGGGCGGAACCGAATGTCTAAGTATCAGGCAATAACGAAAAGAACCGGGAATTTGAAGAGGAAACAGACTGAGTAAGACGCAGAAATTTTATCAGAAGTATGAAAAGCAAAAAGCCCGCTTAGTTTCCTAAGCAGGCTTTTCTAATTTGGCTCCTCTGACTGGACTCGAACCAGTGACATACGGATTAACAGTCCGCCGTTCTACCGACTGAACTACAGAGGAATCGTTTGAACGGGGCGCATAGTAACGGCCACGCCGGGCCATGTCAAAGCTCTTTTTCATAAATTAGCGCGACTGCTGAAATAGTCGCCACTATGGCGTTTTAAGCACTGAAAGAGCGGCCTGTGCGGCTGACTCATCCGGCAAAACGGCACGTGTAAAACTGAGGTTTTTATGAGGTGTTATGGCGCTGTCTAGCCCTTGTCAGGCGGCCAGGCGCGTGATTTAACCGGATAGTTTTTTACGGGCGTCACAAAGCGTGGATTCTGGCTTTGTCAGCAATAAAAACGAAACGTAGATTCCATTTCAACCCTGAACTGAATCTCTGGAGTTGAAATGAACAAAGTCAGAATCGGCATGATTGGCAGCGGCTATATCGGACGCTGCCACGCGATTGCTTATGCGCAGGCTCCCACCGTATTTGCGCTGAAAGGCGAAATCGTGCGGGAGATGCTGGCTGAAGTGAACCCCGAGCTGGCCGCCCGTCAGGCGGCGACCTTTGGTTTCGCGCGCTCGACGGGGGACTGGCGCGCGCTGGTCAGCGACCCGGCGATTGATGTCGTGGATATCTGCGCCCCCAACTTCCTGCATAAAGAGATGGCGCTGGAGGCGATACGCCATGGCAAACACGTTTATTCAGAAAAGCCGCTGTCATTAAGCGTGGCGGATGCGCAGGAGATGGTGGCGGCAGCCGATGCGGCCGGAGTCAAAACGCTGGTGGGCTTCAACTATATGAAAAACCCTACCAGCCAGCTGGCGAAAGAGATCATTGCCAATGGTGAGATAGGCGACGTGGTGCATTTCTACGGCACCCATAACGAGGATTATCTCGCCAGACCGGAAACGCCGCTCGACTGGCACTGTCAGAAAGCGCTGGCAGGCCTCGGTGCGCTTGGCGATCTGGCGGCGCATATCGTTAATATGGCGCACTACCTGGTTGGTGACATTGCTGAGGTCAGCGGCGATATGATGACGGTGATCGCCTCACGGCCTGACCCGAAAGAGCCTTCGCGGCAGTTACCGGTAGAAAACGAAGATCAGGCCAGCGCGCTGCTACGCTTCCATAACGGTGCGCACGGCGTGATTGAAACCTCACGCATCGCCTGTGGCGCAAAGATGGGCCTGACCTATATCGTCACCGGCACCAAAGGCACACTGCGCTACACCCAGGAGCGCATGGCGGAGCTGGAACTCTATCTGCATGATGAACCGGCCGGGCGTCAGGGATTTAAAACTATCCTGACCGGACCAGCACACCCTGACTACGCAAATTTCTGTGTTTCTGCCGGACACGGCATCGGCTTTAACGATCAGAAAACGGTGGAGATTCGCGACCTGATCAACGGCATCGCAGCGGGCGATCGCATGTGGCCCGATTTTGCAGAGGGATTGCAGGTTCAGAAGGTGCTGGAAGCGATTGCTCACTCAGCAGTGCAACGCCGCTGGATTGAGGTATAGGGCAGAATCAGAGGGATAGAGGGGATTGCCGATGTGTTGATTAACCCAGGCGGGCAGGGCGGGAAACGTTGGCTTCCCGCCCACAGCCGATCAGATCAGACCGCTTTTTTCCCACCACAATTTATCCAGCGCATAAAAGCGATCGCGCTGACTCTCGGGCTGGCTGAGATCGCGTTTCCACGGTTTTGCCAGAATATAGTGCAGGTTCTTCACCTCATCATCGTGCCAGAGACCGCTATGCTGAAACGGCAGCGTTTTCAAGGCATTGTAGATGTAAGAGAGCGGCTTCCAGCGATCGGCAAACACTTCGTTCAGCAGATCCTGCTCGGAGAAGGGATAATTACTGAGATCATCGATGGCGGCAATACGCTTTTCCAGTGCGTCGAACATCGCATTATCGGGCTTCAGCACCAGAAAACCGCCGTTCAGGTAAAGATCCACACTCTCTGGCGCCTTTTCACCGCGCGCCTGCCAGGTATAGTGGCACTGCTCGGGCTGCCACTCTGCCGGATAAGAGGCAATCTGGTTGGGATTACAGCGGCAGGCGTGGCAGGCGGCGAGCGGGTTATCGCCCAGATCCAGGGTAAAAAGCTCATCCATGTTTTGAAGGACCAGCATATCGGCATCCAGAAACACGACGCGCTCATAATCGGTGAGCTGCCAGGCGCGCAGCTTGGTCCAGACTTCGCCGAACTGCGCCGATGCGTAGTGCTGATCCAGATCGTCGCGCGGATAGAGGGGCTCGACCGGTTTAATCACACAGCCCTCATCCTGCAAAATCTGACAGTCAGACGCTGAAATCGCCGGCGTGGTCATCACCACCAGCGGCCACTGGCTCTGGCTCTGTTGCAGCGAACGGTGCAGCGCTTTCACGCCCACCAGATAATCGGGTTGTGTTAACAGCGTTACCCAGGCAAACATAACTTTCCTCAATCAGTCAAAAAGTGGCGTGATGTAGTCGTTACCCAGTCGGCCCTGTGGGTCGAGCTGGCTGCGCAGGGCGCGGAAGGCGTCCCACTGCGGATAGATCTCACGCCAGTTGTAGCGTTCTTCATCGTAATATTTGCCCCAGTGCGGGCGTCCGCCCTCTTCGGCCAGCAGTTTTTCCACTTCCGTCAGGAAGTGCAGGCCTTCCTGTGACAGCGAACCATCGTCGGCGTAATAGACCACGAAGCCGAAAAAGCAGGTTGGCTGGTCAGCGGCCGGACTGAGCCAGGCCGATGATGCACCGGTGCAGCGCAGGATAATCGGGTAGTGCATATGCGGACGGTTCTCGGCATACCACTGCTTGATGCGGCGAATGATGGCCGGGGTTTTTGCCAGCGGCACGCCGATTTCCACATTGATCTGCGGCACCGCAATGCCGCGGCAGAAGAGCTGGTAAATGTCACCGGTAACATCGGTGAAATCGCGAAAACGGGTGACGGTGCGAAACTGTTTTCCCCCTTTGCCCTCAATCTGCGTATCGCGGTGCATATGCGCCAGCGTCTGGTCGATGGTGTCGTTGAGGCTTTCGTCAACATCGCCCTCATGTTCCACCACCTGACGACCCTGCGCTTCGTAGCGCTGACGCTCTTCGTCACTCGCCTCATGGGCGTTCCAGACGTGCATCAGGTTGTCATCGACAAACCACCAGGCTTTGCTCAGCGGATAGTCGTTGTTCCAGCGCAGCAGATCCTCTTCAAGGGTATCGGCAGAGACGGCATATTTGTGGCAGGTGAAGATGCTAAACGGCTGGGTACGCAGGGTTACCGCGGTAACAATGCCTAGTGCGCCCAGTGAGACCTGCGCTGCCGGGAAATCAGCTTCGCCACGAACAAATTCGCGCACGCTGCCATCGGCTAGCACCATTCTGATTGCCAGCGCTTCGTCGGCAATCGAACTCTGCTGCAATCCCTGGCCGTGCGTTCCGGTCGCCATCGCGCCCGCCAGCGTCTGAATCGCAATCACGCCTGGCGATGAAGCCAGCATGCGGTTCATTTCGGTCAGGCTGCGATAGACCTGCTCAAGCGGGGTCGCGCCACCAAAGGTCACGCTCTGTTCATCACTGGCAAGCTGGCCGCTCAGGGCGCTGAGATCGAGCAGCACATCGTCATCACTGACATGCAGCATACGACCAGGCGACAGCTTGCTGCCAATCACCCGAATCTGGCCGTGTGACTCCCGGATAAGTCTCTGTAATTCCGCTTCACTGGCGGGACGCTGAACCTGGTGACGGCTGCCGATTTGCGTGTTCTGCGCCCAGTTCCACAGCGCATCATCATCGGGTTCAACATGGGTCTGACGAAGCGGATAGAGGCGTGCATCTCTGCTCACAACAGCATTCCTTATTATTGCATTTTAGTGACAAGTATCAGTAAGCGTAGACTATGGCTAAGCGCAGCCCGGCCTGCGGGCAATTATTTGCGGATATAGCGTAACGTTGCGGTTACAGCCAGCTGACGATTGCGGCGGATACTCTCTGCTTCGCTATTGTCCGGGCTGAAAAGGGCGTTGAAGGTGTAGCGGTTTGAGACGTGATGAACGCAGATACTGCTGATCAGGCGATGGACATCGATGGTCTGCACATCGGCAGTGAACACGCCCTGTTGCTGACCGCGTGCCAGAATGTCATCCAGCAGATCCAGCGCGCTGCGATTAAGGGCTTTAATCTGCGGCGACTGGGTGATGTAGCGCCCGCGCAACAGGTTCTCACTGCAGACCAGCCGGATAAAATCGGGATGCTCGACATGGTAATCAAAACTGGCTTCCACCAGGCGGGTCATGGCCAGTTCCGGCTCCATCGCCGCCAGGTTCAGGCCGGTTTCATGCTGACGTATCTGCTGATAAACCTGCTCCAGCACGTGGATATAAAGCTGCTCTTTACTGCCAAAGTGATAGACCACCATGCGTTTAGTGGTTTGCGCATGCTCAGCAATCTGCTCCAGCCTGGCACCCTGCATACCAAACTCCGCGAAGGTTTTCAGTGCGCCTGCGATGATGCGTTTTTTCAGCCCTTCAGGGTCATTTTTACGTTTTGTTAGCTCTGACATGGTGCTCAATAAGGTGATTTTGACCGGGGAATGTTAGCACAGTGTTGAGAGGCTGCCCGCAATCGCGGGCGTGGCAGGTGCGGCAACCTGGTACAGCCCGGATGATTACAGGTATAATCCCGGACATTATTTCACGGGTTCAGAGACGACAATGACAAAACTCACCTTGCAAGAGCAGATGCTGAAAGCGGGATTAGTATCCAGCAAAAAAATGGACAAGGTTCAGCGGACAGCGAAGAAATCCAGGGTTCAGGCACGCGAAGCCAGAGCGGCGGTGGAAGATAACAAAAAAGCGCAGCTTGAGCGGGATAAGCAGCTGAACGAGCAGCAGAAGCTGGCTGTGCTGTCTAAAGAGTACAAAGCGCAGGTCAAACAGCTGATCGAAATGAACAAAATTGACGTGGCAAGAGGCAACATCAGCTTCAATTTCACCGACAATAACCTGATCAAAAAGATTATGGTGGATAAGCTGACGCAGACTCAGCTGATCAATGGGCGTCTCGCCATTGCCCGCCTGGCGGCTGACAATAATGGCGAGAGCCAGTACGCTATCATCCCGGCCAGCGTAGCGGATAAAATTGCGCAGCGTGATGCCAGTGCCATCGTATTAAACAGTGCATTAAGCGAAGAAGCACAGGACGAAGATGATCCTTATGCTGATTTCAAAGTGCCCGATGATTTGATGTGGTAACAGCGCGCTGACGCATTCAGAACGGGCTGTCGGCAGAGAGTTGCAGCGTGCTGCCGCTGACAGGATGAACAAACTTCAATCCGCTGGCGTGCAGCATCAGTCTCTCTGCCTGATCCGCGCCAGGCAGCAAAAGCCCGCCGTAGAGATCACAGCCCAGAATCGGGTGCCCCAGCTGCTGACAGTGAATGCGCAGCTGATGGGTGCGCCCGGTTTCCGGCATCAGTTCAACCCGCGTGACCGGCAATCCCTTTCCCTTTTTTTCCTGATAATAACCGCGTTCTATGACCCGGTAGCATGAGCGCGCAGGTTTCCCCTGGATCGGGCAAATCACCATCCGGGGAAACTGCGCCGGATCTTTCGCTATCGCGGCATCAATAACGCCTTCGTCATCGGCAAGGTGCCCGCACAGCAGCGCCTGATAAGTTTTACGCACGCTGCGCTGGCTGAATTGCTGGCAGAGTGCCGCGTTAATCGTTTTGCTGCGTGCGACGACCATCAGCCCGGAGGTGCCAAAATCGAGCCGATGAACCAGCGTGCAGCCAGGAAAAAGCTTCACCAGCCGATGATGCACCGAATCGAGGTTTTGCGGATTTTTGCCTGACAGGCTCAGCAAACCGCTGGGTTTATTGATCACCAGCAGATGGTCGTCCTGAAAGAGGAGGGTTATCTCATCAAAGCAGGGCGGGGCGATAAACGTATCGATAATGGCAGACATCGGGCAACCGGCAGGTAAGTGGCAACGGATCATAACCGATCGGCCGGTCACTGACGATGCCGCGCGCAGCCATTATTCTTCGCTGATCGTTTCCCCGCTTTGCGTGAAGAGTGACTGGCCAGCCTGCTGCGTTTCAAATTTGCCATGGGCAGCAAAAACGGAACAGACCGTCGCAGCCAGCAGCGTAAGGAGAATGGAAAGTTTCATGGTGACATCCCATCGTAAATTTAAAAGCAAGTCTGACAGGAAGGGCGGCAGAGACAAACAGAACAATCCGGAAAAAAACATTAAGAACATTTGTTCAGCAAGTTGCGCGATTTTTAGTGATAAATTCGGGCAGTTCTCTCTTTTACGACTACAGTCTCTGGTGAGGTTGTCATCAATTCGTATCTAATGGAGGATTTTCTGTGTTATTTCAAAACGACGAGAAAGGCCACGTCATTATTGGCGAAGCGGCACTAAGCCTTGCCCTGGGTGAAAAAGAAATCAGTATCGCAACACTCTTTACCCAACTGGGTTATATGGCGAAATCTGAAAGCAACGCGGATCGGCTGACGAAAATCGCCGAAGCCAGAAGCTGGCTGAGTAGTTTTGAGTCACCGGCGATTGCTCAACAGCAGGTGCCGTACCTGCAGACGCTTGCAAGCCTGAACGAAGAGCTGAACTAGCAGTAACGGAACTGATGCCAATGGACGTAGTCCGGCTCCGGCCGGAAAACGACGAAGCGGACGACCTCATCGGTTGCGCGAAAGCGTATACCGGCCGGAGAGATTGTCAGGGACGACACTTCCTCCAGTCATCCTGTGGAACAGGGGGCATGGCTCTCCGGCCGCCTCTCTTATGTTTTGCCTTCTTCACAGACATTCTGTCATAAATGTGTTCACCAAAAATCCTGAGAAACCAAAGGTTATCTCAGCGTGGCCGATTCTGAAAAGTTAAACACTGCTTCATCGGTTACCAGAAAACGTGAGCCTGGTCGCTATAAACAGGCGATGAACCTCCTTGTCCGCGGAATTATGCATCACGGCTGAGTGGGTGCTGTTCTCAGAAGGCGTATGCAGTAACCTGACGTAGACAGCGGGCCTGAACAGCCTGCGCAGAGTCTGATACTGTAAGACCTGCACCAGAGTAATGATGTTGTTGACTGGCAATGATCAGCGACAGATCCGTTTACCGGGGGCTGGCAAATTCCGTTTCCCCCCTAAGTCAGGGTGATAATCTGCGCTTCACGATTCGCCAGTGCAGAGAACGCTGTTTCACTCTCTTGCGTCGTGCACAATACCCATTGCCGGTAAGCGGCGATCACCTCCGCTCCTGACTTTTTGCCCGATCTCTCCCCCGCGGACTCACTGGCGCCGCCGAGGAAGAGATTAGCGCTGGAGAGGGCAGTTGCACTGTCCGGCAAGCCACTCAGGGAAGACATAGAATACTCGTCACTGATGACCACACCGACGCGAGTGCCTGACGCCACGAGCTGGCGTTCCACCACGATGATATCGGGTCACCGCCTGCCTGATTGCGCTGCTGCTGTTGTGGCTGCGTGGCAAGTGAACGTCATGTGGTGACAGCTTATAAACGAGCGGAAGAGGTAATGCCTGCAGAGGTACTGAAAACGGGGAGCGTAAAAGGCTCCCCTTGTCATCGCCCTGCTGTCAATTATAAAGCGCAGCTTTTCCCACCGAGGAGAACAACTGCATTTTGTGCGTCACGACCGTTTTTACCGCTTCCATTGGCCTGATATAGAGGACATTGGGTTCGTGGCTTCCTGAATTCAGCCCCGCTTCCAGGGCAACAAAAAACGCCTTCTTAATGTCGCTGGAGATGTTGATCTTGGCGACGCCATACAGGATAGACTCTGCAACTTCAGTATCCTTGTTACCTGAACCCCCATGTAAGACTAACGGGATTGAGATTAACTGCCTGATGGCTTTCAGCCGTTCAATATCCAGCTGGGGTTGTTTTCCTGGTGGGTACAACCCGTGCGAGGTACCAATCGCGATGGCCAGCGAATCGACGCCCGTTTCGTTAACAAACTGCAGCGCCTGTTGGGGATCGGTGTAAAGAATCTCTGCATGTCCCCCTTCACCACTCCCTTCTGCAATGCCGATGGTGCCCAGTTCGGCCTCAACGGAAATGCCGGCAGCATGTGCAATTTCCGTTATGCGGCGGGTAACGGCGATATTATCAGCCAGTGAAAGGGCGGATGCATCGATCATCACAGACGTGTAACCGGTCTGAATGGCGCGCATCACCTGCGCCAGGGTTTGCCCATGATCCAAATGGATAACCACCGGCACCGTAGCTCTTAAGGCAAGCTCACGGAGATAGCCGATGAATGCGTCACCAATGAAGGCGTGCTCATCAGGGTGGACTTCCAGAATCACCGGCGAACGGAGCGCTTCCGCGACATCAATGACAACCCGGGCGAATTCTGCCGACGCGATATTAAATGCACCCACACCAAACTGATGTTTCTGTGCAACGGCCAGGACCTCTTTCATATTCATCAACATCATTAAATCTCCTGTGCTGTTTCAGTAGTGTCTTTCTTAATAAAACGAAGAATAAAGGCGGTCAGCAGGGCGCCGGCAGCGATGGCGACCAGGTAGCCCAGAATATTGGTGATAACATTAGGAATGAACATCACAAATATGCCGCCGTGTGGCGCTCTGGATGCGCATCCCCATGCCATTGAGAGCGCGCCTGCCAGGCCGGATCCCGCAACAATCGCCGGGATAACACGCAGTGGATCGGTGACGGCGTAGGGAATCGCACCTTCAGTAATAAATGAGAATCCCAGCACATAGGTGACTTTGCCGGTATCGCGCTCCAGTGCGGTAAATTTGCGTTTAAACAGAGTGGTGGCGAGCGCGATACCCAATGGCGGCACCATACCGGCTGCCATACAGGCGGCAATCGGCTCATAAATACCGGTCGACATCAGACCGATGGCAAACATACAGACGGTTTTATTTAGCGGCCCACCCATATCGAAAGCCACCATCATCCCAATCAACAAACCCATAATGGCGGCATGGGTGTTACCCAGATTTTCAAGAAATGATGTGAGGGTATCGAGCAGCAGCTTAATCGGCGCGCCGACCACCAGCAGCATCAGCGTGCCGGTGATCAGAACGCTGAGCAGCGGGACAATCAGGATAGGCTTCAGACCGGCAACGGCTTTGGGAAGGTTGACATAGCGGATGATGAGCAACGTGGTATACCCCGCCAGGAATCCCGCCAGCAGAGCGCCTAAAAAGCCCGACTCTGTCTGGATAGCCAGCATCCCGCCAACGGCTCCAGCGACCATTCCCATGTTGCCACTGATCGATTTACTGATCCCCAGCGCCAGAATGGGTAACATCAGGGCAAACGCCGCCCCGCCGCCAATATCAGACAGCATCTTCGCAACAGGGTTAAAATCAGGATCGCCGGGTGTCGCCGCCGTTATCCCGAAAGAGAAACTGAGAGCAATTAAAATTCCGCCCGCCACGACAAACGGAATCATTAAATTAACGCCTGTGATGAGGTGGACATAAATCTGAGAAAACGGTGATTTTTCCGTATTGATGACAGGTTGCGCCTCTTCCGGACTGACATCGCGATGAAGTGTCGGTTTTAATGCTCCGGAAAGGATGTCATCAAGTAATCCTGCAGTATCCCTGACGGCGCGTGACACAGAAACCTGAATGATGTTCTTATTATGAAAGCGCGAGAGGTCGATAACTTTATCAGCAGCAATCAAAACCACATCGGCTTCCAGAATGTCTTTATCGGTGAATGTATATTCACTTTCAGTAGCACCCTGTGTTTCAACCCGTAAATCAATTCCTTTCTTACTGGCATTCTTTTTAAGCATGGCTTCCGCCAGGTAAGTATGCGCAACGCCTGTCGGGCAGGCGGTAATTGCAATTATTTTCATAATGCTTTCCTTATAAAGAAACTATTCGCAACTGCTTATAATTAAACAGAAAAGAGGCGGAAACATTGCGTTCTGACCCGCGAGTACATGTCGGGACGTCATGTCATTGTCATGCCGATAGATAAAAATCCAGACAACGCGTTTTTATTGGTCACTGTGTTATTTTAAAAAGGTGACTGATAAGGGATGTGATACTTATTAAAGAAGATTCCTATGTCAGGCGATGTCGGTATTATATGGGCATATTTGTCAATAAACGTACCTTTGAGCAAATTAAAAAACAGAACAATAGTGATTTTGGAGGAAAATATTATCAGGCTGATCGTGCTGTTAATTTATTGACGATATCTATTCACAGGAAAATCCAAAAGATAAATGAATCCCAAACGGAAACCATTTATTCAGCGTCAGAAAGAATAGCGGAGGGGGAGGCGTACCGGATGATGACGTTGCGCCTTCATAGCAGGGGGGAATATTGGTATTAAGATGTCATTGCGGAAAGGCGTATGCCGCTGGCGAACCAGATGCAGGGATTAACGGAGTGATGAGACGTGAATGACACCAATCTGCGTGGCTCGGGGTGGGGCCAGCAGAGAATTAAGACGGCTGAAAGTTGAGCCCGAATAGCAAGTCGTCAGCCCATCCGGGCTTATTATTGCGTTTGCGTTCAGAGGTGTCAGGGCGCGATATCACCGACGGAAATCAGACGCAGTTTCACGGGCGTTGATTGAGCAAAGCTGGATAACAACGACATTACTGATTATCAGTGCGGGAGGCTTTCGGGCCGGGGTTCCGTTAGCCGGCCGAAGAGCGTGACGCCCGATGACCGCAAATCGGCCGTAACTGAAACGACAGCGCACAGCGTGGATCCGCAGGCAAGGCAGCCAGCCTTATACATGTAAGGCTGGCTGCTCGCAGCATGATTACGGCAGCATTAAAACAGCGGGTGACGATTAAAAGCTTTCCCAGCTTGAGTCTGCGGATGCATTAACGGGCGCAGCGGGTACTAAACGCGGTGACAGGGCAGGTGCGCCCCGGCTGACGCTGTTTTGTCCGGGAGAGAGACGGAATACGGCCACTGTTTTTTCCAGTTCGTCTGCCTGAGATTCCAGTGAGCTGGCTGCGGCGGAGGACTCTTCAACCAGTGCGGCGTTCTGTTGCGTCGTGGTATCCATCTCGGCCATTGCCGTGGCGATCTGCGAAATGCCGCGGTTTTGCTCGTCAGATGCGGCAGCAATTTCACCCATAATGTCTTTAACCTGACTGACAGAGCGGACGATGTCATCCATGGTGGTACCAGCGCGTTCAACAAACTCAGAACCATCATGAACCCGATCAAGTGACTCACGTATCAGCGTTTCAATCTCTTTGGCGGCCAGTGAACTGCGCTGGGCCAGATTTCTGACTTCACCGGCAACCACCGCAAATCCGCGACCCTGCTCTCCGGCTCGTGCCGCTTCGACTGCGGCGTTAAGGGCCAGAATATTGGTCTGGAAGGAGATGCTGTTGATGACGTGAATGATCTCGCCGATTTTGCCCGAACTCTGGCTGATGTTGTTCATGGTTTCGATAACGTCACGGATAATCTCGCCACCGCGTCCGGCATTAACCGACGCGTCTGTCGCCAGCTGACTCGCATGGTGAGCGTTCTCCGCATTCTGTTTCACCGTTGAAGAGAGCTCTTCCATGCTGGCAGCGGTCTGAACCACTGCGGCAGACTGCTGTTCTGTGCGGGATGAAAGATCGGTATTACCTGCCGCGATTTCCGCCGAGGCACGCGCCACGCTGCTGACGCCATCACGCACGTTGGTGATGATGTTCTGCAGGCTGATGTTCATTGCATCTACCGCCTGCATCAGCTGACCTAACTCGTCACCACGTGTGGTTTTCAGTGAGGTTGTTAAATCACCCGCGGCAATACGTTGCGCAGCGTTCAGAGTCTCTTTCAATGGCAGCGTAATGTTGCGGGTGATCCGCCAGGCAATCAGCAGACTCAGAACCACACAAATCAGCGCGGCAAAAGCAATGCGCCACTCCGCCTGTTTGATAAATTCAGAGGAGAGCTGGGACTGATAGGCAAAGGTATCAGAGACCGCCGCATTGAGCCGCTCTGCGGTGGTGGTCAGGCCCGCCGATTCGCTCTTTTCTTTCTCTGTCGCATCGACATAGCGCGTCAAAGCCTGGCGTTGCTGCGCCAGAGTGCTGAGCACATTTCGCGTTACCTCATTAATATTCGGCTGGGCGAAAATATCCAGTTGCTCGCTCAGGGTGTTGATAGCGGTGTATTCTTCAAGAACCCCATCTCTGCTAGCCTCAGACGGCTTATCGAGAAACGCTTTTTCAACATTGGCCGCATCAAACAGCGCTGCGGCCAGGTGCATGACCGGCAGCGCCGCATCGGGTGTCAGAGCCATATCGAGTGATTCAAACTGATGAGCAAGCGCAATCAGGGCACCCGGTTTAATGGCATCAAAGGCGTCGCTTGTCGCCTGCGCAGCAGTCACGAATGTCTGCCGCTGATTCTGATAATCGTTAAGTAACTGCCCCATCAGCGCGACTTTCTGCTGGCCCATCTCATCCCATTTAAATCCATCCAGCCGTTTATAAAGTGCATCTAACTCCTTCAGGGCCTGAACGTTCTGCGTGGCAAATTTGGGATCTTTGGTGTACTGATAGAGGGTGCGGTTAAGGCGTGCCTTGCTTAACGTGTTTACCATCTCCACGGTAATCGTGCGCCGGGCGGAGTTGTCTTTAATACTGCGAAAACAATCGAAAGCGATAAAAGTAATGGCGAGGGAGGCAGCAATGACGACGATAAAACCGACGCCCAGTTTTTCCCAATTTTAATATCGGAGATGCGTTGAGCAAGGCCCATAAGGTTCACCTTTAGTGAGATATCAGAAGCAGAAAAGAGGCTGTGAAATAATTCAAAGATGATCTTCCTATCGTCAGCGCCAGACGAAGCTTTAATATTATTTATAGTTGCTCAATGATCTGATTAATGAGGCTTTCATTATTTTCAATGGAAACTATCTGCCTGCTAATCTTTAATTTACTTCGAGTAATGTATTGATAATTATAATTAAAATTATGGTTCCCGTGCCGACTGCAGCCTTTACATTACCTGAATAAATAGTTATTGATTTTGATCAAATAAGTCCCGTAAAAAAGCGTCAGTCAGGCGCAGAGGGATGATTTTCCAATAAATACTTATCAATGAAATTATATTTTCATTAATCATCAGAGCCTGGCTGTGCCAATTAATTAACCGCAGTATGACGTTTTCTCGCCTCGCCAATCCTTACCAAACTGTTCATCTCTTCGGTCACAGGATGCCAGCGCCTGTTCAACAGGCTGGCAAGGCGCGCCATTGCCATATTCCAGCAAAATATTCCCGGTTTTAGCATTTGTGATCGTCGCCGGTCTTCACTGAGAATGACAACAGAACGTTACGAGGATGATAAAAGCTCTGGAGCCCGCCGCTTATCTGGCTTTCTTTCAGCGCTGACAACAGGTCACGATCGCTTTTCCCTCTGGGGGAACATTTTAAATATCAGGAGAAAGGTTCCGGTGAAATTGATAAAAAGAATGACCCTTTTCACACTCGTGCTCAACGCATCCGTCAGCTTTGCGGCAGAACCCTCAGTGCCTGCTGACAGCAGCATACATGTCAAAGCCGATCCGGCGCTGAAAACGCTGATTCCTGCGGATATCCTCAAGCGTGGCTACATTGTGGCAGGAACAAACCCGAATACGCCGCCAACTACCTTTTATAAAGAAGATAATAAGACGCTGGCCGGTCGCGAAATCGACATCATGAATGCGGTGGGTGAACGTCTGGGTATCGCGGTAGAGTGGCGCGACACGGGCGGCTTCGACAACATCATTCCCGGTCTGAAAACCGGACGTTACGATGTGGCGCTGTCGAACATCAACGCCACACCGACCCGCCTGAAACAGATCGACTTTGTCGGCTACTACAACGCCAGCCTGCTGGGAATTATTTCCCGAAAAGACGCCAGTATCGCCCCGTTTAAATCACTCAGTGACGTTTGCGGCAAAGAGGTCGGCGCCGGTTCCGGTACCACCCAGGTTACGCGGCTGGAAGAAGCCAGTAAAGACTGTGAGGCCGCAGGTAAACAGCCCATCAAGGTAGCGATATTCCCGGATCGTCCGGCTGGCGTGCAGGCGGTGGTCAGCGGTCGCGTACCGCTGTTCCTGGGTCCCTATGAGGGGCTGCTGTGGCAGGTTAAGGTAATCAAACCGCTGACCATGAGCGGCGAAATCACCGTTAACGATGCACCGGTCTCTGTCGCTTTCCCAAAAGCCTCTCCACTTGAACCTGCCGTGCAGGCCGCGCTGAACTCATTAATCAAAGATGGCAGCTACCGGAAAATCCTCGATAACTGGGGAATCGGATTTGGTGCTGTGACCGAAGCCCGACGCAACGAAGAGATTTTTAAATGAGTGAGATTCAGAACCACACTGACGATCTGAAAATCGTCAGTAAACGCTACTACGGACGCTGGCTGAGTGCGCTGGTGGTGCTGTTGTGCGTGGTGGCGATGGCACATTCGATGATTAACAATCCGCGCTTTGAGTGGGGGATCATCGCAGACAACTTCACTGCGCCCTCCATTCTGCAGGGGGTGTTAATGACGCTGCAGCTCACCGCCATTTCAGTGGTGCTGGGCTTTGCCTTCGGCACGGTGCTGGCGCTGATGCGTCTCTCATCAAACCCGGTTCTGGTTGCGGTGAGCTGGGCCTACACCTGGTTTTTCCGTGGCGTGCCGATGCTGGTGCAGCTGTTTCTCTGGTACAACATCGCGGCGCTCTATCCCAGAATAGCGCTGTCGATTCCCGGTTTAGGTGAGATCTGGAGTGCACAGTCCAACGCGCTGGTTAGCCCGTTTAGTGCGGCAGTGATCGCGCTGGTCATGCATCAGTCCGCCTATGCCGCAGAAATTGTGCGCGCGGGTATCCAGAGCGTGGGTAATGGGCAGATTGAAGCGGCACGCGCGCTTGGATATCGCCCGGCTCAGATTTTCCGTCATACCGTTTTACCGCAGGCGATGCGCGCCATTATGCCGCCAGCGGGTAACGAGATCATTGGCCAGTTGAAAACCACGGCAGTGGTGTCAGTGATTTCTCTGCAGGATGTGCTGTTTTCGGCGCAGATTATCTATCAGCGCACCTATGAAGTGATCCCGCTGCTGCTGGTCGCCACCCTGTGGTATCTGCTGATGACCTCAGTGCTGTCGGTGGGCCAGTATTACGTGGAGCGTTATTTTGGCCGCGGTGTCACGCGGCGTGAAAAGCGCAGCCTCTGGCCGTCGTTGCCGCGCTTTTCGCTGCCGAAAACCCAAAGGAGTGTGAGCAATGGCTGAAGCAATTGCACTGCGCAGGGTCACCAAGCGCTTCTCTGGCGTAACCATCCTCGACGACGTTAACCTGGATATACCTGCCGGGTCGGTCACGGTGATTCTGGGGCCATCCGGCTCCGGTAAATCCACGCTGCTGCGCTGCATTAATCACCTTGAGAAGCTGGATGGTGGCACCATCCGTATCGGCGGCCAGATGGTGGGATACCGACAAAAAGGCCAGGCGCTGCACGAACTCAACAGCAGTGCCATTGCACGCCAGCGGGCGGAAATCGGCATGGTGTTTCAGCAATTTAACCTGTTCCCGCACCGTACAGTGTTGCAGAACATCACGGATGCGCCGATGCGGGTGAAAAAGCAGAGTCGCCATCAGGCGACCAGCAAAGCACTGGCGCTGCTGAAACAGGTGGGGCTGTCTGGTCGCGAAGATGAGTGGCCGCAAAACCTTTCCGGTGGTCAGCAGCAGCGCGTTGCGATTGCCCGCGCACTGGCGATGGATCCTGGCGTTATGCTGTTTGATGAACCGACCTCGGCGCTTGACCCGGAACTGGTGGGTGAAGTGCTGCAGGTCATTAAACAGCTGGCGCATTCCGGTATCACCATGGTGGTTGTCACCCATGAAATCGGATTTGCCCGCGAGGTCGCCGATAACATCGTCTTTATGGAGAGCGGCAAAATTGTGGCGGCTGGCCCGACGCAGCAGGTACTCGACGATCCGGACAACGGACGCGTCAGAAACTTTATCGCAACGGTGCTCTGAGCACCGTTTCTTTTGTGATAGCCAGGAAGCAGGATGACGCAAAAACCGGTAATGCACAGCGCCCACTGGGGCGCTTTTCACGCTGAGCGCAGCGGCGATCAACTGCTTATTGAGCCGTTCGGGGTCGATCCCGACCCCAGTCCGCTGTTGCAAAACTTCCGTCATGCACTTAATCACCCGGCACGCGTCGCACGGCCGATGATACGGCGTGGCTGGCTGGAAAACGGGCCTGGCCCGGATCGGCGTCGTGGGGCAGATGAATATGTCGCGGTTAGCTGGGAGGAAGCCAGTCATCGGGTTGCACTGGAGCTTAAGCGGGTCGGTGAGGCTTACGGCCCGGCGGGGATTTTTGGCGGATCTTACGGATGGTCAAGCGCAGGCCGTTTCCATCACGCCCAAAGTCAGGTGCACCGTTTCCTGAACACCACACTGGGCGGCTATGTTCGCTCAGTTAACAGCTACAGCTCCGGCGCGGCATCAGTTTTGCTGCCGCATATTGTGGGCGACATGAATGAAGTCGCCCGGCGTGGCGTGAGCTGGGAAGAGATTGCCGGTCACAGCGAGGTGGTGCTGGCGTTTGGCGGGCTGGCGCTGAAAAATGCCCAGGTGGCCAGCGGCGGCCTGAGTGAGCATACCGAGCGCGGTTTTATGCAGCGTGCGGCACAGCGCGGCACCCGTTTTATCTCGGTAAGCCCACTGAAAAGCGATTTGCCAGAGGAAGCACAGGGTGAGTGGCTGGCGCTGCGACCCGGAACGGATGCGGCGTTTATACTCGGCCTGCTGGCGGTATTAATCACCGAAGGGTTAACCGATGAGGCATTTCTGGCGCGCTACTGTGTCGGCTGGCCTCAGATGGTGGCCTACATCCGGGGTGAAGAGGATGGCGTGGTGCGTGACGCGCCGTGGGCGGCCGCGATCTGTGGCGTCAGCAGCGACCTGATCAGGCAGTTCGCCCGACAGCTGCACGGCAAGCGCGTACTGGTGACGGTCGCCCATGCCTTACAACGCGCCGAGCATGGCGAACAACCGGTGTGGCTTGGCCTGGTGCTGGCGGCGGCACTCGGACAGCCCGGGCTGCCCGGCGGCGGCTATACCTATGCACTGGGTGCGCTGGGCCATTATGGCAAACATCACAATCTGGTCAGCTTTCCGTCCCTGCCGCAGGGCAAAAATGGCATCGACCGCTTTATTCCGGTAGCCCGTATTGCCGATATGCTGCTCAATCCTGGCACCAGGTTTGACTACAATGGCCGTCAGCTTACTTATCCTCATATCCGGCTGGCTTACTGGGCGGGTGGCAATCCGTTTCACCACCATCAGGATCTGGCCCGACTGCGTCAGGCGTTCTGCCAACTGGATACGTTCATCGTGCATGAGAGCGTCTGGACCGCCAGTGCGCGTCATGCTGATATTGTCCTGCCCGCCACCATGACCCTGGAGCGTGAGGATATCGGCGGTGCGCCGACCGATCGCCATTTAATCGCCATGCAGCCAGTGGCACAGCCTTACGCCGAAGCCAGGGACGATTACACGATTTTCCGTGAGCTGGCCCGGCAACTTGGCCGGGAAGAAGCGTTTAGCGAAGGGCGCGATGCGCGTGGCTGGTTGCAGCATCTTTACCATCAGTTTCAGGAAAAACTGGCGGCGCATCAGGTGCAGACACCGGATTTCAATCAGTTCTGGCAGCAGGGCATTCTGGCGTTGCCGCAGGTGAAGGATGGTGGACGGATGATCAATGCGTTTCGCGCTGACCCTGACGCCGCACCGCTGCCCACAGCAGGCGGCAAAATTGAGATCTTCTCCGCCACTATCGCCAGCTTTGGTTATGACAACTGTCCCGGCCATCCGGTATGGCGTGAACCGCAGCAAAAACCCAGCGCCGACTACCCATTCTGGCTGATTGCCAATCAGCCCGCGACGCGTCTGCACAGTCAGCTCGATTTTGGTGATTTCAGTCAGAGTGGCAAGCGTGGCGGGCGTGAAGTCTGCAGCCTCAACAGCGAGGATGCGGCAGCCCGGGCTATCGCGGATGGCGACATCATTGAGCTTTATAACGATCGGGGCCATGTGCTCGCCAGCGCACGTCTCACCGACACGGTTATGCCTGGCGTGGTACAGCTGCCAACCGGTGCCTGGTACGATCCGGTCGACGCCACTGCCGCCCGTCCGCTTTGTCGTCACGGTAATCCCAATGTGCTGACGCTGGATATCGGGACGTCATCTCTGGCGCAGGGATGTAGCGGGCAGATTACGGTGGTACAGGTGCGTAAATTTGCCGGGGAAGTCACGCCGGTGCAGGCCTTTATTCCCCCGTTATGAGTCGGTTACAGGGCGCTCAGCACTGCGCGCCCCAGCGCCTGCAAATCTGCCGTTGAACGCAGCTCACTGGCTGCCAGCAGATCGGGCGACGACGCCTTCAGCGCCAGCTGCAGTTTCCTGTTTACATCCACACTCTCTGCCAGTGACTGCTGGCGCGTGCGGCGCTGATGCAGCTTTGTGCTATCACTCAGCGTCAGCGTGACGTCATGGAAGCGCAGGGCGGGATTGATCGCATCGGGTGGCGCGCTGTTAACAGGAGTACGACGGACGCGGGCGGCCAGCGGCATAATCTGATGATTAAGATCGCCTTCGGCGAAATCCTGCAAACGCAGATCGCCGTAGATCAGCATCGCAGCAATCACATATTCCAGGCTGAAACGCGCTTCAATGCCGTGCGTCGGAACTGATATGGAAGCGGCGATGTCACCGCCTGGCGGGAAGGCGACGGTGATATCGACAATCTGGCTCAGCAGCGCATCAAGAGGTTTGCCGGCTGCCAGCCACTGCTGGCGCAGCATTTGTGCCGCTTCCGCTGCGCTGTGGGTGCCCGCGCAGGTTGGGAAAGGTTTGAACTCCAGTCCGGGCGCGCTAATCCGCCAGGGGCGGCCCCAGTTTTCCAGCAATTTCTCCGGCTGCGCCTGACCCGAACTGCTGGCTGCCAGAAAAGCCTCAATCACACCCGCCTGACGGCCATCTATTCCGGCCAGTGTCAGCAGAGCCGCTGACACCGCACGTTCTGCGGCAAAACCAGCGTGCAGTGGTTTCACCGCCGAACCAAACTGCGCGCGTAGCCCACTGGCCTGTGTGGCAGCGATCCCCAGCAGGGTCGCGGTTGCATCACCTTCCAGCGCCAGCAAACGCGCCAGTGCCGCCGCCGCTGCCAGGGTGCCCAGCGTTGCCGTGTTGTGATAGCCCAGCGCGTAATGTTGCTGGCTGACAGCCAGTCCCAGACGACCAGCCATTTCCACACCCGTGACGTAAGCATCCAGAAAACGGTTCAGGCGCTTTGGCTGATATTGCTGCCAGGCGAGCAGGGCGGGCAGGATCACTACGCTGGGGTGACCGCGAAAATCGGCATGAAAATCATCGTAGTCCAGCGCATGTCCGGCATAGCCCAGCAGCAGCGCCTGCGAGCGCACGCTGCCGTCGCGGTAGATTGTGCGCAGTGCCGGTAAGCCGCTATCTGGCACCTTGCCCTGTAACACCGGCCAGCTCACCGCCAGGAAGTCCCGCACACCTTCACGCGCGTGCTGGTGCGCTGACTCATCCGGCTGACTATAAAGGATATGTTCAGCCAGCATTGCGCTCAGGTTCATTGCGGTCGCTCCGGAAAATGGTGTAGTTCGTGGCGAAACGCGATCGGCTGTTCGCCCAGTGATGCGGGATTATCGCTGCTCATAGCGGGTTTCCTTCTGCTGCTGTCTGGCGGCTCAGCCAGGCATCATGTGCCGCCGGGTCCAGTACTTTTTTCATATAGAGGGTGATGTGACCTTTACCGAGATCGCGGGTATGCATCGGCTGGAAGCCACGTTTCAGATACATCTCTTTCAGCCAGGGGTGATGGGTGGCGGTGCCCAGCGAGACCGCAGGGGCATGCAACTGATCGATCAGGATTTCCTGCTCTAACCGATCCTGAACCTGGCGACCAAAATGGTGGCCGGGATAGTCGGGATGCGCGCCAAACCAGCCGATATGCGGCAGCCCAAACGGGCCGGGCAGCGGCCCCCAGGGATAGCGAACGGTCACTGATGAAACCATCTGGTTACGCATGTAGAGCGCATACACACCATGATTCTGCAGATGGCGTAATGCTGTAGCGCGGTCAGCCGTGGCGGCATCAAATTTAATGCCCAGTGCTTTAACGGGTGCATAGGCGGCATGCATCAGTGCCAGATAAACATCTACCTCATCTTCTCTGACCTGACGAAAATCGAGTTGCATAATATTTCCCGGAAAACTGCCAGGCAGGCAGTTAATTCATTCAGCCAGAATGAGAGATTAACAGTAAAAGCCGGGTCGCTATGTGTGAAAAATAACTAACCTAATGCGGATTTGTGAATATGAAATGGCCGGTTTTTGATTGCTTAAATTGTTATTTGTCGTAGTATTCAGAAAAGAAATTAAATTCCATGAGACACTATTAACTCATTGTAATAAAAGTCTTTTTCTATTTTATATAATCAGGATGCTGCTGTGTTAGCCATTACATCTCCGCGAGCCTATGCGCATGAGGCGGGCCTGCGCATCCGCGCCGGTCAGTTTATTAAACCCTATGCCACCCATATTCGTATTTTTACCTCTCCTCAGGCGTGGCAGGCGATTAATCCGGAATTAAGCCAGAGTCTTGAAGAAAATGGCATCCGCTGGCAGCTCGACTATTTAGAGGGCGAATGTACCGAACAGGCCATCGCCAGCTTAAAACATCATATCGCACAGCAGGGCGCAGAACTGCTGCTGGCGATTGGGGGCGGACGCGTACTGGATGCGGCTAAAGCCGCTGCCAGCCAGTTGCCGACGGTCACGCTGGTTAACTTTGCGACCCAGGCGGCAACCTGCGCGGCCTGGTCACCGATTGCCATCATCTATAACGAGCAAGGCGGCCATCTGCGCAGCCAGCCGCTGGGGAAAATGCCGGAGCTGGTGCTGGTGGACAGTGAAGTAATCGCCCGGAGCGACGTGCGCTACCTGAAAGCGGGTATTGTGGATGCGCTGGCCAAATATTATGAATTCCGGCCTTACCAGCAGCACAACCCTGATGATCTGGCTTTGGATCTTAAGGTGATGACCGCGCGGCAGGCGCTTGACACTTTCCGGCAGCAGGGAGACGCCGCGATCCTGGCCTGCCAGCAGCAGCGGGTCACGCCTGAACTGGTCAGAGTCATTGATGCCACTATCGTGCTCGCCGGACTGGCGAACAGTGTGCGCGACCTGCTGCCGACGCCGGGCTTTGCGCACGCCATTCACAATCGACTGACGCACCTGCCGGAGCTGCATCACTGGCTGCACGGTGAGAAAGTCGGCTTCAGCCTGCTGGTGCAGTCGCTGATGGAAAATGACGGCGTCGCTGATGCGGAACTCCTTGCGCTGCTGCGACACTACGATATGCCGCTGAAGCTGCCGGTGTTACGCGGCGATCGCCATAGCGCGCTGCGCAACATCGCGCAGCAGATTAAATTCCCCCAGGCCTGCGCAGAACGGCTGCCGTTTAGCGTCTCCGCCCGCGCGCTGGAGCAGGCGCTGCTGGCGACGGACACCCTTTTTTAAGCGCGCGCTGCGGCGCGCCTTTACACCTTACAGACCAGGAATCGTTCATGAATCATTTCACTCCATCACGTCGCCTGCGGCTCGGCCTGTTTGTTCAACCGGTGGGTCAGCACGTGAGCGGCTGGCGTCTGACGGAACAGCTGGGCGATCCCACTGATATCGACTGGCTGATCACGCTGGCTAAAAAAGCCGAAGCGGGTAAGTTCGACCTGTTCTTTGTGGGTGATGCACTGGCAACCAGCATGTATCGTCTGCCGTCGACCATGGCACGCCTTGAACCGCTGACGATGCTGGCGGCGCTGGCGGTCAACACCAGACGTATTGGCCTGGCCGCAACCGCCTCTACCACCTTCAGCGATCCCTTTACACTGGCGCGCAGTTTCTCGTCACTGGATCACATCAGCCGTGGCCGGGCCGCGTGGAACGTCGTGACCTCGTTTTCCACTGACGTTGCACGTAACTTCAGCCGCAGCGATATGCCCGACCACGCTTCCCGCTATGCCCGTGCGCGGGAGTTCCTTGAGGTGGCAGACAAATTGTGGCAGGGCTGGGAAGCGGGGGCAGTACAGCCCGACAAAGCGACCGGGGACTATTTTGTTGATGAGAAGATCAAGCCGATCAACCATCAGGGCGAGCATTTTCAGGTACAAGGCCCCCTGAACATCACGCGTTCGCCGCAGGGACGTCCGGTGATTATCGAAGCAGGTTCTTCTGCTGATGGTCAGAAGCTGGCGGCTGAGACAGCGGAAGTGATCTTTACCGCCTCCGCCAGTCTGGAGGAAGCGCAAGCGTTCTATCGCACTCAAAAGGAGCAGGTCATTACCGCCGGGCGTAACCCGGATCATGTCGTGATCATGCCCGGTGTCATGCCGATTATTGGCCGCACGCGTGAGGAGGCGAAGGCGCTGTGGAAAAAGCTGAATACGCTGGTGGATATTGAGAACGGGCTTCGTCAGCTCTCACTGCGGTTCAGTATGGATCTCAGCCAATATCCACTGGATGGCCCGGTACCGGAGGTTCCGCTGGGCGAAGGTAATCAGAGCCGCGTTAAGCTGATGACCGATATGGCAAAGCGCGAGAATCTGACGCTGCGTGAGCTGGCCGCCGTCGCCGCCGGTTCACGCGGACACCGCGTGATTGTCGGTACCGCTGAAGATATCGCCGACGACTTCCAGCAGTGGCTGGAGCAGGGCGGGGCGGACGGCTTTAACATTATGCCAGCCATTATGCCGGAACAGCTGGATCTGTTTGTGGAGCTGGTGATCCCTGAACTGCGCCGTCGCGGACTGTTTCGCGATGAGTATGAGTTTGCCACGCTGCGGGAGAATCTGGGGCTTGAAGTGATAACCGAAGAGAGTTAACAGCCACGGTCATCACGGGAAGTATTAACGCACTACCGCACGCAGTTTGCCGGAAAAGGAGATGCGGTTAATTCAGCAGGGAGGCTGGAATCTGTATTGTGTCGAACTATTTTCCAAAAGCGTTCTGCAAACCCATTTATACCCGATATAGTGCAAATCTATCCTCCTGGCTGTGAGCTCGCTGAATGTCAGAATACAGGTTTTATACCAAAGGCAAATACACTGTTGCACTTGAAAGATCGGACGTAAGCCGGGCTTTCGATCTGACAGAGCAGGGTTATAAAAAACAGTTCGAGGAAGTTCGTGCCTCAGATGAAAAACAGGCACTCGCACGCTTCGCGGATATCCGCAGGGACAAACGCATCGACCAGCACAACTTTATGGCGGGTGCGGCCACGATGCCCCTGATTGGCGTATTAACAGCGATTGCTTTCTCTCTCTTCTGGCGAAAAAAAACGGGAAAATAACCCTGTGTTGATTCACTTTGTATGGGTTTAGCTTAGCCTGATATCAGAATAACCAGGGAGCAGGACGCCGTTCCCTTTCCACCTAAAAGGACTTATCCATGAAAAAGATCATTCCCATTTTCTGCTGTGCCCTGTTAGCCGGTTGTGTACCTCTCACTCCACACGAATGCATTAAAAAAAGCGCACTCGAAACCTGCAGCTATAACCGTTCAGGAAAAGTCGGGGACAACGATATCTATGGTCAGCAGGCATCTGGCATAAAAAAAGCGCTGGATGCTGCACTATCAGAGCCGCACGCCTGGAAGGGGAAACGCTGTAATGCCCATCTGGATTTCAAAATTGATGGCACCCTGGATAATTTTATTATCAAAGGGGGCGATAAAGATTATTGCAACGCGCTCAAAGTGGCGGCAAAACGCGCCAGATTTCCGGCTTTCACAGACCAGCATGTTTTCGATGTGATGGGATCAGCGCGCTGGAATATGGAAGGACAGCCCTGACACGCATCATGCCCGTTAAATCAGCCCACCAGACAGCCCGCAATCGCGGGCTGTCTGGCCTCTCAGCTCACCATTATCAGAACTGATAAGACACGCTGATATTCACGTTACGTGGCTCACCGTAAACGTAGCTGTTCATATAGCTGTAATATTCACGGTCAAAGAGATTATCGACGTTGGCCTGTACGGCAACCTGCTTATTCACCTGATAGCGGGCAAACAACGAGGCCAGCGGGTAGCTGCCCTGATATACCCGTACGCTGTCGCCGCTGGCATTGGTCACATCTTTAAACACCCGGTTCTGCCAGTTAATTCCGCCCCCAACGGAGAGCTCGGGGATCGCGGCTAACTGATAACGGGTGAAAAGCTTGAATGAGGTTTGCGGCTGATAGCTGTTGAACCGGCCACTTTTATCGCGTGCCACATAGCGGGTTGCGCCAAAGGTCAGCTGCAGATTATCGGTCAGCGCGCCATTCAGCTCGAACTCGGCACCCTTACTCACTGCACCTTTGGCGGCGTCATAGGCCTGCTCATTGCCGCTCAGATAAACGCCATCAATCGCCTGTCCGACGTTATCCTGCTCGATGCGGAAAATTGCTACGCTGGCGGTCAGCAGGCCATCGTTCCAGGCGGATTTCAGACCGGTCTCGTAACTTTTACCTGTCACCGGTGAGAGGTAACTGCCGTGAGTATCGCGATAAGTCTGCGGCAGGAAAATGGCGGTGTAGCTGCCATAGGCGGACCAGGTGTCATTAATGTCATACACCAGCCCTGCATAAGGCGTGGTGTTATTTTTGGTCATCTCTCCGCTGCTGCCATGGGTGCTCCATTGGGTATAGCGAGCGCCAATAATCAGCGACAGCGGATCGGCCAGCGACAGACGTGCAGCGCTATAGACTGATTTCTGACGAACAGTGTCATCATCGTTGAGATACCAGCCCTGCCATTCAGGCTCCGCAACGTTACCGCTCCAGCTGTTATTGAAAATTCCCATATCGGCGGCAGTGATTTCACCCGCCTCCGCATCGCTGAATCCATCCTGGCTGTAGGCGGCATTATGCTGGCGGCTGTAGCTTGCCCCGGCCATCAACAGGTGCTGACGACCCAGCAGTTCAAACGGGCCGCTGGCAAAGCCATCGATTGAATCCATTTTACGCTTGCCGCGATCCATACTGCCATAACCGGTAGTGCCTTCACCGCTCTCCTGATCGGGATTGCCCATCACATAGAGCAGCTTATCGCTGAAGGTATTCTCGGCGTGCGTGCCATTAATATGAATATTCCAGCCGTTATCGAAGTTATGGTCGATATCCGCAAAGACTTTGCGCGAATTAGTGTTGTAACGCGCCCAGTTAGCTGATGAATTCAGGCTGCGGTCGTAATGTGTCGTGGCGTTATTACTGTAAAACATCGGCAGGCCGCCCCAGGTTGGATTGCCGGTGTTGTCATCTTCATAGTCGTAGCCCAGTGACAGCGTCGTCTTATCGGTAAGGTCCGCATCAATCACGCCGTAGATGAATTTTTTGGTTTTTTGATAGCGATCCAGCCAGCTCTCCTGATCGGTATAACCCGTCACCACACGGCCGCGCAGGCTGCCATCGCTGTTAAGCGGGGCAGAAAGATCCGCCAAGTAGCGCTGCTTGTTCCAACTGCCATAGCTGGCACTCAGCGTGCCGGTCGCGGTTTTGCTGTCAGCATGTTTACGCACCATATTGATCGAGGCCGAAGGGCTGCCCGCTCCGGTCATCAGGCCGGTCGCACCGCGCACGATTTCAATACGGTCATAGATTGCCGTGTCGGACGCCGCGTCGCCGTAATTCCAGTTATCGTTAACCGAGGTCGGAATGCCATCGAAAGTGAAGTTGCTGACTTTGAAGCCGCGTGAATAGTACTCGGAGCGTTCACTGTCGATAAGATTGGTGGAGATACCGGTGGCGTTGGTCAGCACATCATTAACCGATTGCAGATCCTGATCCTGCATTCGCTGCTGCGTCACCACGCTGAGTGACTGAGGCACATCTCGCGGTGTCAGCATTAATTTGGTGCCCGCGCGGGTGGTCTGCACCGCGTAATTCTGCTTACCGCTGTCACTGGTTTCGTCAGTCGTGGCGCTGACCACCATATCCTGCGATGTCTCCTCCGCCGCCAGGGCGGGGTGGAAGAGGGCGTGTATCGCCAGTGTCAGTAATGAGACGCTAAAGCTGTTTCTGAAACCTGATTCCCTGCCACTACGAGCCATAAAATTTTCCATTAAAAATTGGTATTGAGTTAAACCGTTGTGTCTTTGGTTGTTATTTTTTATCCACTCATCTTCTGGAAAAAGACGCTCAGCCAGTTATGAGAACGCCAATGATAATCATTTGCTTTATATATTCTTCAAAGGATTCAATCGAAAGTGTAACCTTATGTTAATTATTTATAATTCAGTGTGATAGGCAGATATAAAGCCTTTTAGTTGCTGGTGTTTATCAGATTTGAAAGCAGAAAAAGGGCATTCAGGTGGAATTTAACGGGGCGGTTAAGCGGTTTAACGCGGGTAAAATGACCGGACAGGCATGCATAGCAGCGTCGTCATTTGATTACTGGCTGTTAATGCGTATGATTCTCATTCTTTATTTCCTGACGGAGTTCAGCATGAAATCGTTAAGCCCGCGCAAAGCCGCTGTTGCCATGGCAGTTGCCGCTGCCTTTAGCCTGACAGCGTGTCAGGCACCAGCTAAAAAAGCCGATGCGCCTGCCGCTGAAGCCCCAAAACCGGTTAATACCGCAGTGACACAACGCGCTCTGGGTGATGGTCTGTACGAAATGGCTTACTCCCCTGCGTCCAAAGCGTTGTTTGTCGCCAGCGCGCAGGCGTTTAAGGATGTGAACGGCGGCATGATCTATCGTCTCGATCCGGCCACGCTGACGACCAAAGGCGAAACGCATACCGACATGAAAAACTTCGGTACCGCTATCGATGAAAACGGTCAGGTGTTCTACACCACCAACTCACTGGATGGCGCGATCTCAAAAGTGGACGCCCAGAGTGGCAAAGTGCTGCAGCGTCTGGTGTTCCCGGGCAAGATCAGTAAAGAAGGCTATCCGGCGGGTGCGCGTGAAGTCCTGTGGCACGGCAACGAGCTTTATGTCGGTCGCGTAGCCGAACCGGGCTATATCTCCGTCGTGGATACCCGAACCTTTAAGCTGAAAACCGAGATTAAAAACGCCGGGAAATGGGTCACCGGTATCATCTATTCCCCGCTGACTGAGCGCATTTATGCGGCTAACGGCTCGGGTGAAATTCTGGTGATCAATCCACGCAGCCATAAAATCGAGAAGCGCTGGACCGCAGGCGATGGCAAAGAGTATCTGTTCCTGAACATGGCGGAAGATCCTGCTACCGGTCGCCTGTTTGTTACTGACGACTCCAAAGGCAAAACCACGCTGATCTTTGATGAGCGCACCGGCAAAGTGATCAAGCGTATCGAAGGTGATGCGATGGGCATCAAGTTCAACAATAAACGCAATGAGCTTTACATCAGCCAGCGCGAATCGAAGAAAGTGCTGCAACTGGATGCCACCACCTACGCGGTGAAAAACAGCTGGTCGTTTGACAAGAACCCAAACAGCCTGCTGATTGGCCCGGACAACAACACGCTCTATGTCACGCTTAAGGCGGAATTTAACAAAGATTCCTCCACCAAAGGCACTGACGAGATTGCCCGTATCGCGCTGCCGTAATCACGCGCTAAAAGCGTCACTCTGCATTGGCAGGGAAGCGATGCGAACAAAGTGAAAGCCCGCTCAGGGAAGCCTGAGCGGGCTTTCTTATTGAGAACAACGCCTCACATCATCTCACCCCATAACCAATCCGGTACAGCTCGCAAAACGATGAAGGTTGTGTGGATTCATCACTGACCCGGCTGAACGCTTCTCTCACTTTGCACTAAAAGCACAGGCATCTGAAATCCCCCTGCACCACACTCGATTATCGCTTTACACCTATATAGTATTTAACCTATATTAATAAGGAGATCCCGTGTGGATGATTAAAACGACGGAGAGGTTTGATCGCTGGTTTACCTTGCTTAATGAGAGCGATCGCGCCTGCGTACTGGCAGCATTAATGGTGTTGCGCGAAAAAGGGCCGGGGTTGTCCAGGCCATACGCGGATACGCTAAAAGGCTCTGTTTATATCAACATGAAAGAGCTGCGTATTCAGAGTCGCGGCGATCCGATAAGGGCTTTCTTTGCTTTTGACCCAAACCGAACGGCGATTGTGCTTTGTGCCGGAAATAAGGTGGGCAATGAAAAGCGTTTTTATCAGGAGATGCTTCCGGTTGCCGATCGGGAATTTACACACTGGCTGAATAGTTTTAAAGATGAGGAGTAACCAGATGGGCAGAACGCTTGAACAGCTTATTGCGGATGAAAAACCGGAAGTCGTTGCCGATGCACAGGCGATGGCGACGGATATCCTGCTCAACATTCACCTTGCCGAGCTGCGCGAGAAAGTGCAGAAAACACAGGTCGAAATGGCAAAGGCGCTGGGCATTACACAGCCTACCGTGGCGGGTATGGAGAAGCCGGGCCGCGATCTGAAGCTCTCCACGCTCAAGCGCTATATCGATGCGGCAGGGGGTAAGCTGCGGCTGGTGGTGGAACTGCCGGACGGCTCGCACTACGGGTTTGAGGTGTAAGCCATTCAGGCGGGGATGTCATGCCGCCTTGACCGAAAACATAAAAGCAAAAAGCCCGCTCAGGTTTCCCTGAGCGGGCTTTTCTAATTCTGGCTCCTCTGACTGGACTCGAACCAGTGACATACGGATTAACAGTCCGCCGTTCTACCGACTGAACTACAGAGGAATCGCTTGAACGGGGCGAATATTAGCGGCGCAGATCCCGCTTGTCAAAGCCCTGTTTACCGAATTGCGTTCAGATGCTCGTAAAAGCAGCGGATTGGCGATTTTTACCCGATTCTGCTGGATTTTCAAACTGCCAACAGGATCTCACTTTGCGGGCATTTCTCCGCAGATGTTAGAGGCATGTCAAAGTTTTGTTGTTTGCCGATGTTAAAACAACCGTTTCAGTGCTTTTATGATAAAAATTTCAAAACGTGATTATATGGAATAAATAAACTGCTTATCATCACGGTCGTCATTATCGTCTGAAAGTGAAACGCTATTTTGAAGTTAACTGTTTGCAGATCAAGTGATTGTGAAAAGGAGTGGTCGATCACAAAAATAGTCAGAACCTGAAGTCTTACCTCAAATTTCCCGAAACAGACGCCAGACAGGCTGGGTGAATGTAAAAGATATTTTTCATTCGCGGTCACAGCCGCTGAGCAAGTTAACAAATAAGAAGGGTCCCTATGAACATTAAAAAAACGATTGTCGCCTCACTGTTAGCCTGCATGTTACCTGCCGCGGTTATGGCAAAAGATATCTCAGTTGGCGTCTCCATGGCGCTGTTTGATGACAACTTCCTCACCATTCTGCGTACCTCTATGCAGAAAGAGATGCAGAAAGATGGCGTTAAAGGGCAGGTTGAGGATGCAAAAGGCGACGTTTCACAGCAGCTGCAGCAGGTTCAGAACTTTATCGGTCAGGGTGTTGATGCGCTGATCGTCAACCCGGTCGATACCAATGCGGTGAAACCGATTATGGACCAGGCGAGCAAAGCGGGTATCCCGCTGATCTTTGTCAACCGCCGTCCACAGGCTGAGCTGACCGGCAAAATGGCCTACGTCGGGTCCGATTCGGAACTGGCCGGACGCTTACAGATGGAAGCGCTGGCTAAAGCGATGAACGGCAAAGGCAACGTTGCCATCCTGATGGGTGACCTGGCGAATGAAGCGACCCGTGACCGTACCAAAGGTGTGGAAGAGGTTGCGGCTAAATTCCCTGGCATCAAAATTGTTCAGAAACAGACCGCCAAATTTACCCGTAACGATGCGGTAGACGTAGTCAGTAACTGGATGACCGCCGGTGATGAGATCAATGCCATCGCTTCTAACAACGATGAAATGGCAATCGGTGCGCTGCAGGCACTGGGTAAAAACCCGGACAAAATCCTGATCGCTGGCGTCGATGGCACACCCGATGCGCTGCAGATGCTGAAGCAGGGCAAGATGGTCGCCACGGTATTCCAGGATGCGCAGGGCCAGGGTGAAGGTGCGGTGCAGACCGCGGTCAAACTGGTAAATGGCGAAAAAGTCCAGAAAGTCATCAATATCCCCTACCAGCTGATTACCAAAGACAACATGGAACAGTTTACCAAGCGTAACCTGAAATAGTCGTTCCCGACCCAGCAGTACGGAGGTGATGTATGAACGCTTTTGCGCTTGAAGCCGAAGGCATCAGCAAGTTCTTCCCCGGCGTAAAAGCCCTCGACAACGTCTCGTTGCGGGTGCGTCCGGGAACGGTACATGCCTTGATGGGCGAAAATGGCGCGGGCAAATCCACTTTAATGAAGTGTCTGATCGGGATGTATCGTCCCGATCAGGGCACCATCAAAATTAAAGGGGAGCCGGTGCAGTTTCAGGACACCATGGACGCGTTGCGTTCCGGCATTTCAATGATCCACCAGGAACTCAACCTGGTGCCTTACATGACCGTCGCCGAGAATATCTGGCTGGGTCGCGAGCCGATGAGATTTGGCTTTGTCGATCACGCCCGACTTAATCAGATGACGCAGGAACTGCTCAACCGCCTGAATATCCGCCTGAAAGCCGATCGGATGGTGGGCGAGCTGAGCATCGCGTCGCAGCAGATGGTTGAGATTGCCAAAGCAGTTTCATGGGATTCAGACATCGTGATCATGGATGAGCCCACCTCCGCGCTGACAGAAACCGAAGTGGCGCATCTGTTTACCATCATTCGTGACCTGCGGGAGCAGGGCAAAGCGATCATCTACATCAGCCATAAGATGGATGAAATTTTCACCATCACCGACGAAGTCAGTATCTTCCGTGACGGCAGTTGGATCGCCAGCGATCAGACGTCGAAATATACCCGCCAGTCGCTGATTACCCAGATGGTGGGACGCGAACTGACCCAGCTGTTCCCGAAATTCAACAGCGCAATTGGTGAAGAGGTGCTGACGGTGCGCAATCTCACCTGCAAAGATCGTTTCACCGACGTCAGTTTCAGTGTGCGCCGGGGGGAGATCCTCGGCGTCGCCGGACTGGTGGGTGCGGGTCGCAGCGAGGTGATGGAGAGCCTGTTCGGCATGGAGAGCTTCGACAGCGGCGAGATCCTGATTGATGGCGTGCCGGTGACAATCGACTCACCCTCAACCGCGATTGAAAAGGGCATGGCGTTCCTCACCGAAGACCGTAAAAAGTCCGGCCTGTTTCTGGTGCTATCGGTAATGGAGAACATGAGCATCGTTAACATGCCGGAGTACAGCGGCAAAAGCGGGTTTGTCAGCCATGTGAAGATGGCGCAGGACTGCATGGATCAAATCCGTCGTCTCAACATTAAAACGCCAACCATGGATCAAATCATCAATAACCTCAGCGGCGGTAATCAGCAGAAAGTCCTGATTGCCCGCTGGCTGCTGGCGCAACCGAAGATTCTGATTCTGGACGAACCGACGCGCGGCATTGACGTCGGCGCGAAAGCGGAGATTTACCGCTTAATCAGTGAACTTGCCAACCGTGGCGTGGCTATCATCATGGTCTCCTCTGAACTGCCGGAAATTCTTGGCATGAGCGACCGGGTGATGGTTATGCACGGCGGGCGTATAACCGGCATCCTCGATAAAGAAGAAGCCGATCAGGAAACCATTCTGTCGTTGGCATCCGAGTGAGGCGCGAGACCACTATGAGCAATATGAAAGCTACTGCCACCCCGGCAGCCCCGCAGCAACCCTCTTTTTTTGCCAGCCTGCGTCATAAATTGCCGAAAGATACCGGCATTTTCGTGGTGATGGTGGGGATTGCGTTAATTTTTGAAATGTTCGGCTGGTACGTGCGTGACCAGTCTTTCCTGCTCAACACCAACCGTCTGATCCTGATTGTATTGCAGGTGGCGATTATCGGGATTATCGCCGTCGGCGTGACTCAGGTCATCATCACCACCGGTATCGATCTCTCCTCCGGATCCATTATTGCCCTAGCGGCGGTGGTGGCCGCGAGCCTGGCGCAGACCTCTGACAGCCTGTCGCCAATGTATCCGTCGCTGGTGAATATGCCTGCGGTGATCCCTATTGCGGCCGGTATCGGCGTCGGTTTGCTGGCGGGCGTGGTCAATGGTGTACTGATTACCCGCACCGGCATTCCGCCCTTTATTGCCACGCTGGGCATGATGGTGTCGGCACGTGGTCTGGCGCAGTATTACACCCAGGGCAATCCGATCAGCTTCCTTTCCGATGGCTTCACCTCAATCGGACAGGGTGCCATGCCGGTAGTCATTTTCCTGGTGGTGGCGCTGCTGTTCCATATCGCCCTGAAGCATACCCGCTACGGTAAATATGTTTACGCCATCGGCGGCAACATGACATCGGCGAAAGTCTCCGGTATCAACGTTAATAAGTATCTGATTATCGTCTACACCATTGCAGGCGCGCTCTCTGGCCTGGCGGGTGTGGTACTGGCGGCGCGCGTCAGCAGCGGTCAGTCAAGCATGGGGATGTCGTACGAGCTGGATGCGATTGCCGCAGCCGTTATCGGTGGCAGCAGCCTGATGGGTGGCGTGGGCCGTATCACCGGAACATTAATTGGCGCAGTGATCCTTGGCCTGATTAAAAGCGGATTCACCTTCGTCGGTGTCGATGCGTACATTCAGGACATCATCAAAGGGATGATTATTGTGGCTGCGGTCTCTATCGACATGCACCGTAACCGCAAAAAACGTTAATCAGCAGGCGTTGCCTTCTTCCGGATGCGGGAGAGGGCAACGGCTGCTTTTTATCATCCGGCATTCGCCAGCGATAAGAAATCCCGCTGATAGCGGTTACATTCACTCCCTGTTTTTCACGCCTCTGTTCAGGCCCTGCAAGCCTTCATCAGGTGCAATGCGTTTCCACTGCACTCAAACTGTACAGCCTGTCATCACTTTTCTGCACGTCTGACTCGCAGCGTCTGCACTGTCACAGTGCGCCTGACGGCTTTACTCTCTCTTCTCAGCCATTCCTGATCCTTATTAACCCATAAGAGGTAATCAGAAACGCTTATTTTCCGGGCCGTTAGGAAAAATCTGGCTGCTTGATGGCCTGAGTTTTTTAAACCTGGCCTGCATCTTGCAAAATCTCTGTTATCAGGGCGATGGGATCAGACCCATTTCGCTATTCGGGGTGAGTGACGGAGGCAAGATGAATTTAAGACGACTGAAGTACTTTGTGAAAATCGTCGATATCGGCAGTCTGACGCAGGCAGCAGAAGTGTTGCACATCGCCCAGCCTGCACTCAGTCAGCAGGTCGCGACGCTGGAAAATGAACTTGATCAGCAGTTGCTGATTCGTACCAAGCGCGGCGTTACGCCAACTGAGGCGGGTAAGATTCTCTATGGTCATGCGCGCACCATTCTGCGCCAGTGTGAGCAGGCCCAGACTGCGGTAATTAACGCCGGTCAGGTGCTGAGTGGACAGGTATCGATTGGGCTGGCCCCAGGGACGGCGGCTTCATCGCTGACCATGCCGCTGTTGCAGACCGTGCGCGATCAATTTCCGGAAGTGCTGGTTTACCTGCACGAAAATAGCGGCAGCGTGCTGAATGAGAAAGTGATGAACGGTCAGCTGGATATGGCGGTGTTGTACGATCGCGCGCCCACTGCTGGGATCACCAGCATGCCGCTGATGAAAGAGGATCTGTTTCTGGTAGGCGCCACCGATTACCCGGGAGCCAGCGTCGATCTGGCCGATGTGGCGCAGATGAGTCTGTTCTTACCGCGTGATTACAGCGCAGTGCGCAAGCGGGTCGATGAGGCCTTTTCGCTGCGTCGTCTGAGTGCACGCATCATCGGTGAGATCGAATCGATTTCAACCCTGACCGCAGCCATTTCCAGCGGCATGGGCGTGACCGTATTACCTGAGTCCGCCGCCCGTTCGCTGGTGGGTTCCACCGATGCCTGGATGTCACGCATCAACAGTCCGTCATTGAGTCTGCCGCTGTCACTTAACGTCTCCGCCCGGTTGCCGCTGTCACCTTCAGCGCAGGCAGTGAAGAACATCCTGCTGTCGCTGCTGAATAAGCCGCTGAGTGAGGAGCGGGAGTTGATGTTAGTGAGTTAAGAGGGCGCTTGCAGCGGGCTGGCAACCAGCCGGTTTCGCTTTGCAGCGGGCTCGTACTGAGCGGGTTACGCCCGCCAGGCGTTCGGGAGTTTCAGGTCACTTAGCCGCGCGTTAGCACTGAGCGGTTTACGCCCGCCAGGCGATGGAGGCTGTGAGCCTTTAGCAGCGGGTATGCACGGAGGAAGTTTCGCCCGCCAGGCGATGAGGAGTTTCAGGTTGCCTGTGCAGGCGGACGCGTCAAGGGGCGGACGCCCGCCCCTTAACAATCCCGGCGTCCGGCTGCCTGCGCGCCCCGCTGTGCGGGGTGCCTTCGTCACGCCCTGCGGCCGACGGACCGTCCGGACTCGCCATCCCTGGCTCGTACCGTCCTTTCGCCGACGTCCTTTCGCCGACGTCCTGTCGGCTCATCCTTGCCTCCGGTTGTTCCTCAGCGCTGCGGACGCCTCTGGTAAACCTTCGTCTGTAATTTCTGTATTTATTTGCTGCACAGAGCTGTTTACTGGCTGGACAGGAAGAGGTTCTATCTTTCCATTTCGACACAATGTGAACTTCATAGCACGAATGATAAATCCATGTTGGCGTGAAGAATTGCTGATGCGACTTTTAAATTATTCTGAATAGCTTTTGGGCACGTTTTTTTTCTCTGATACCGGGTTATTCCGCGATCTCTATATCTGAAACAATAAAACTTCAATCAGGTTGATTTCACGCTGTATGAAAATTGATCTGATGTTTGCCGGAAGATAGTTTAATCAGGCTGTGAAAGCAGTGGGCCTGTCAGCAGTAAACAGGCTGGCTTTCTCTTTTTAAAATGGAGTTTAAAACGATGGCTATTCCAGCTTATCTCTGGCTTAAAGATGACGGTAACAACATTATTGTCGGATCAGTCGACGTGGCAGGTCGTGAAGGCGCTATTGAAGTCCTCGACCTGAATCACGGCGTCATGCTCTCCACAGACAACGTGACGGGTAAAACAACCGCTGTCCGCGAACACGCTTCTTACAGTTTTGATAAAGAGATCGATAAGTCCAGTCCCTGCCTTTACAGGGCTGTGACCTCAGGTCAAAAGCTTTGCTCAGCGGAAATAAGATTTTACCGGATAAATGACGCGGGGCAGGAGGTGGAATATTTCATTACTTTGATGGAAGGCGTAACCGTTATCTGTGTGGGCCCGATGATGTATGACGTTAAATCCCGCTATGGTGAGGCGCGGGATCATCTGGAAACTGTAGAGCTGATTTACGAAAAAATTACCTGGCGATATGCAGACGGAAATATCGTCCACTCGGACAGCTGGAATGATCGAGTGACAGCATAAAGGAATATAACGATGACATGGACATATGAGCAAAGCACGGGTCACTTATACCACAACAGTGAATTTATTGAGGCCGGCTACTCAGGTAGTCTGACTAACAAAAATAATCCCGATCGCCAGCATGTAAGAGGGATGGGGCCCCTTCCTCAGGGAACGTACAGAATTGCAGGGCACTCCACATCAAAAGGACCCCTGACCATTATTCTGGTGCAGACTTCCGGAGAGTCTTTTGGCCGTTCGGCATTTCGCATTCATGGCGAAAGGGTCAATAAGCCAGCGGGCTTCGCCTCAGAAGGCTGCATCATTATGTCACTTGCAACCCGGCGACGCGTGCTGCGTGAAGGCGGGACGCTGGAGGTGGTCCGATGAAATATCTGATATTGATTGGCCTTCTGCCCTTCGCGGTCTGGGCTGGAGCGAATACATCCGACTGGGAAAATTCGCTGAAGGGCATCGCGTCAGGAGAGCAAGCCTGGCTTGCAAAAGTGCCCCAACTGGCAGCTACGGCTGATGTTCAGCAGGCAACCCGGATGGAGGATGCCCTTGCCTCGGCGTTAGCAAAGAATACCCCGGGCGTGCTGGAGACGCTCCGGGTTATTGACGCCAGATCCTGGCCCCATATGGCAGGTACAGACATTGTCTGCAGCGTTCCGGCTGAGCAACCTACAGCCTTTATAGAGGATTTTTATCAACAAACCCGTCTGGCGCTACTGGCAACTGACCAGGGTGCGACCTGTCTGTGGATCCTGGAAGCAAGCTATGAAGAGATGAAAGCAGAGAGCGCCAGAATGCGTAATCTATCGCCTTCTGTAAAATAGCCTCTCCCCCAGACCGGGTTTCAGTCAAATTCTGAAGTCCGGCCGCCCATCTCAAACCTCTCTGTACCCCCAAAACCCACCCCGTTATTCCCTAAAGTCATAAATGCGAATTTTTTAGTATTTCCGGTTATCAATAATAGTTCTTACCATCAGATAATCAGATTATGTAAAGGGAGGTAAATACCGTGAATTTCCAGCAGCTTAAAATCATCCGCGAGGCGGCCCGCTGTGAGTTTAACTTAACGGAAGTCGCTAACACGCTGTTTACCTCCCAGTCGGGAGTAAGTCGGCACATCCGCGACCTGGAAGATGAACTCGGGGTTGAGATCTTTATTCGTCGCGGCAAGCGCCTGCTGGGGATGACCGAGCCGGGCAAAGCGCTGCTGACCATCGCTGAGCGTATCCTGGATGAAGCGGGCAAAGTGCGACGTCTGGCCGATGTCTTTACCAATGAAACCAGCGGCATCCTGACCATAGCCACTACCCATACTCAGGCGCGCTACAGCCTGCCGAAAGTCATCAAAGCGTTTCGTCAGCTCTATCCTAACGTCCGGCTTGAACTCAATCAGGGTTCGCCGCAGGAAATTGTCACCATGCTGCTGGCGGGTGAGGCGGACATTGGCATCGCCAGTGAATTACTGGTCAACAACAGCAGCCTGGCGGCGTTCCCCTGGTTCAGCTGGCATCACGCCTTACTGGTGCCGAAAGGACATGAACTGGTGCAGAACCAGCCGGTTTCACTGAGCACGCTCAGCCGCTATCCGCTGATCACCTACCGGCAGGGTATCACCGGACGTTCGCGGGTTGACCGTGCATTCCAGACGGCCGGTTTAAAACCAGATATCGTGCTCAGCGCTCAGGACTCCGATGTGGTGAAAACCTACGTCAAACTCGGTTTAGGCGTGGGGATACTGGCCGATCAGGCGTGTGAAACTGAAGAGAGTGAAGAGCTGGTGCGCCTCGATGCCACGCATCTGTTCGATGCCAGCACCGTATGGCTCGGCCTCAAGCGCGGCCAGCTGCAACGCAACTACGTCTGGCAGTTCCTGGAACTCTGCAACGCCAACCTGTCGCTGGAAGAGATCAAGCGTCAGGCGCTCTCCTACAGCAATGACGACGAACCGGTTATCGACTTCCAGATTTAAGCACACGGCGCATCCACCCGGATGCGCGCCTGTTTCCGCACGGCATAAAATTTCAAATCATTGCGAAAATCTCCCCTATCGACCTTTCTCACCCCGCACAACAACATCCTGCGCTGACCCGGCGCGATAAAGTGGAATCAGCTGACCACAAGGGGATGATATGTCGCGACTACAACTTAACGATAGCGATCTGCTGCGCCAGCAGGCGCTGTTTAATGGACGCTGGCAGGATGCGCATCAGGGCGCCACGCTGCCGGTTACCGATCCCGCCACGGGCGAAACCCTGGCGACGATTCCGGCACTGGGTCGGGCAGAAACCGGGCAGGCGATAGCTTATGCGGAAACGGTGCGCATCAGCTGGGGCAAAACCACCAATGCCAGCCGTGCCGCGCTGCTGGAAAAGTGGCATCAACTGATTATTGAACACGCTGACGACCTGGCGATTATCATGACCGCCGAGCAGGGCAAACCGCTGGCGGAAGCCAGAGGCGAAGTGCTCTATGGAGCCAGCTTCGTGAAATGGTTCGCGGAAGAGGCACGCCGCATCTATGGCGACACCATTCCCGCGCCCAGCGAGGACCGGCGAATCCTGGTGCTGAAACAGCCGGTAGGCGTTGCCGCCGCGATCACGCCGTGGAACTTCCCGATTGCGATGATCACCCGCAAGGTGGCGCCCGCGCTGGCCGCCGGATGCCCGATTATTGTTAAGCCTTCCGAGTTAACACCGCTGTCGGCGCTGGCACTGGCGGTGCTGGCAGAGCGCGCGGGCTTCCCGTCCGGCGTGCTGCAGGTGCTGACCGGCCTGCCCACGGAGATTGGCGCGACGCTGACTGAAAGCCGCACGGTACGTAAAATCTCCTTTACCGGTTCAACCCGCATCGGACAGTTACTGATGCAACAGAGCGCCGACAGCATCAAGCGCCTGAGTCTGGAGCTGGGTGGCAACGCGCCGCTGATCGTGTTTGATGATGCCGATATTGAGATTGCCGTCGCGGGGGTCATGCTCAGCAAGTTCCGCAACGCAGGACAAACCTGCGTCTGCGCTAACCGCATCCTGGTGCAGCGAAGTATCTATCCGCGTTTCACCGCCCGGTTGCTGGAGGCGGTCGCCACCCTGAAAGTGGGGGATGGTTTTGCGCCCGACAGCACTATTGGTCCCTTGATCAACAGCCGCGCGGTGGAGAAAGTGAACGGTCATATTGATGATGCGCTCAGTCAGGGTGCAACGCTGCTGACCGGCGGCATCAGCCAGGGCAACGGGACCTTTGTGCAGCCCACGGTGCTCGGTGAGGTCACCGTCACCATGCGCATCGCCCATGAAGAGACGTTTGGTCCGGTCGCGCCGCTGTTTATCTTCGATGATGAAGAGGAGGCGATCGCGATGGCAAATGACACGCCCTACGGCCTGGGTGCCTATTTCTTTACCGAGAACATCCGGCGCGCATGGCGGGTAGCGGAGGCGCTGGAGTTTGGCATGGTCGGCTTTAATACCGGCGCAATTTCCCTGGAGGTCGCGCCGTTTGGCGGCGTGAAACTCTCCGGTATTGGCCGGGAGGGTTCCCGCTACGGAATTGATGAATATCTGGAACAGAAAACATTTCACATTGGCAGTCTGTAACTAAAAATGAAAAGAGCCAGCCGGATAATCCGGCTGGCTTTTTTTTGCCTGAGGCTCCGTAAAAACTTACCGGCGTCAAATAATTGTTCTGAAAAATTAAAGAATTTATCAGGGATGTGAAGCGGGTCGTTAAATCGGCGGATCATGTGAACCGGATTGAGCCGCCTGACCCGAAATATCCGCTTTGGTGCAATTTCCGTGCAGGTTGCACCAGCAGGGCGCATAAATTTTGTGAAGTAAATCATCTGTTTAATTGTTCGGCAATTCCGCAAAAAATCCCCCGCCAATACGGCAGAAAATTTTTTTGCACTGTTTTAAACGCATTTTTATTTTTTGCCCGGCTGGCATACTTTCTGCATTAGCTTATTAACAGCGCAGAAACCGGCAGTTTTAAACGCTAATAAACCAGCAACTGATGGGTGTAACAAATAAGGAATTCTTCCATGTTAAGTTTCGACCCGGAAAAAGTTTCTCTCCCGACTGGCCATTATATTGGCGGCCAGCACTGCCAGAGCCAGGGCGCATCCTTTGAGGTTAAACGTCCCTCGGATGGCAGGGTTTATGCCACGCTGCAGGACGCCACGCCGCAGGATGTCGATCGTGCCGTGACTGTGGCGCATCAGGCGCTGAAAAGCAGCGGCTGGTCCGGTTGTCCGCCGCGCGAACGCGGACGGATACTGCGCCGCTGGGCCGATCTGATTGAGCAGGACGCGCTGCTGGCACAGCTGGAGGCGCTGGGCTCCACCCGGCCGATCAATGACGTGGTGCTGCACGAAATTCCTTTTACCGCCGAAGCGATTCGCTTCTATGCCGAATGCGCTGACAAATACAGCGGGGATCTCTTTCCCACCCGCGACAGCAGCCTGGGCATGCTGATTGCCGAACCTTATGGCGTTATCGCCGCGATTACCCCGTGGAATTTCCCGCTGTCGATGGCGTCGTGGAAATGCGGACCGGCGCTGGCGGCGGGCAATGCGGTGGTGCTTAAACCCTCTGAACTGACCCCGTTTTCTACCGTACGCATGGCCGAACTGGCCATTCAGGCGGGCTTGCCGGCCGGCGTGCTGAACATTGTCCAGGGCAGTGGCGCGGTGACCGGCAGTGCACTGGTAAAACATCCGCTGGTGCGCAAAGTCTCGTTTACCGGCTCGACCCTGACTGGCGCGCGCATCATGAGCGATGCCGCGCAAAACGGCATGAAGCCGGTGACGCTGGAGCTGGGCGGCAAAAGTCCGCAACTGGTGTTTGATGACGCGGGTGACCTTGAGGTGCTGGCCCAGCGGATTCTGCGCGGCTTCACCGCCAACGGCGGTCAGGCCTGCGTGGCGGGCACCCGTCTTATTGTGCAGCGCAACATTGCCGATCCGCTGGTTGAGCGGCTGGCTCAGCTCTGCCGGGAGGTTAAACCGGGCGTCACCTGGCAGGAGGGCAGCCGCTACGCGCCGCTGATCGACGAACGACAGGGCAACAAAGTCTGCTCGGTTATTGAGGCGGCAAAAGCGCAGGGCGCAGAAGTGCTGGTGGGCGGTGAGCGTTTTGCCGACACCGACGACGGCTGGTTCTGGCAGCCCACGCTGCTGAGTCACGTGACGCAGGATAACCCGGCGGTCCAGCAGGAGATTTTTGGTCCGGTGCTGACGGTGCAGACGTTTGATGATGAAGAGCAGGGACTGGCGATGGCCGCCCATGACACCTATGGCCTCTGCGCCGGTGTTCACACCCTGAGTCTGCCGCGCGCGCTGCGGGCAATGCGCGCCATTGACGCGGGCACCGTCTGGATCAACCGCTATGGACGCTCCGGCGACTTCATCATTCCGACCGGTGGCTTTCTCGGCTCCGGCATTGGTAAAGATTTAGGCCGCCAGGCGTTTCAGGCCTGCCAGCGCCAGAAGAGTGTACTCATCGATTTCTAAGCGCAAATGACAATGACGAGGGTGTTACATGGCACTGTTTAAACCGAAATTCATCACGTTTGACTGTTACGGCACGCTGATTCGCTTCGATATGGCGGGTGCCGCGCAGCGCTGTTTCAGCGACCGCGTCGACCCGGACGCAATGCACGCATTTACCACCGACTTTTCCAGCTACCGGCTGGATGAGGTGCTCGGCGCGTGGAAACCCTATTACGACGTGGTGAGTAATGCCCTGCAGCGCACCTGCAAAAAGTGGGGCGTCCGCTGGGACAAAGCCGACAGCGACTTTATCTACACCGACTGCGCCAGCTGGGGTCCGCATCCCGACGTGCCCGCCGGGCTGGCAAAGGTGGCTAAGGAGTTTCCGCTGGTGCTGCTGACCAACTCGATGAAAGACCTGATCCCGCATCACGAACCGCGTCTGGGCGCACCAATCTATATGGCTATCACGGCAGAAGAGACGGGAGCCTACAAACCACAGATGAAGGGCTTCGAGTACATGCTGGATAAGCTCGGCTGCGGCCCGGAGGAGATCCTGCACGTCTCCTCCAGCTTCCGCTATGACCTGATGACTGCCCACGATCTCGGCATCAAAAACAAAGTCTGGGTCAATCGCGGTCATGAACCGGCGAATCCGTATTACCAGTACACCGAAATCAACGATATCGGCGGCCTGCCTGGCGTCGTCGGACTCTGAGGAATACTCCATGAAACTGGAATCGTTCTGGCAGGCCACCGCTCCGGCCTTTACCGGTGCCGCACGCGAACCGCTGCCCGCACAGGCGGACGTGGTGGTGATTGGCGGTGGCTTCACCGGCATCTCGGCGGCCCTGAACCTGGCGCGCAGCGGCATCAGCGTGGTGCTGCTTGAGAGTGGCGACGTGATGAGTCAGGCCTCGGCGCGCAACGGCGGCCACTGCAACACCGGTGTGGCGCAGAACTTCGCCTCGCTGGTGGCGAGCCAGGGTCTGGAGCAGGCCAGCCGCTTCTACCGGGCGTTTGATGAGGCGGTGAGCTATGTCCAGCAACTGATCCAGGATGAAGCGATCGACTGCGACTTCCGGCTGTGCGGCAAACTCAAGCTCGCCAGCAAAGCGTCGCATGTGGCCGGGCTGCAGGAAGCGTATGAGCTGATGCGCCGTACCGTTGACCCGGAGATCGAACTGCTCGACAAAACGGCGGTACGCGACGAGATCGCCAGCGATAACTTTCATGGCGGCCTGCTGCAGAAACGGGGCGGTCAGATGCACATGGGCAAGTTCGGCGTCGGGCTGGCTGAGGCCGCCGCCCGCAGCGGCGCGAAGATTTTCCCGCACCACGCCGTGACGAAGTTAGAACGCCTGAAGGGTTATCAGCATCGGGTAGAGACCGCGCAGGGCACCATTCTGGCGGATAAAGTGCTGATGGCGACCGGCTGCTCCAACGTCGGCCCTTTTCCCTGGTTTCAGCGCCGCATTGTGCCGGTTGGCAGCTTTATCGTGGTGACGGAGGCGCTCGACCCGGCGCTGCTGCGCCAGGTGCTGCCAAACGATCGCACCTACGTCACCTCACTGAATATCGGCAACTACTTCCGTACCACGGCCGATCGCCGTTTGGTGTTTGGCGGGCGGGCGCGGTTTGCCGTCAGCAACCCGACGTCGGACTCGCGTAGCGGTGAGATCCTGCGCAGGGCGATGACACAGATGCTGCCACAGCTCGGCCAGTCGCAGGTGGATTACTGCTGGGGCGGTATGGTCGACATGACCGCCGACCGTCTGCCGCACGCGGGTGAACAGGATGGCCTCTTCTATTCACTGGGCTACAGCGGTCACGGTACCCAGATGTCGGTGTGGATGGGACGCGTCATGGCCAGTCTGCTGGCTGAAAAGCGCACTGAAAATCCCTGGCAGCGCGACACATGGCCCGCGTTGCCCGGCTATCACGGCAAGCCATGGTTTTTACCGCTCGCAGGACTCTATTACAAAGCAAAGGATCGCCTTTCATAACGTCCCGTCGGGTGCTGACCGCCAGGTTATCAGCACCGCCAGAACATGATCCCCGGTTCGCCTGACTATTGAGGGTACAGAGATGAGTAAATTTGATAATAACGACGCTGATGCGGTAAATCCGGCACTGACGCGCATGATCACCGAAGGCTCACTTTCACGCCGCAGCCTGATGAAAATGCTCTCAGCCGGTGCGGTGATGAGCAGCGGCCTGATCACTTTTTCAGGGGCGGCACTGGCGGACGACAAGCCGGTCAGGGGCGGTAAACTGCGGGCGGCGATGTCGAATGCCTCGGCCACCGATACACTTGATCCGGCCAAAAGTAACAACAGTGCGGATTACACCCGCCAGTTCATGTTCTATAGCGGCCTGACCGAGCTGGATAAAAACCTGATGGCGCAACCCGCGCTGGCCGAATCGCTGGAATCCAGCGACGGCATTACCTGGCATATCAAACTGCGTAAGGGGGTCACTTTCCATGATGGCAAACCGCTGACCGCCAAAGATGTCATCTACTCGCTCAGCCGTCACAAAGATCCGGCCATCGCCTCTATCGCCTTTAAGCTGGCCGATCAGTTCAAAACCTTCAGCGCGGTCAATGATAATGAGGTGCAGCTGGAGCTGAGCAGCGCCAACTTCGACGTCCCTTATATGCTGGCGACGCCGCCGTTTCTGATCGTGCCGGACGGCACCAAAGATTTCAGCAAAGGCATCGGCACTGGTCCTTTTGTCTGCAAAGCCTTTATGCCGGGTGTGCGCACCATCGGTACCAAAAATCCCAACTACTACAAGCCTGGTCTGCCACATCTGGATGAGGTAGAGCTGATTGGCGTCACCGACGGCGCCGCGCGCGTTAATGCCCTGATGTCGGGCGATCTGCAGATGGTCTCCACGCTGACCGCTGCCGACTGCAAGCGCATCAAAGCCAGCAGCGAATTTGGCGTGCTGGAGAGTAAATCGGGCATGTACACCAACCTGATTATCCGCACCGATGTAAAGCCGGGTAACAACGAAGATTTCGTGCTGGCGATGAAATATCTGCAACCACGTGAAATGCTGGTGAAAACGGTGCTGCAGGGTTACGGCGACGTCAGTAATGACACCCCGGTGCCGCCGTGGCATCCGCTCTATAACGCCGATCTCAAACCGCGTGCGCTGGACATTGAAAAAGCGAAGTTCCACATCAAAAAAGCGGGCATGGTGGGCTCCACGGTGGAGATTATCACCACGCCGAATATCGAAGGGGCAAATGAAGGCGGTCAGATGATCCAGCAGATGGCGCGCGGGGCAGGGCTGAACATCAAAGTGCGACGTGTGCCGTATGACGGTTACTGGTCTTCGCACTGGATGAAAGATCCGGTGGGATATGGCTCGATAAATCCGCGTCCGACGCTCGACATGCTCTTCTCACAGTTTTATCTCTCTACCGCACCGAATAACGAATCGGGCTGGAAAAACCCTCAGTTTGATCAGCTGGTGGTCGCGGCACGCGGTGAGCGCGATCAGGCGAAACGCAAGCAGATGTATGGCGACATGCAGACGCTGATTTATGACCACTGCGGCACCCTTATCCCGACCTTTATCAGCTCCACGGATGGCTACAACAAAAAGGTCAAAGGGGTGGAGGCCTGGCCGTCGGGCATGATGATGGGCTATCGCTTCCATGAGTTTGCGTGGCTGAGTGCCTGATACGTTATTTGAGGAAGGAGTACGCCGATGAACCGATACATGCTGTTCCTGATTGCCCGGCGAATTGGCGCCGGCATCCTGACTTTGCTTATCGTCTCGGCGGTGGTGTTTTTCATCACCAGCCTGCTGCCGGGCGACGCAGCGCAGATGATCCTCGGCCAGAACGCCACGCCGGAAACGGTGGCGGCGTTACGGCAGCAGCTGGGTCTCGATCAGCCTTTGCTGATGCGCTACTTCCACTGGCTGACAGGCATGGTGCAGGGCGACTTTGGCACCTCGTTTGCCAGCCATTTGCCGGTCGCGCAGCTGGTGGCGCAGCGCATTCCCGCCACCTTTGAACTGGCGGGTATCACCACGCTGATCTGCGTGCCGCTGGCGCTGATTATCGGCATTATTGCGGCGATGAATCGCGGTTCCCGGCTCGATCGGGCGCTGGTCATCGGCACCATGGCGACGGTTGCCGTGCCGGAGTTTCTGGTGGCGACGGTGGCGGTGCTGATTTTTGCCGTCAAGCTGCACTGGGTCTCGGCGATGTCGTTCGGCAGCCCGGATAGCGACCTGCTGAGTTACCTCAAAGCCTATGCGCTGCCGGTGCTGACACTCTGCTGCGTGCTGGTGGCGCAGATGGCACGTATGACGCGGGCAGCCATTATCAACCAGCTCGACAGTCCTTATCTGGAGATGGCGCTGCTGAAAGGGGTTTCACCGCTGAGAGCGGTGCTGCGTCACGCACTGCCTAACGCGGTCGGCCCCATCGCCAATGCCATTTCACTCAGCCTCTCCTATCTGTTTGGCGGGGTAATCATCATCGAAACCATCTTCAGCTATCCCGGTCTCGCCAGCCAGCTGGTGGATGCGGTCAGTAACCGCGACCTGCCGGTGGTGCAGCTCTGCGTGATGCTGTTCGCCGCCTGCTATCTGGTCCTGCTGCTGGCGGCAGACATTCTGACTATCGCCTTTAACCCGAAATGGAGAAGCGCATGAATATTCTCTCGTTGCCCTGGCGTTTCTTACAGTCGCTCTCCTGGTCGGGACGGCTGGGTCTGATCATGTCGCTGTTCTGGCTGCTGATGGCGGTATTCGGCACCCCGCTGGCCCCGCACAGCATTGATGACATCGGCGGCGGCCCGCTGATGGGCGGCCTGACGTCCGATAACCTGTTAGGCACCGACTACCTTGGGCGCGACATGCTGAGCCGCATTCTCTATGGCGCGAAGTTCTCTATCGGTCTGGCGCTGAGTGCGGCGCTGCTGGCCAGCCTGATCGGCACGCTGCTGGCGCTGCTGGCAGCGGTGGCGGGGCGCTGGCTGGAGGAGGTACTGGGCCGCGTCAACGACGCGCTGCTGGTACTGCCGGGTAAAGTGCTGTCGCTGATGATAGTCGCGGTATTTGGCTCCTCACTGCCAATGCTGATCCTCACGGCGGTCTTCACCTACTGGCCGGGCGCATTCCGTATCGCGTTTGCCATGGCCAGCTCGCTACGCAGCATGGACTACGTCCGGGCGTCACGGCTGCGGGGCGAAAGCCGCTGGTATATCGCCATTCACGATATCCTGCCCAATATGGTGCACCCGATGCTGACTGACTTTGGTCTGCGCTTTGTCTACATCGTGCTGCTGCTGAGCGGCCTGAGCTTCCTCGGTCTGGGTGTTCAGCCGCCCTACGCCGACTGGGGCACGCTGGTGCGTGAAAATATGCAGGGGCTGTTTGACGGCTCGCCTGCGGTGCTGATGCCCGCGCTGGCGATTGCCAGCCTGACCATTGGCGCCAACCTGTTTATTGACAGCCTGCAGGCGATGCGTCCGATGACGCTGGCGAAGGAGGGAGCATGAACGTGACACCACATACCGCCATGCCGGTGATTTCGGTGGATAAACTGCGCGTCACTGCGCAGACCGATCGCGGCGAAGAGATCGACCTGGTTTCCGACATTCACTTTACCGTGCAGAAGGGCGAAGTGCTGGCGCTGATTGGCGAATCCGGCTCAGGTAAAACCACTATCGCGATGGCGCTGATGGGTTACGCCCGCAGCGGGTGTCGCATCGCCGACGGCAACATTCACGTTGCCGGCACCGACGTTAACAGCCTGACGCCGGGGCAGTTGCGCGCTTTCCGTGGCAACAAAGTCGCCTATATCGCCCAGAGCGCGGCAGCGTCGTTTAATCCGGGCATGAAGATCCTCGACCAGGTGATTGAGCCGGTGGTTATCCACGGCACCCTGACCCGCAAAGCGGCAAAAGCCAAAGCGATTGAGCTGTTCCGCGAACTGGCGCTGCCCAACCCCGAGACCATTGGTGACCGCTTCCCGCACCAGGTGTCGGGCGGTCAGTTGCAGCGTCTGATGACGGCGATGGCGCTGATTGGCGATCCTGACGTGGTAATCCTTGATGAACCTACTACCGCGCTGGATGTGACCACGCAGGTGGAAGTGCTGAAGGCGTTTCGCCGCGTGGTGGTGCAGCGCGGCGTCACGGCGATTTACGTCAGTCACGATTTAGCCGTGGTGGCGCAGATGGCAGACCGGATACTGGTGCTACTGCGCGGCAAAATGGCGGAGTATGGCAGCACCGCGCATCTGATCGGCGCACCGCAGGCGGAGTACACCCGCTTACTGATGGAGGCGGCGCGGCAGAAAGAGCGGCCCAGCAACTGGTGCCCGGTTGCCGCCGATATTCAGCCGCTGCTTGAGGTGCGCGACCTCAGCGCAGGTTATGGTCCGCGTGGCAGCGATGGCTACCCGAAAATACGCATTCTGGAGGATATCAATCTCAGGCTGTGGAAAGGGCAGGCGATTGGCATCATCGGTGAGTCAGGCTCAGGCAAAACCACTCTGGCGCATGCCATAGCCGGACTCAACGCTCCAAGCCACGGCCATATTCTGTTTAACGGCCACTACATCTCGGGCGATATGCAAAAACGGCCTGACAATGAGCTGCGCCGCATTCAGTATGTGTTCCAGATGGCAGACACCGCGCTGAACCCGGCCCACAGCGTTGAACGCATCCTGTCGCGTCCGTTGACGCTGTTTCACGGTCTGAGCGGTGCGGCCCGACAGCAGCGGCTTTATCAGCTGCTGGATCTGGTGCAGCTCCCGCGCAGCGTGCTGTGGCGGCGTCCCTGGGCGCTCTCCGGCGGGCAGAAGCAGCGCGTCAATCTGGCGCGCGCACTGGCGGCTGAGCCGGATCTGATTCTGTGTGATGAAGTGACCTCGGCGCTGGATACAGTGGTTGCCGCTGCCGTCCTCGACTTAATCAGCGAACTGCGCCGCGAACTGGGACTCTCGGTGATCTTCATCAGCCACGACATGCATGCGGTACGCGCGGTATGTGATGAAATCGTAGTGATGAAGAGCGGTCGTATCGTCACCCAGCTGGCGCGCAGCGACTACGACAAGCCGACCAGCGAGTTGTATTTCGAGCGGCTGAAACGCGCGGTGCCGGAGCTGCGTCAGGGCTGGCTGGATGAGCATGAAGAGATTTTAAAAGCAGAGTGAGTTGCCTGAAGCAACGGGCACCCTGATTAATCCGCCTGCACAGCACTGATGTACTGCGCGGGCGGCACGGGTCAAGGCACCGCGGCGATATCGCCCTGTGCCAGACCAGATACTGACAACAGAGGTAGTCTTGTTATGCCTGCACCGATTCGTTATGTACAGGACAGTGCGAATTTTCCCGATTCCGCCGATGTAGTGGTGATTGGCGCCGGTATCGCCGGAGCCGCCGCCACCTGGGAGCTGGCGAAGCAGGGACTGAAGGTCGTGCTAATCGAAAAAGGCCTGGTAGGAGCGGAGCAGTCGAGCCGTAACTGGGGCTGGTGTCGCCAGCAGAACCGCGATGAACGTGAATTGCCGCTGATTATTTATGCGCTGCAACGCTGGGGTGAGCTTAACGATGAAACCGGCGAAGAGCTGGGTTTCCGCCGCAGCGGGCTGGTTTACGCCACGCAGGAAGAGTCGGACATCGCGGCCTGGGATAAGTGGATCCAGATGGCAAAAGGCTATGGCGTGCGCAGTTCGATTCTCACGGCGGAGCAGGCCAAAGCGATGACGCCCGGCAGCACCACAAGCTGGCGGGGCGGTCTCTCAGCGCCTACCGACGGTCACGCCGAACCACGGCTGGCCGCGCCCGGGCTGGTGGCGGGCGCGCTGAAAAAAGGCGCACTGCTGTTTCAGCAGTGCGCGGTGCGCGGGCTGGATATCGCCGCCGGACGGGTCAGCGGCGTCTGGACCGAGCGCGGCCTGATCAAAACCAGCCGGGTGATCTGTGCCGCCGGGGCCTGGACCTCCATGTTCTGCCGTCGTCACGGTATCGATCTGCCGCTGGGCAACGTGATTGGTACCGCCTTCCGCACGCAGCCCATTGAGCAGGCGATTGCCATGCCACTCTACACACCTGGATTTGCCTGTCGGCCACAAATGGACGGCAGTTACACCGTCTCCGTCTCGGGTCGCGGTCGGCTGGAACCTGGCGCGCAGGGGCTGCGCTATGCCCGCCAGTTCTATCCGACCTTTAAAAGCCGCCGCAAGAATCTCACCCTGAATCTTGGCCTGTCGCCGTTCTTCAATGGCCCGGAAGCGATGGGTGGCTGGGCATTTGACTGCGAGTCGCCGTTTGAGCGCATGCGCATTCTCGATCCGGCAGCCGATGCAACGATCGTGGAAGAGGGACTGGCGGCGATGCGGCGTGAATACCCGGCGCTGGCGAACCTGCGGCTGGCGCAGTCCTGGGGCGGCATGATTGACAGCACCCCGGACGCGATTCCGGTGATCTCCACCGTGGCGAAACTGCCGGGGCTGGTGCTCTCGGCGGGCTACAGCGCCCACGGCTTCGGTATCGGACCGGGTGCCGGACGACTGGCAGCCGATCTGACGACCGAAGCCACGCCAGTTGTTGATCCCACCCCTTATCGCTACAGCCGTCTGGTTGACGGCAGCGGACTTGAAACGCCAGGCATGATGTAAGGAGACCTGCAATGAGCCTGAAAATACGCGCAATGACGCCGGACGATATCGACCACTGTTTCACCTTAACGCAGGCACTGAAATGGCCCCACCGACGTGAAGACTGGCAGCTGGCGCTGCAGCTGGGCGAGGGTACGGTGATTGAAGAGCAGGGCAAGCTGATAGCGAGCGCGGTGCTCTGGCGCTGGGGCGAGCACGCCGCCACGCTGGGACTGGTAATCGTCGATAACCAGCAGCAGGGGCGCGGCCTGGGCAAACAGCTGATGCTGGCGCAACTGGAAAAATTACCCGACTGTAACGTGCGTCTGCACGCCACCGAAATGGGCAAAGGTTTGTATGAAAAACTTGGGTTTGTCAGTTGCGGTGAAATTCGCCAGCACCAGACCCGCGAAGTGACCACCCTTCCAGACGTCGTGATCCCGGCGGGACTGCAGCTGCGTCCGGCAATACTGGCCGATCACGCCACACTGGTGACGCTGGATCAGCAGGCGCACGGCATGCATCGTCCGGCACTGTTCGACCACCTGCTGCGCGACTGCCAGACGGTGCTGTTGCAGGATGACCATCAGCAAATTCAGGGCTTCGCCAGCCTGCGCCGCTTTGGTCACGGCTGGGCGATAGGCCCGATCATCGCGGGAGACTTCGCGGTAGCCCAGGCGCTGGTCGCCTCGCTGATGCAGTCGCTGCAGGGGGAATTTCTGCGCATTGACACCGATGCCTCTCTGCCGATGGCCGCCTGGCTACAAAGCCTCGGCATCCCTCAGGTCGATGCGCCTGCGACTATGGTGCGCGGCACGCCCTGGACGCCGCAGGGTATGCAGGCGTTTGGACTGATGACGCAGGCGATGGCCTGATGCATATCGTCTATAAATCGGAGCCGGAACGTGGCCGCATCTGGCAGCGCTGGCTGGCAGCGCATGCGCCTGACATTCAGCTGCATATCTGGCCTGAGACCGGCGATCCAGAGCAGGTTGAGGCGCTGGTCGCCTGGCAGCCACCGGCTGACATCACCGTGCTTTTCCCCCGGCTGAAACTACTGTTCTCCGTGGGTGCCGGGGCCGATCAGTTTGACCTTGGCGCGCTGCCGCCCGACCTGCCGGTGATCAGGATGATCGAGCCAGGCCTGACCCAGGGCATGGTGGAGTATGTCACCTTCGCGGTACTCGGCCTGCATCGCGACATGCCGCGCTATTTTCATCAGCAACGCCAGCAGCAGTGGCTGACACACGCGGTATTACCTGCCGCGCAGCGTCGGGTAGGCGTCATGGGGCTGGGCGAACTGGGCCAGGCCGCATTGCAACAGCTGGTGGCGCTGGGCTTTGACTGCGCTGGCTGGAGCCGCACACCGCGCCAGATTCCCGGCGTCCGCTGCTGGCACGGTGACGATCAGCTCGGGGCGTTTCTGGCGCACAGCGAGATTCTGGTCTGCCTGCTGCCGCTGACTGACACCACACAGGGTTTGCTTAACCGCACCCTGTTTAATCAGCTACCACAGGGCGCGGCGCTGGTGCAGGCCGGGCGCGGCCCCCAGCTGAATCAGGACGATCTGCTGCAGGCGCTGGAGAGCGGGCAGCTCCGTGCCGCCGTGATAGATGTGACCGACCCGGAGCCGTTACCGCCGGATCATCCCTTCTGGCACCATCCCGCCATCTGGCTCACACCCCACATCGCCAGCCAGACGCAGAATGAGAGCGCCATTGCGGCACTGCTGGAAAATCTGCGGCGCTATCAGCGTGGCGAGCCGCTGCACGGTGAGATTGACCGTTCGCGAGGATATTAAGATGGAACATCTGGTGGCATTGCGCCGCGACCTGCATGCGCACCCGGAACTGGGCTTTCAGGAGCAGCGCACCAGCGACATCGTGGCGAACTTTCTGCAACAGCTGGGCATTGAGGTGCATCGCGGCATCGGTAAAACCGGCGTGGTCGGGATACTGAAAAAGGGCAGCAGTGAACGCATGATTGGCCTGCGGGCTGATATGGATGCGCTGCCGATGCAGGATCAGAGCGGCACCGACTGGCAAAGCCGCGCGGAGCAGGTGAGCCACGCCTGCGGCCACGATGGTCACACCGTGATGCTGCTGGGAGCCGCAGAAAAACTGGCGCGCGACGTCAGCTTTGATGGCAGCGTCTGCTTTATCTTCCAGCCCGCCGAAGAGGGGCTGGCGGGCGCAAAGGCGATGATTGACGATGGCCTCTTCAGCCGCTTTCCCTGCGAGGCGGTCTACGCCATTCACAACTGGCCGGAACTGCCGCTCGGCCAGGTACAGACCCGCCCTGGCGCGATCATGGCAGCGGCTGACCGTTTTGATATCCGGGTACTGGGCGGAGGCGGTCATGCCGCGCAGCCGCATCTGACGCGCGATACTCTGCTGGCGACCAGCGAGCTGGTGGTGCAGCTGAATACTCTGGTCTCACGCGCGCTGGATCCGTGCGAAACGGCGCTGCTCACCGTCACCCGGATGCAGGGCGGCTTTTCGCACAACATGATCCCGGCGGAGGCGAACATCACCGGCACGGTGCGCACTTTCAGCCCTGCAGCGCAGGCGACGATTGAAGCACGACTGCGTCAGATGGCGGAGCACATCACCGCCGCCCACGGTTTGCACGCAGAGGTCAGCTATCTGCGCTACTACCCGGCGACCCTGAACAGTAATGCTGAAGCGCAGTTTTGCCTGCAGGCGCTGACGCAGGCGGGCATTAAGGCTGAGGCCGCGCCCCAGCCCGCACTTACCTCAGAAGATTTTGCTTTTATGCTGCAGGCGCGGCCCGGTGCCTATCTGTGGCTGGGGTCGGCACCCTGCAAGCCGCTGCATCATGCTGCATACGACTTCAACGATGCGCTGATCCCGCATGGCGTTAACGTTTTTGTCACGCTGATTCGTCAGGCGCTGGCAGAGAAATTTCCCTGCTGAATGCCGCAGGATTTTGACAGGAAATGCCGCTGTCTGAGGAATTACGGCAGCGTGACAAACCAGCGGGTTGCGATACTTGAGCCAACCGAACGTTACGTGGATGAGGGTTTAAAATGCAGAATGTCATGGCAGAGCAGCAAGCATACTCCGATAACAGCCTGTTACTGGATGCACGCGAGCAGAACGTGCCGCGCGGCGTAGTTACCGCCCATCCGCTGGTGATCGAACGCGCCAGAGGCAGTGAAGTGTGGGACGTGGAGGGCAATCGCTATCTCGACTTTGTCGGCGGCATCGGGGTGCTGAATGTCGGCCACAATCACCCGGCGGTGGTCAATGCGGTGACCCGCCAGCTCGGTCTGGTGTCTCATGCCTGCTTTCAGGTGGTGGCCTATCCGGGCTACATCGAGCTGGCGCAGCGGCTGAACAAACTGGTGGGCGGCGATGAGGCGTACAAAAGCGTCTTCTTTACCAGCGGCGCCGAAGCGGTGGAAAATGCGGTGAAGATTGCCCGCTCACACACCCAGCGCTCTGGCATTATCGCTTTTGATGGTGCGTTTCATGGCCGCACCCTGCTGGGTATCACCCTGACCGGCATGTCCGCGCCTTACAAACAGAATTTTGGCCCGTTCCCCGGCGATATTTACCGTCTGCCCTTCCCGAACCCGCTGCACGGTATTACTGAAGCGGACTGCCTGAAAGCGCTGGATCAGCTGTTTGCGGTGCAGATCCTGCCGGAGCGGGTCGCGGCGATTATCATTGAGCCGGTTCAGGGTGACGGCGGCTTCCTGCCCGCTGGCCCGGCATTTATGCAGGCGCTGCGTCGCATCACCAGCCAGCACGGTATTCTGCTGATTTGTGATGAAATCCAGTCCGGCTTCGGGCGTACCGGCACGATGTTCGCCTTCCAGCAACTGGGTATTAAACCCGATTTAGTCACGCTGGCGAAAAGCCTTGGCGGCGGTCTGCCGATTTCCGGCGTGGTGGGGCGTGCAGAGATCATGGATGCACCGACGCCTGGCGGGTTAGGCGGTACTTATGGCGGCAACGCACTGGCCTGTGCGGCGGCGCTGGCGGTACTGGATCTGTTTGAGCAGGAAAACCTGTTGCAGCGCTCCTGCCAGCTTGGTGAGCAACTCAATGCACGACTGCGGCAACTGGCGGATAAATATGCCTGCATCGGTGACGTCCGCGGCGTGGGCTTTATGCAGGCGGTGGAGATCCTCGATTTCGAAACCGGTCGCCCGGATGCGGCCTTAACCCAGAAGATCCTCGACAGCGCCTGTCAGGAAGGATTGCTGCTGATCAAATGCGGCCTGCATCGCAACACCATCCGTTTCCTGGCGCCGCTGGTCACTACCGACTCACAGCTGGAAGAGGCTCTGCATATCTTCGATATTGCGCTGGCCCGCGCCACAGGCCGGTTGGGGTAAAGTGCGATTCCTCATTGATATTGTTAAAGTAATTTGAAAATCTCCCGCTGGTATAACCACTGCGAAGCGCTGGCGCGTTTACGGTAAAGCGTGATATACCTTCGGGAGGTTCTGCACATTTAATTAAGCGTCTATCCCATCAGGCTATTTCATTTGTCAGTCTGAACCTGGTCAGTGCTTACAATCCTCACGTACGCCATGTACGCGCCGGTTGTTGCGCGCTGTCCGTCTCCAGACTGCCTGCAACAATGACGCCTGGCGGGACAGGCTCTGACAATGAGGGGGGTGCTATGAACGGCTTAATGAAACTCGACCGCATCGACATCAACATCCTGGTGCAACTCCAGAAAGATGGCCGTATCAGCAACGTTAACCTCGCCGACGCCGTAGGCCTTTCGCCCAGTCCCTGTCTGCAACGGGTCAAACGTCTGGAACAGGCTGGTTTTATCACCGGTTATGAAGCGCACATTAATCTCACCCGCATTACCGATTCGGTGACGGTCTTTACCGAAGTCACTCTGTCAGGCCATCGCCGCGAAGACTTTATGAAATTTGAAAGTGCGATGCGCGACGTCGATGAGCTGATGGAGTGCCATCTGATTACCGGCGGCTATGACTATTTGCTGCGCTTTATTACCCGCAGCATTGAACATTACCAGGAAGTGATTGAGAAGATGCTCGACGCTCAGATCGGCATCGATAAATACTTCAGCTATATCGTGATCAAATCCCCGATCATGAAAAGCAGCGTGCCGTTGCGATCGCTGATCGGCAAGCACAATTCGGTGGAGTTCGGCGTGTAACGGGCGGCCAGGCGTCGCCCTCGCCATGTTTACCGGTGGAGAGAGGGCCGTCACCTGCCTGTATCTGTCTGCTCTTTCGCGATTCACACCAGCCGCACTTATGTTCGCCCATCCGCTTCACTTCTCCCGTTAATCTGCAAGATGCCCCCTCAGCATAAAATTTCTTCATGACGCAAAATTCAGTCGCAACAACCGGTTCTGTAGCGCGCTACAGCCTCAACCGTTGGGCGAACCCTTTTACACTGTTTTCAACCGATACAAGGAGTTGTCATGGACTCATTACAGATTGCTGACCAGCAGTGGCAGCGCGAGGCGTTCACTGTCTCCACCAGCCGCCAGCGGCTCGACCTGGCGTGGATCCACATCCAGCTGGCGGAGAAGTCCTACTGGGCCAAAGGCCAGCCGCTGGCCAAAACCGTGCGGGCGATTGCCGGTTCGCTGCCGTTTGGCCTCTATCACCAGCAGAGACAGATTGGTTTTGCCCGCCTCATCACCGACTACACCCGGTTTGGCTGGCTGTGCGACGTGATGATTGATGAAAACTGGCGCGGTCACGGGCTGGGCAGCTGGCTGGCAACCTGCGTCCGTGAACACCCGGAGCTGCAAACGGTGCATCGCTGGATGCTCTCAACCCAGGATGCCCATCAGGTCTATCAGCGGCTCGGCTGGCGTGTGGTGCAGCATCCCGAGGCACTGATGGAATTTCCCCCTTCCTGACACTGGAGTTACCCCGATATGCGATACCGCGTTGGCGTGGATATTGGCGGATCCTTTACCGATTTCGCCGTGCTCGATCAGCAAACGAACCAGATTCACACCCTGAAAGTCCTGTCACGACCGGATCAGCCAGGCAGCGAAATCGTTACCGGGCTGGCGCAGTTTCAGCAGCATCAGGGTATTGACCCCGCTGAGATTGGCTACTTCACCCACGGCACCACGGTAGGTATTAACGCGGTGATCCAGCGGCGCGGCGTGCGGCTGGCACTGTTCGCCACGGAGGGCTTCTGCGATGTCCTGGAGCTGGCCCGGCTTAAAATTCCGCATATCCACGATCTTTTCTCCCGGCGTCCTGCTCCGCTGATCACCCGCGATCGGGTGTTTGCCATCCGTGAACGCAGCGACGCGCACGGCAACGTGTTGCAACCGCCTGATCGTCAGAGCGTGCTCGACGCAATCGCTCAGGCACGCGCCGCAGGCTGTCAGGGCATTGTGGTGTCGCTGCTGCACAGCTATCGCAACCGGCACAATGAAGCGGCGGTGAAGGCGATTATCGACGAGGTGGCACCCGAGCTGCTGACCTCCTGTTCCGCTGACATCTGGCCGATCATCCGTGAATATGAACGCACCATTACCGCCACCATTAATGCCTACGTGCAGCCGATGGTGATCCACTACCTGGAATCCTTTGAGCAGGCGCTGCAACGGCTCGGCGTCAGGCCGCCGCCACGCATCACCAAATCCAACGGCGGGGTGATGGGCGTCGATCAGGCGAAACGCGAATGCGTGCAGATGGTGCTCTCCGGCACCGCATCCGGGGTGATTGGTGCCAGCTATCTCGCCAGCGCCTGTGGTTTTGACAAAATCCTCAGCCTGGATATCGGTGGCACCAGCGCCGACGTGGCGGTGATCATCGACGGCAAAGTGGCACAGGGCAACGGCGAAATCATCGGGGATTTCCCGATCTTTATTCCTTCTGTCGCCGTCACTTCGGTGGGTCAGGGCGGCGGCTCGCTGGCGTGGATCGATGGTCAGGGCGTGCTGCAGATGGGCCCGGACAGTGCCGGATCGCTGCCTGGCCCGGTCTGCTTCCAGCGCGGCGGCACGCAACCCACTGCCACCGATGCGTTCGCCGCCTGCGGCATGATGGGCCATGGCGCGCTGGGTTATAACGCCGTCACTGTTGATGTGGACGCCGCCTGTGCGGCCTGGCAGCCGCTGGCGGATGCGCTTGGCGTCACGGTGCAGGAAACGGCAGAAACCGCCATCCAGCTGGCGATCTCCAGCATGTACAGCGACACCAGCGGGCTGCTGTCGCGCTTTGGTCTCGATCCGCGTGAATTCTGGTTCCTCGCCTTTGGCGGAGCGGGTCCGATGATGGGCTGCTTTCTGGCCCGCGAACTGAATATGAAAGGGGTGATTGTGCCGCCGACGCCGGGCGTGCTGTCCGCGCTGGGCGGGCTGGTGGCGGACATTCGTAACGACTTTATCCGCACACTCTACGGCGATCTGACGCCCGCCCTGGCCGACACCCTGGCCAGTGAAGCCGAAGCATTACAGCAGCGCGCCTGTGGCTGGCTGGCACAGGAGCACGGCAGCGACATGCCTTACAGCCTGCAGTTCAGCGCGGATATGCGCTATCGCGGTCAGTCGTTTGAGATCGACGTACCGCTGGAGGCGAACTGGCTGGCGCAGGCGGATTTCACTGCGCTGCATGACGCCTTTGATCGCCAGCACCAGCAGCTGTTTGGTCACTTTGACCCGCAGGCGCTGGTGCAGTTGATCAACCTGCGGCTGGTGATTGCCTCACCGACGCCGAAACCGGTGATTAACCCACTGGCTCCGGCCACGGAACCGGTGCCGGTACTGAAACAGACCAGGGCGTGGATCGACGGCGGCTGGCATCAGGTTGATTTAGTGCTGCGTTCAGTGCTGCGTGCCGGACATCAGCTCAGTGGCCCGGTCATCATCGCCCAGGATGACTGCACCACCTGCGTGCCGCCCGGCATGGGCGTCACGGTCGATTCATTCGGTAATCTGCTGATCACGGCGAACGAGGCATAACATGGCGATTGATGGACGTAACTTACAGATCCTGGCGAACTACTGCGCCGCGGCTGCCGATGCGATGGCCTTTACCCTGATGCGCACGGCGCACTCCACCTTTGTGAAAGAGACGGAAGATTTCTCCTGCCAGATTGTCAGCCGCAGCGGCCTGGCGTTCGCCTCGCCGCGCAGCTTCGGCGCCCCCTGGTACAGCGGCATCGACTATGCGCCGGTACTGGCGCTGATTGAAGAGTATGCTGACGGCGACATCTGCATTACCAACGACGCCTACGCCGGCAACGTGGCGACCCACTCGCCCGATATCCACATCTGGAAACCGGTGTTCCACCAGGGTGAAATTGTCTGCTTCGTGGTGGGCCACATTCATAACACCGACGTCGGCGGCGCGGTGCCTGCCTCGCTGTCGCGCTCGCTGACCGATATCGTGCAGGAGGGGATTCGCATCCCGCCGCTGAAGATCATGCGGCAGGGTCAGCTCAACGAAGAGGTCGCCAGCATCATGCGGCTCAATGTGCGGGTGCCGGATCAGAACTGGGGCGATTTCAAAGCCCAGCTGGCGTCGGTGAACGTCGGCGAGCGTAAAATCCACGACATTATTGCCCGCTTTGGCATCGCCGATTTTTTGCAGGGCATTGAGGGCATTCTCGATTACGCCGAAGCGCAGGCGCGCAGCATTATCAAAACCATTCCCGACGGGGAATACTTCTATGCCGACTACGCCGATGAAGATGGCGAGGGCGGTTATCCCTGCCGTATCGCCATTACTCTGCGGGTGCAGGGCGATCAGCTGGAGCTGGACTACACCGGCAGCGATCCGCAGCTGGCCTCGTCGCTGAATATGCCGACTGGCGGACGTGAGCGGCATCCGCTGGCGCTGGTGGGTGTTACCTATGTGCTCTCTACGCTGGACCGTTCACTGCTGCTTAACGCCGGTACGCTGCGACCCACCCGGGCAATCCTGCCGCCTGGCACGGTCATGAACTGTGAAGCGCCCGCAGCGGTAGGGATGCGCTCGCTGACCTGTGCACTGTCGCAGATTGCCACTATCGGCGTCTTCTCGCTGGCGATGCCGGAGCGTTTGCCCGCGAATTCACCGGGCGGCAACTCAATCATGAACATCCGTACCCAGACGCAGAATCGCAGCGTGGTTGCCTCGCTGGGTCCGGTGGGCGGCGGCGCGGGCGGCACGCCGCGTCACGACGGGCCTGACGGCTCCGGCGGTCTTTCAGCCTTTCTGAAAAACACCCCAATTGAGATCAACGAAGCGGAAGTGCCGATCCGCTTTCATCGCTACGGACTGGCCCAGGACAGCGCCGGAGCCGGTCGCTATCGCGGCGGTTTAGCCACCGAAATGGCATTTGAGATTTTCTCGCCCAATACCACCATTACCGCGCGCAACCGTAACCGATCGGTGTTTGCCTCGGCGGGCGTCGTCGGCGGCCAGAGTGGGGCGCTCTCTTACTTCCGTACCCGGCGCGACGGTGAGGTCATCAATCACGGCAACACTGATGTGATCCAATGCCTGCCGGGTGATGTGGTTGAAGTGCGCGGACCCGGCGCGGGCGGTTATGGCCTGCCGACACAGCGCGATGCCGATGCGGTGATGCAGGATGTGCGCTGCGGTTATCTCAGCGTCGCGGCAGCCAGGACGCAGTATGGCGTGGTGGTGGTTGATCACCACGTGGATCGGGCAGCAACGGAGTACCTGCGCACCACGATGCCGCAGCAGGCTGCGCACCATTTTGAGCACGGCGAAGCACGGAGTCGCTTCGAAACGCTCTGGACGCCACAGCGTTATCAGTTACTGACCGCCTTTCTGGCAAGCGCGCCGGTGAGCTGGCGTCACTTCCTGAAAACCCAGGTATTCCGGGCGGTGGCAGAGATAGGCGAAACGGCGGATATGGCACAAATATTCAGTGATTTGCGTCAGCGATACCCGGCAATGGCGAACAATTAACGGCGATTGCCCATCGTCTACTACGCTTTAAGTCTGCATGGACTACAAGGGGAAACGCGACGATGAGCATGAAAACCAGTGATTTTTTTGTCCAGCGCCTGAAAGAGTGGGGCGTCACACGCATCTATGGCTATCCGGGAGATGGCATCAATGGGGTGCTGGGCGCCATTCAGCGTGCTAACGCCAAAGGCGACGGCATCGAATTTATTCAGGTACGCCACGAAGAGATGGCGGCCTTTATGGCGGCCGGACACGCCAAATTCACCGGTGAGCTGGGCGTCTGCCTCTCTACCGGCGGGCCCGGCGCGACCCATCTGCTGACGGGACTCTATGACGCCAAAATGGATCATGCCCCGGTGCTGGCGATTGCCGGACAGGCGGAAGCGACCGCGCGCGGCTCCAGTTATCAGCAGGAGATGAACCTGGATCGCATCTTCTCGGACGTTGCCAACTTCGTTCAGGAAGCTTCGACTTCAACCCAGGTTCGCCATCTGCTCGACCGGGGCGTGCGCATCGCCAAAGCGCAAAACGGCGTGGCGGTGATCATCATCCCTAAAGATATTCAGGATGAAGAGTGGCAGCCGCCGCAGCATCTGCACGGTTTTACCCATTCCGGCAGCGGCTATCAGCGTCCCAAAGTGATCCCTTATGAAGCGGATCTGCAACGCGCCGCTGAGGTGCTGAACGCCGGCAAAAAAGTGGCGATTCTGATTGGCGCAGGCGCACGTAACGCCGCCGTCGAGGTGGTACAGGTCGCCAATGTGCTGGGTGCGGGCGTGGCAAAAGCGCTGCTGGGCAAAGATGTGCTGCCGGACGATGCGCCGTTTGTGACCGGTTCGATTGGCCTGCTGGGCACGAAGCCCTCATCCGATTTAATGCAGAACTGCGACACCCTGCTGATGATCGGCAGCGGCTTCCCGTGGACGGAGTTCCTGCCGGAAGAGGGCAAGGCGCGTGCGGTGCAGATAGACATCGATCCCGCCATGCTCGGCCTGCGCTATCCTAGCGAAGTGAACCTGCATGGCGATGCGGCTGAAACCCTGCGCGCCCTGCTGCCGCTGCTGGAGCATAAAGAGGATCGCAGCTGGCAGGAAGATATTGCGCTTCAGGTGCGCGACTGGTGGACGCTGATGGAAGAGCGCGCCATGGCACCGGCTAATCCGGTCAACCCGCAGCGGGTGGTGTGGGAGATGTCGCCACAACTGCCGGATAACGCCATTGTCACCTCGGACTCTGGTTCCTGTGCCAACTGGTTCGCCCGCGACTATCGGGTTAAGCAGGGTCAGCGCGCCTCGCTCTCCGGTGGCCTGGCCTGTATGGGCGCGGCGGTGCCTTATGCGATTGCCGCAAAATTTGCCCATCCCGATAAACCGGTAGTGGCGCTGGTGGGTGACGGTGCGATGCAGATGAACAATATGGCGGAGCTGATCACCATCCAGAAATACTGGCAGCAGTGGGCCGATCCACGCCTGATCGTCTGCGTGTTCAACAACCAGGATCTCAATCAGGTCACCTGGGAGCAGCGGGTCATGGAGGGCAATCCCCGCTTTGACGCCTCGCAGCAACTGCCGGACGTGAAGTATGCCGAGTTTGCGCAGTCGCTGGGGATGGTCGGTATTTTTGTCGATAATCCTGACGATCTGGCGGCGGCCTGGCAGCGTGCGCTCAGCGCCGATCGCCCGGTATTGCTGGAGGTGAAAACCGATCCGGAAGTTGCCCCGTTACCGCCGCACATCACCTTTAAACAGGCGAAAGCCTTTATGGCGTCGATGGTGAAAGGCGATCGCGGTGCGGCACAGATCATCAGCGACACCGCCAGCCAGCTGTTCAATAAAAAGCATTAAGGGCTAAGTGGGGCGGTCGCGCCTCGCTAACCTTAAATCCCGGATGCACTCGCGTCCGGGTCTCCAGTCACTTCATCATCAACGGGAGTCTTACCATGACTGCTCACTCCAGCCCTGTCTGGTTAATATCGGGATGTTCGACCGGATTTGGTCGTGAACTGGCGCAGCAGACCATCGCGCGTGGTTTTAAGGTCGTCGTGACGGCACGTGATACCTCTTCCATTGCCGATCTGGTTGAGGGACACGACAACGCGCTGGCAGTAGCGCTGGATGTGACCCACCAGGCGAGCATCGACCAGGCCGTCAAAGTGGCACTGGACAGGTTCGGCACCATTGATGTGCTGGTAAACAACGCCGGTTACGGCTATCAGAGCTCGGTGGAAGAGGGTGTGGAAAGCGAAATCCGCGCGCAGTTTGACGCCAACGTCTTTGGCCTGTTTGCCCTGACCCGCGCCGTGCTGCCCGCGATGAGAAAGGCGCGCAGCGGCCACGTTATCAACATTACCTCGGTGGCAGGCTTAATTGGCTTTGCCAGCTCAGGCTACTACTCTGCCAGCAAACATGCGGTGGAAGGCTGGTCAGATTCGCTGGCGCTGGAAGCGGGACCGCTGGGCATTCGCGTCACCTGTGTCGAGCCAGGTCCGTTCCGCACCGACTGGGCCGGACGCTCACTGCATCAGACGCCGAGCACGCTGCCGGACTATGCAGAGACCGCAGCCGCGCGCATGAAAGCCACCGCCGAGTACAGCGGCACGCAGAAGGGCGATCCGGCGCGGGCCGCCACGGCGATGATTGCCATCACTGAGCATGATAACCCGCCACGCCATCTGGTGATGGGTGCCTGGGGCCATGATGCCGTAACCAGTAAGCTTAAAGAGCGGCTGGCTGAGATCGAAGCGTGGAAACAGACGTCGGTGGAGACGGATTTTCCGGAGTAGAGGTGAGTTGCGGGTGGCGGAAAGCCGTCCGCGAGTGAGCCAGAAGTTGATAAAAATACGAAAGGCCCGTTATCGGGCCTTTAAGCGTTAAGCGCTGATCTTAGCTTTCTGCATTTCGCGCGCATTCAGCTCTTTCAACTTGCGGCGTAACAGGGCAGACGACGAGCGTTTTTTCCTCTGAGCTAACTGGGCTTTAATGGCGGGCAGATCGGGTCTGGCCAGCCATTCAGCAATCAATAGTGCCCTTAACTCCTTATACCTGGTTTCGACCGGAGCCAAAGGGGTTGTTTCATCGTGTTTATTGTAAAACGACATAGTAAGCTCTCCCTGTAGTCACTACTTTATAAGCCCGGAAACAGTCCGGGATTAAAGGTTGCGGCGCTTTCTTTGGCAACCCTGTCCGGCGATTGTAGCGTAGTTCATTTTTTAACCCAAGCAAAGCATCGTAGATCTCCTCAAGGGGTGTCGGGCGATTGCGGTCAACGATCTCTCCTGATGCAGCCTGGAAAACAAAACCGCCTATAAAGAAGCTTTCATGGTGTGCCATTAACGCCAGGAGTACGCTTTTGAAAACGACAGCACTGCCTAATCCTGCAAAGCTGATATGGCGGAAATCGCCCAGGCACTCCAGACCATCGAACACGTCAAAACAGACTTCAGCCAGCCCGTTAACCGGAAAGGCGATACCGGGTGGCATCCGGTATCCGATGCGGTTAAAGGTCTGTTCATCTATCCGGTCGCCAACGATGACGGTGTAAGTCTCATTACCGACAACAAACACGTAGCTGTGATAAACCTGACGATCATAAATGAATCTTTTTCGTCTGATTTCGTAGTTTTCGAGATAAATATCTTCTTCAATGCGCACTTATCATCCCTGCAGGCTGCATGTGAATTTTTAAGCCGTGATTTTTTAGTGCCTGCTCAGACCGGTCAAACATCCCTGGTAAAAATGTGGTTATTCATTCCAGCATATCGGCCGCTGTTGCTGATAACCGACATCGTTTTATAAACCAGCCCGCAAACCATTCAGCTATTACGCCCCCTTATCGCGCAGCCCTGCGCCATCATCGTGCTGGAAAAATAAACAGCCGCCTGCACCTGGCATCATAAGAATTCGATCTTGTATCCCAGCCCGTATTCCATCTGGCATCCCCACCTCAGACCGGTTGATTCACCGCTAACTGGCACGCTTCATGCACTAGCTGACAGGTACACTTTTGGCGAGGTAACCCATGTTTGACTCCTTATTAGACGAAGATGCCACCACGATGGCCGCTCTGATTCGCAGCGGGGACGTGTCGGCGTGCGAGCTGACCGTGGCGGCGCTGGCGCGGATGGAACAGCGGGAACCGGCGATACAGGCTTTTTGTACCCCGACGCCTGAACTGGCGATGGCACAGGCCAGAGCCGTGGATGCCCGACGGGCACGCGGAGAAACACTGGGCGCGCTGGCGGGCGTACCGCTGGCGGTGAAGGATTTAATCTGCACCGCAAACGTCAGAACCACCTCCGGTTCGGTGGCGTACAAAGATTTCGTGCCGGAAGATGATGACATCACGGTGGAACGGTTGCTGGCCGCCGACGCCATTCTGCTTGGCAAAACCACCGCACCGGAGTTTGGCTACAGCGGGGTCGGGCACAATCCGCTGTTTCCGTCGCCACGGAATCCCTGGGATTTGAGCATGACGCCAGGAGGGTCCAGCGCTGGTTCGGGTGCGGCGGTGGCGGCGCGGCTCTGCCCGATTGCACTGGGCAGCGACGGCGGCGGGTCGGTACGCATTCCGGCGGCGCACTGCGGTATTTTCGGCTTCAAGGCGTCGATGGGCCGGGTGCCGCTCTGGCCCGGCTGTCGTGATGAACGCTACCCCGGCGTGTCGAGCTGGGAGTCACTGGAGCACATCGGTCCGATGACGCGCAGCGTGCGCGATGCCGCGTTGATGATGTCACTGATGGCCGGACCAGATATGCGCGATCGCCACTCGATTCCCTGCAGCGATGTCGACTGGCTGGGTGCGCCACACCATCTGCCAGGCAAACTGCGCATCGCCTTCAGCGCGGATTTTGGCTATGTGGCCGTTGACCCGGAAGTGCGGGCAGTGGTCAGCGCGGCGGTGCAGCGTTTTGCCGCTGAAATCGGTGCTGAACTGGAACTGGCCGATCCGGGCTTCCCTGATCCGTCGGCGGCCTTTGGCGCGCTGGTGGCGATGGAGAGCGATCTCACCGGTATGCGCCGGATGCTGGCGGAGCAGGGCAGCGAGATGTCGCCGCATCTGGTCGCCATGCTGCAGCGCGACTGGCGGGCGGAAAACTTCACCGATGCCATCACCACCCGAAAAGCGGTCAGCAACTGCCTGTGGCGCTTTATGCAGCGCTTTGACCTGCTGATTACCCCAACGCTGGCGGTGCCGCCGTTTCCGCTGGGGATGCAGGGACCGGAGATCATTGATGGCCGCATGGTCCGCAGCGATCACTGGCTCTCGTTCTGCTACCCGTTCAACTTCACCGGTCAGCCCGCCGCGTCCGTTCCCGCCGGTTTTACTGCCAGCGGCTTGCCCGTCGGTCTGCAGATTGTCGGACGTCATCTTGATGATGCCTTAGTGCTGGCTGCCAGTGCCGCTTTCGAGCGCATTCAGCCGTGGAATCACCTTCAACCCGGAATCGCCCAATGAAAACGTCTACTACGCCTGCGCTGGAGCAGGAGTTTGAACATGAGCCGGTACCGCTGTCGCACCGTCATTCTACCCGCTCCGTCTCGGCCGTCTGGTTTGGATTTCCGATGATCCTCACCAATGCACTGTTTGGCGGCATCATCACCTGGCATCTGGGGTTCTGGCCTGCGCTGATCGCCATTCTGCTGGGAAACCTGGTGCTGTTCGCCTATGTCGGCGCGCTGAGCTGGTACGCCGGTAACAGCGGAATGAATTTCGCCCTGCAGGCCAGACGCACTTTTGGCAGCAAAGGCTACATCCTGGTCTCGGGTTTTCTCTCGACGGTGGTGATCGGCTGGTATGCCTTCCAGACCGGCCTCACTGGCACGGTCATTAATCAGACCTTTGGCTGGAATGCGCTGGCGGTGACGGCCTTTGCCATGATCCTCTATACCGGCATCACGTTCCTGGGCGTGCGGGCGCTGTCGGTGCTGGGGATGATCGCCGCGCCGCTGTTTGTGGTGCTGGGAATGGTGGCGCTGTGGCTGATTAGCAAGCAGCACGACTTCTCCGTGGTGACGCAGTGGAAGGGCAGCGCCAGCGCAGCCGGTGCAATGAGTATGGGCACGGCCGTCACCATGGTGGTGGCCGGTTTTGCTGACTCCGGCACCATGACCGCTGACTTTACCCGCTGGTCGAAGAATGGCCGCTCGGCGGTGATCGCCGCGTTCTCTGCCTTCCCGGTCGCTAACGTCATCTCTTACCTGTTCGGTGTGGTGATTGTGGCCGTGGGCGCAGCAGTTGATCCGCTGACCAATGGCGGCAACTTCCTGCCGATGCTGATGGGGCACAGCGCCTTTTTGTCGGTAGTGGCCTGCCTGTTTGTCTTTATCAATCTCGGATCGGTCTGCACACACTGCCTCTACAACGGGGCGGTGGGCTTCAGTCATCTGTTCAGCAGCAAAATGCGACTCTGGACGCTGATCCTGGGTGCCATTGGCGGCGTACTGGCGCTGGCGGGTGTCTGGTCTTACTTCCTGGAGTGGCTCAGCCTGCTTGGCATTGTGGTGCCGCCGTTTGGTGCGGTGATGATCGTGGATTTAATTTTTATGGCGCGCATCAGCGAGCAGCGTCCGGCGCAGCGTTTTCGTGGTACTGCGTTTGCCGCCTGGGCGATTGGCAGCCTGTGTGCGGTGATCGCCCACGTCGCTTTCCCTCAATTTGGTGAAGCGGTTATTGGTCTGGTAACCGCCGCCATCAGCTACAGCGTGATCAGCAGAATGCGCATGCCGCGCCCGGTAATGGAGAACAGCAATGCCCGACTACAGCGTTAATTCAACCCCCTATGCCTGGCCGTTTGACGGCACTTTTACGCCGGCTGATACCGCGCTGATCGTGATTGATATGCAGACCGACTTCTGCGGCGTGGGCGGCTATGTCGACAGCATGGGCTATGACGTGAGTCTGACCCGCGCGCCCATCGCGCCGTTGCAGCAGGTGCTGGCGGCGATGCGCGTCCGGCAGTTTCCGGTTATTCATACCCGCGAAGGGCACCGGCCCGATCTCAGTGATTTGCCCGCCAACAAACGCTGGCGCTCGCGGCGAATGAACGCCGGGATTGGGGATGAGGGACCGTGCGGCCGTATTCTGGTGCGCGGTGAACCGGGCTGGGAGATTATCCCGGAGCTGGCACCGCTGCCGGGTGAAGTGGTGATTGATAAGCCGGGTAAGGGATCGTTTTATGCCACCGATCTGGAGCTGATATTGCGCAGTCGCGGCATCCGTAATCTGATCCTCACCGGCATTACCACCGACGTCTGCGTCCACACCACGCTGCGCGAAGCCAACGATCGCGGCTTTGAGTGCCTTGTGCTGTCTGATTGCTGTGCTGCGACCGAGCAGCGTCATCATGAGGCGGCGCTGAGCATGATCCATATGCAGGGCGGCATCTTTGGCGCGGTCGCCCATTCTGCCGCGCTGCTGGATAGCCTGGGGGTTTAATTTCCCGCAACAACGGGTGAAGGGTGATGTTGATCTTCTGATCTCAGATGCATCACGCAGCCGGAAAGCCTGAGCACAACGTTGCGCTCAGGCTTTCCACATCAGCGATCACTCGTGCTGCGCGTTGTCTGGCGCAATAGTTTTCATCAGTGCTGCGAGCTGATCGGCGGGCACCGCCTGACTGAACAGATAGCCCTGCAGCTGATTACAGCCTGCATCTGCCAGCGCAGACATCTGCCCTGGCGTCTCGACGCCTTCTGCTGTCACCATCAGGCCCATGGCATGACCCAGTTTCACCACCGATTCAACAATTGCCACTGAATTTTCCGCTACGCCCAGTGACTGGGTGAATGAGCGATCGATTTTGATTTTATCCACCGGAAAGTTACTGAGATAGTTAAGACTGGAGTAACCGGTGCCAAAGTCATCCAGCGCAATCCGGAAGCCCGCGTCACGCAGCTCCACAATAATGGCGCGTGCTTCACGTTCATCTTCGATTAACACCCCTTCGGTGATCTCCAGTTCCAGACGCTCCGGATCGCCGCCGTTCTGACTGACAATCGCCATCACCCGCTCAACAAAGCCTGTAGAGCGAAACTGCACCGGCGAGACGTTGACCGCCACCAGCAGTTCGGGAAAACGCTGCTGAGTGACGCAGGCTTCAGCCAGCACCCATTCGCCCAGCGGAATAATCAGGCCGGTCTCTTCGGCAATCGCGATAAATTCAGCGGGCGCAATCAGGCCGCGGGTCGGATGGTGCCAGCGCAACAGCGCTTCGATGCCCACCATCTGCTGACCGCCAATATCCATCAGTGGCTGATACCACACCTCCAGCCCCTGATGGGTATGCAGCGCCGTACGCAGGTCGGCAGCGATAGTCTGTCGGGTCCGCACCGACTCATCCATCGCCCGTTCAAACTGACGATACGTGCCGCGCCCGCCGCTTTTGGCCTCATACAGCGCAATATCCGCTTTGCGCATCAGTTCCAGCCGATCAACCCCATCTTTGGGTGCCAGCGCCAGTCCGATACTGGCACCACTCCAGACATCGCTGCCAAACAGCGTAAAAGGCTCACTCAGTTCATCGATAATGCGCTGCGCCAGGCTATGCACCTGGCCGATATTATCGACATCTGGCATCACCACGATAAATTCATCACCGCCGATGCGTCCTACCGTATCGCTGGCCCGCACAATACGGCTCAGGCGCTGTGCGACCGCGATGATCAGTTCATCTCCGGCGTGATGACCGTGGGTATCGTTGATGGTTTTAAAGCGGTCGAGATCGATCAGCAGCAGCGCCACCCGCTGATCGTGGCGCGTCGCCAGAGCCAGCGCCTGGGTTAAGCGGTCTTCGACCAGTGCGCGGTTTGGCAGGCCGGTCAGCACATCATGAAACGCCAGATGCTGTGCCTGAGCCTCCGACGCGCCGAGCCTGAGCATGGATTGCGAGAGGTTCACCGACGAGTTCCAGAGTCGCCGCACCATATAAAGGCACAGCAGGGATATCGCCAGTACCGCCAGCCCGGTAGATGGCCCGATGGTGCGCAGCATCTGCGCACCGGGACGGGAGGGGATCCAGTTCAGATAGCCAACCGCTTCACCCGCCTGGGCGATCAGCAGATAGCGCGCGCCGGTTCCCGGCTGTGGCGTGCCGTCGGAGAAGTGCAGTCCCTGCAGCTGATTGCGTTCCGCCAGGCCCGCCAGATAGCCGTCATCAAGAAATTTCAGGCTCACCAGCCGGAAACGCGGCAGGGCATTATCATCCCTCTGGATGTTACCCACTGCCAGCGCGGCGGCACGGTTTGTCACACGGGCATAATCGGCGTTATCCTGGCGCACCGGATCGTTGACCAGCGGGCTTTGCAGCACCTCACCAATCAGCGGGTCATCTTCAGGTGCAGAGACCGGCTGGCCTTCGCGCCAGACTCTGACGTTTTGATTTTGCTGGTCCAGCACCAGAATCAGCTGATGGCCGAACATCTCATACAGCCACAGCCCAATGTTCTCATCCAGCCACCTGCTGCTGTTGCCCTCTGCCAGATGCTGCTCAAAGGGTCCCCAGCGCGACAGGCTACGCAGCTGGCGCAGATGCTCATTCAGACTCTGTGAAAAAGAGGCTTCAATCATCCGTTGCTGCTGATGCCGGGCCTCTGTATTGGTGAGTGAGGTACCAACAAAGAGCGCAGCGCCTGCACCTACAAACGTCAGCAGTAAGATAGCCACGAGCGGCACCAGGACTTCACGCAGGAAACTGCGACGAAAATCAGAGGAAAGTTTAAGGGTGTTAATCATATTGTTGTTTTTCTCAGCAGCAGGGGAACAGCTTAAAAATTAGCAGATTGCACAAAAACGTCCACGCAAAGCCTTACGCTTAGTGATTCTGTCAATTTTTTGTTGCCGGATGGCCAGGGCAGGCTAAAAAAGGGGAGTGAAAAAGTGGCTGTGTTGTATCAGATATTTTAATGATGTTGGACTGGCCGGACGGTGACATGAGGGCTGCATTCTGCATCCCTGTCAGTAGCATAAGGCTGGCGCGCGACAGCCTCTCTGGACACATCACCGCGCATTTACTGTTAACTTCGCCGCGATGGTTCATACTCATGTGCGCTGATTGTGTTACGAACGGATAGCCGTGAAGACAACGGTTACTGAGTTTGTCACTTATCTGACAGCCTGAGGTTGTCAGCTTACTATAAGGGAAAATAATGCCATTGTTATTCGGTGAGTTATCTGGTTTCCCGTCATGGGTGCCTGTTGTATTACTCGTCTCGCTCTCTTTTGTGCTGGGATTTCTGGCCCGCCTTATCCTGCTCCGGTTCATCCGCTACTGGCAGATTCGTGACAGAAAACTGTTCAAATCCCTTGAGAAGCATCTTAGCGGCTCGATGTTCTTTTTTATTCCGTTATTAATGATTAATGTCGGCGTTAACTACATCGATTTTCAACCGGAATCTCTCTCTTTAATCACCAATATCATCAATGTCTTTATTATTATGTCATTTTGCTCGGTCTTAATCCGGCTGACCAACGTGGCGCAGGATATGCTTTATATCCGCTATGACATTAATATTTCCAATAACCTTCGTGCGCGTAAAATTCGCACGCAGATTATCTATGTCAAAAAAGTGGTTATTGTCATCCTGGTTCTGTTCTGTGTTTCGCTGATTCTGCTCAGCTTCCCTGGCGTCCGGAAATTCGGCACCACCATTCTGGCCGGTGCGGGTGTTGCCGGTATCATTATTGGTTTTGCGCTGCAAAAGTCGCTGGTCAATCTGTTCGCCGGTATTCAGATCGCCTTTACCCAGCCTATTAAAATTGATGATGCGGTAGTGGTAGAAAAAGAGTGGGGCTGGATTGAGGAGATCAACCTGACCTATGTGGTGGTGCGCATCTGGGATTTGCGTCGGCTGGTGTTGCCGATCACCTACTTTACCGAAAACCCGTTTCAGAACTGGACGCGCAATAACGCCCAGATCTTAGGCTCGGTGTTTCTTTACGTGGATTACTCCATGCCGCTGGAGCCGCTGCGCAAGCACTTTGAAAAAGTGCTGAGTGAAACCAAGCTCTGGGATCAGGAAACCTCTGTGCTTCAGGTGACCGACACCACCGAGAAAACCATGACCATCAGGATGCTGATGACCGCGCAGAACTCGCCGATCGCCTTTGATTTACGCTGTTATGTGCGTGAGAAGATGATTGAGTTTATTCAGCAGAATTACCCGGAAAGCCTGCCGCAGGTGAGAGCATCACTGACGGATACCGGGCGTGAGAAGGTGGGAATAGGGACGGCAGAATAGGGGCAAGCTGGGAGCGGCAGTCTGCGTGGGTGTGTGCATCCTGATGGCTGTTGCTCCGTTGTTCTTTCAGGGCAGGCGATGGTGTCTTTGTCCGCATGGTGTCTGAAGCGGACATAATTGTTTTGGCCATCTTCTGGTAAACCCGATGTCTGCAGAAGAAGCTGCAGACATCAGCCTGACTCAGTTAAAAGCTCACCCACGGATCGCTTGAAACTTTTTCTTTTACCTGAACAGACGGTATGGCCGGGGAGCGTAAGTCTGTCACGACCGCACCAGTCTGCAACCTGAACCGGCTGGTAATCGCACTTAACGATTTAACCTGTTCCTCCAGTACACCCGTAGCAGCAGCAGAAGCCTGAACCAGCGTGGCGTTCTGTTGGGTCACACTGTCCATTTCGGTTACAGCCGTGCCGATCTGATTTATTCCCTTACTCTGTTCAGAAGACGCTGCTGCAATCTCTCCCAGCAGCGAGGTCACGCCGGTCACATCGCTGATAATTTTTTCTGTTGTCAGCGAAACCTGAGCCACTTTCTGCTCACCCAGACCGACGTTCAGATTGGATTCAGCAATTAACTTTTCAATTTCCCGCGCAGACTGTGTGCTGCGTTGTGCAAGCGTGCGAACTTCGTTAGCAACCACAGCAAAACCGCGACCCTGGTCGCCTGCACGTGCTGCTTCTACCGCTGCGTTCAGTGCCAGAATGTTTGTCTGAAAGGCAATGCTGTTTATTACGGAGGTAATTTCACTGATGGCCATTGCGCTGGTTTTGATGTCTGCCATCGTGCGCACCACTTCCCGCATTGCCGCGCCGCATTCCGAAGCGGTTCCGGAAGCCGCAGAGGCCGAGTCGCTGGCGACTGAGGCATTACCGGCGTTGAGTGAGACAGTAGACGAGAGCTCCTCCATGCTCGCCGCGGTCTCTTCGAGCGCTGCCGCCTGTTGCTCCGTGCGGCTGGAAAGACTGTGGTTGCCGTCGCTTATCTGCGTGGTAACGCGAGCCACTTCGCTTACGCCATTGACGATTTCACTGACCATCGTTTTCAGGCCAAGCTGCATATTTTCAAGCCCCTGCAGAAGCCTGCCCATTTCATCGTTGCGGAGATTGTGGAACTCCGATGTCAGATCGCCGGCACCAATGGCTGCCGTTACTTCGCCAGCACGACGCAGGGGCTTGATCAGCACATTTTTCAGTACCACCGCCACAATGACTGAAGCCAGGATAAAGAGTATGACCGACACACCCGCAGCAACATAAGCAATGTGCGTATCGGTATCGGCCTGTTGGGTGATGTTTACGGCTGACTGTTTATGTATGGCAATAACCTTGTCCAGCGGAACGCGGTAAGCCTCATCAAGTGCCACGACTTTTGTACCAGCAAGCATCAGAAAAGCGGGTACATCCCTTTTCTGCAGCGCGGTGAAAAGGGCACCAACGCCTTGCTGAGTGTAATCGTTGTAGCGTGCGGCCAGCTCCCGTGACAGTTCCGCTTCACCGGCCATTTTTGGTGCAGCCTGATAGGCCTGCATAAAGCGCAAGCCGCCATCATAGTAAAATCTGGCCTGGGCCAGCGCGGCATTAAACGCCTCTGGATTGCTGCCGTCAGCATAAGGAACAGCGGCCAGCAGTGTGGTGCGAGCGGCACGTATCCAGTTCGTCGTGTCAGCGACGCCAAGGGTTGCAGAAACTTCATGGTTGAGATTTTTGAGAGATTCCGCACTGCGATTCAGATAGATCACACTCAGCAATGAAGAAGCAAGAAAGACAAAAAACAGAAACAGTCCGGATAACGTCAGGATCGTGGTGAGACGTGTATTTTTCAGCATGGCAGTAAAGCTCCAGGTAAGATGTCTTACGATTATCGGCCTGGAGCAGCCAGAGATTACTCACGGTTATTAACCAACGGCAGTGCAAAAATCGCGCATAAATTTAAGAAGGCAGGCTTCAGTAAAAATAAAATGACAATTTAAAATTATGATGTTGAATCAGATGGTTTATTTATTTTTTAAGGTTTTGAATATTCAGATTAACTTAAAAAATAGTGGAAAATTACAATGTTAATTTGAGAGGGAATGATGGAATACCATCAAAAGGGCATCAGAATTTTGCCAGCCGGGATGCTTTTTGATTCAATTATCTGCGACTTCTACTCTTTTTCAGTTTTTGAAAAAGCCTTTGGGACATGATCAACTGTTCAGGAATTACGTCCGTTTTCTCTCATTGAGTACCTGACCCTGGTTACCTCATTAATCCTCTCCAGAACGTGCTGATATTGCCGCTTAAGCTGAGGGAATAGCGTGGCTACTTCTGTTTTACCGGTTTTAATCCCTGAGGGTAGGCAGCCTCAGGGATTAAAACATTTTGCCGTTAAGGGTGCGGGCTAAACGCGGTCAGGGCTAAATGCTCGTCTGGAGGATGATATCAACACACTCAGCAGGCGATAATTCAGCCGTATCCAGCTTCAGATGTTCTCTGCTCCACGGTTCATAAACACGATGCACAACGGCTTGCCAGTCAGGCACTTTTAAGCCAGGGATATCTGAGATTCTGTTCTCTACACGCGCACGATGCTGTTCGGGATCCGAACAGAGGATTTCAATTTCCAGAAAGGAAACACCTGATGATAGTGCGATATCACGAAAACTATCACGTACCAGGTTAAGGTCATTCACCGAGTCAGTGATAACAGGTAATCCCAGTCTGAGATTGTCCCGCGCAAGCTCATAAAGGATGAAGTAGCCTTCAGGGCCAATATCCCTGAAAGTTGCTGAACTATTACGCAGAGCCTGTTCAACTGTGTCGACGCGTAAATACACCGCTTTTAATTTTTCAGATAACATTTTAGCGATAGTGCTTTTTCCGCAACCCGGAAGGCCACTAAAGATGTAGAGCATAACAACTCCTGTTTTAACCTGCGCTCCAGTGCTAAAGCAGACACATTGATACATCAATCTGCGCGAAATTATGCGAACCCGTGTCGGATGATCGCCGCCCTATGTCAGCAGCGGACAGTGTTTATTCCACTTCTGCCCGGCTATTCATCTGGCAGTGCTTCAAGGTCTGCGGAGATAATTGCCGGTAGGTTTTGAGTAATCTTTTCTACCGGCCAGTCCCACCAGGCCAGCTTCTCTAGTCGGGATATGGTTTCATCGGTAAAACGCTGCCTGATCACTCTGGCCGGGTTGCCACCCACAATCGAATAGGCCGGGACATCCGACGTCACAACAGAACGTGACGAGATTATTGCGCCGTTGCCGATTTTAACGCCTGGCATAATCAGCGCCTGATAACCCACCCATACATCATTACCAATCACCGTATCGCCTTTATAGGGCAGATCGCCGGCCTGAGGCTGGGCTGTTTCCCATCCATTTCCGAAAATGTAAAACGGAAAAGTGGAGAAACCTGCCATGTTATGGTTTGCCCCGTTCATGATGAACTGAACGCCTCTGGCTATCGCGCAGAATTTACCCATGATCAGTTTGTCACCAATAAAGGGGAAGTGATAAAGGACATTGCGCTCGAAGTTTTCTGAGTCTTCAGGATCATCATAATAAGTAAAATCCCCGATTATGATGTTGGGGTTTTTCACCGTATTTTTGATAAAACAAACCTGTGGGAAACCTTCCATTGGATGGGGATTGGTGGGATCCGGTCCGTACATATTCTCTCCTTAAGCGCAACGTTAGTTCGTTCCAGTGTACACCATGAAACCCGTCGTTCCTTTCGTGCAAGCCCGGTCTTCATTATCTGCTCATCGCGCGCCGGTCCCGGCTGTATTGCCGGCTCCAGTTTCCTCTTTCCGGGGTGGGTCCGGCAGAGATTCGGCTGATATACAAACGGCTGTTAATTCTCTTTGTGTGCAAAGAAATCTGATTCCTGTAAATTAAATTTTTCTGCATTCTGATAAAGAGTTTTACATGCTGACCGGACTCAATCACCTCACCCTCGCAGTTAGCAACCTGGCCAGTAGCCTGAATTTTTATACGGAGACCCTGGGATTCATCCCCAAAGCGGCATGGGATCACGGCGCTTATCTTTCGCTGGGTGAACTCTGGCTCTGTCTCTCTGTGGATACTGTCTCTGCTGGAAATGATTACACACACTATGCATTCACTATTGCTGGTGACGAATTTGATGCGTTCGTTGAGCGATTGAGAGCGGCGGGTGTGACAGAATGGAAGCGCAATAAAAGCGAGGGGAACTCCTTCTACTTTCTGGACCCCGATGGCCACAAGCTTGAAATCCACGATGGCGATCTTGAGAGCCGTATCAGAGCCTGCCTTGCTCAGCCTTATCAGGGAATGACGTTCTTCTGATTGATTGACTCCCGGCCCGGCAGAGGAAATGATCGCTTAAGCGGGGGCTATCACCCCATGCCCGGCGGTTTCCTGCCAGTCACTCACCCTGACAAGCACTCCTCATTTTTCAGCCACCACATTCACCTCTCCTTCACCCCCGCGTCACGGTTCTGTCATCTGATCCCCTCAAGCTAACACCATCCCGCAGCGTCTTTTCACTGCGTTCCCACTCTGTAACCCGTGAGGATTTCATCGTGATGGAGTTATCCAGACATCCGACCACTGTCTATCAGGCTGTTGCCGCACAACTGGAGCAGGCGCTCAAAGAGCGCTACCGCTGCGGCGACTATCTTCCTTCCGAGCAACAGCTGGCCGATCACTATGAGGTGAATCGCCACACGCTGCGTCGGGCGGTGGATGAGCTGGTGCACAAAGGGCTGCTGCAGCGCCGTCACGGCGTCGGCATCCTGGTTTTGATGCGCCCTTATGACTATCCGCTGCATGCCCAGGCGCGATTCAGCCAGAACCTGCTGGAGCAGGGCAGTCATCCCACCAGCGAACGGCTGCTGGCGGTGCTGCGTCCGGCCAGCAACGACGTTGCCAATGCGCTGGGTGTGAAAGAGGGCGACAACGTCATTCATCTGCGCACCCTGCGTCGCGCCAACGGCGTGCCGCTCTGCCTGATCAACCATTTCCTCGCCGACCTCAGCTGGTGGCCACAGCTTCAGCAATTTAACAGTGGATCGCTGCACGACTTCTTAGTGGAGCACACCGGCAAGCAGCTGGTGCGCACCCAGACCCGCATCAGCACCCGCCGGGCGCAGGCCAAAGAGTGTCGGCAGCTCGACATCGCGCTGCATTCGCCGCTGCTCTGCGTGCGGACCCTGAACAAAACCAGTGATGGTGCGGTGGCGGAATACTCCGTCAGCCTGACGCGCGGCGACATGATTGAACTGACTCTGGAGCACTAATGGAACAGCAAACGGATCGCCAGCGCTGGCTGTCGGTGCTGGCGCACAGCAGCGCCGCCTTGCTTGAGACGCACTGGCAGGCGCTTAACCTCCAGCCCGCCTTTACCCTGATCCGTCCGGCAGAGATCGGGCTGACGCGGTTGCAGGCGCGGATGGGGGCCACCGGCAAACGCTTTGTGATGGGTGATGCCACGGTGACGCGCGCGGTGGTGCAGCTCAGCGACGGCACTCTGGGTTACAGCTACCTGTTAGGGCGCGACAAAGCCCATGCCGAACGCTGTGCCCTGCTGGATGCGCTTTTACAGCAGCCGGAAACCCGGCAACTGCTGGAAGAGAAGATTATTACCCCGCTGGCGGCGTGGCGCGATGAGCAGCGACAGCTGCGCGCCCGCGAGATCGCCAGCAGCAAAGTGGATTTCTTTACGCTGGTTCGCGGAGATAACTGATGACTTTACTGGCAAGTTTTAACCATCCGGTGGCGGATGCGCAGCGCGCGTTTCGCCGCATTCTGAAAGCGATGAGCGAACCGGGCGTGATGGTCTCGCTGCCGCTGCAACAGGGCTGGGGCGCACTGTCACCGGCGGCCACGGCGCTGCTGCTGACGCTGGTCGATCAGGAAAGCCCGGTCTGGCTGGATGCGGAAATCGACAACGAACAGCTGCGCAACAATCTGCGCTTCCATACCGGTGCGCCGATCACCACGCAGCAGGATGCGCCTTTTGCCCTGAGCCATGCGGCGGCGCAGCCCGACCCGACGCAGTTCGCGGCCGGTGACAACATGTCACCAGAAAAAAGCACCACGCTGATTATCGAAGTGCCGTCGCTGAATGGCGGCCTGACGCTGCGCCTCTCCGGCCCTGGCCTGCGCGAAACCCGCGCCATCGCGCCACAGCTGCCCGAAAGCGTGCTGGAATATCTGCGCACTCGTCCACATCCGTTTCCACAGGGCGTGGACCTGATCTTCACCTGTGGCGAAGCGATTATGGCCGTGCCGCGCACCACCGTTGTGGAGGTGTGCTGATGTATGTCGCGGTAAAAGGGGGCGAAAAAGCCATTGCGAACGCCCATCAGTTGCAGGCCGATCTGCGGCGCGGCGATCGGGCGTTAGCCGAACTCGGCTGCGATCAGGTGGCGCAGCAACTGGGACTGGCGGTGGATCGGGTGATGACCGAAGGAGGAATTTACGATCCTGAGCTGGCGGCGCTGGCGATTAAGCAGGCCAGCGGCGATCTGGTCGAGGCGATCTTTCTGCTGCGCGCCTATCGCACCACGCTGCCACGCCTGGCGGAGAGCACGCCACTGGCGACCGGTGCGATGCGCATCGAACGCCGCATCTCGGCGGTCTATAAAGATCTGCCGGGCGGCCAGGTGCTGGGACCAACTTACGACTACAGCCACCGGCTGCTCGACTTCACGCTGCTGGCCAATGGCGAAACGCCTGCCGCGCCGCGTGACGATCGTTCGGTGCCTGACCAGTGCCCGCACATGTTCAGCATGATGAGCAATGAAGGGCTGGCCGCCGCCGAGATGGATGACGGCAGCGAGCCTGTCGATATCACCCGCGAGCCGATGAGCTTTCCCGCCTCACGCGCCGCGCGCCTGCAACAGCTGGTGCGTGGCGACGAAGGCTTTCTGCTGGCGCTCGGCTACTCGACCCAGCGCGGCTATGGCCGCACCCATCCGTTTGCCGGCGAGATTCGCACCGGCTATCTCAGCGTCAGTATCTGTCCCGAAGAGCTGGGTTTTGAGCTGGAGATCGGTGAGCTGCTACTGACAGAGTGTGAAATGGTCAACGGCGTTGCCCACAGCGACGACACGGCGCCGCACTTTACCCGGGGCTATGGGCTGGTGTTTGGCCGCGCCGAACGCAAAGCGATGGCGATGGCGCTGGTGGACCGGGCGCTGCAAAGCCGCGAACAGCATGAGCGTGTTACCAGCCCGGCGCAGGACGAAGAGTTTGTGCTGTCGCACGCCGATAACGTGGAAGCCGCAGGCTTTGTCTCGCATCTCAAGCTGCCGCACTACGTCGATTTCCAGGCGGAACTGGAACTGCTGAAACAGCTGCAGCACGATTATCAGGAGCGCACCCATGGCTGAACTCACCGGCTATAACAACGGCTATCTCGACGAGCAGACCAAACGCACTATCCGCCGCGCCATCCTGAAAGCGGTGGCGATCCCCGGCTATCAGGTGCCGTTCGCCGGACGTGAGATGCCGATGCCCTACGGCTGGGGCACCGGCGGCATCCAGATCACCGCCAGCGTGATTGGCGATCAGGATGTGCTGAAGGTGATCGATCAGGGCGCAGATGACACCACCAATGCGGTGTCGATCCGCCAGTTCTTTAAGCGGGTCAGCAATGCTGCCACCACCGAGCGCACCGCCGATGCCACCCTGATCCAGACCCGTCACCGCATCCCGGAAACGCCGCTGGAAGAGGATCAGATCCTGATTTTCCAGGTGCCGATTCCGGAGCCGCTGCGCTTTATCGAGCCGCGTGAAACCGAAACCCGCACCATGCATGCGCTGGAGGAGTACGGCATCATGCAGGTGAAGCTGTATGAAGATATTGCCCGCTACGGCCACATCGCGACGACTTACGCCTATCCGGTCCGGGTCAACGATCGCTACGTGATGGATCCTTCGCCCATTCCCAAATTCGACAACCCGAAGATGCACATGATGCCCGCGCTGCAGCTGTTTGGTGCCGGGCGTGAAAAGCGCATCTACGCCTTGCCGCCTTACACCCGTGTGGAAAGCCTGGACTTCGACGATCATCCGTTCACCGTGCAGCAGTGGGATGAACCCTGCGCGCTGTGCGGCTCGCACCACAGCTATCTCGATGAGGTGGTGATGGACGATCAGGGAACGCGGATGTTTGTCTGCTCCGACACCGACTTTTGCCATCAGCAGCAGGAACAGCAACATGCACAGTGAACAGCCGCTGCTTGCGGTGAACCAGCTCACCCATCTTTATGCGCCGGGCAAAGGGTTTGAGCAGGTCAGTTTTGATCTCTTTCCCGGCGAAGTGCTGGGCATTGTCGGCGAGTCCGGCTCCGGTAAAACCACGCTGCTGCAGAGCCTGTCAGCGCGTCTGACGCCGCAGCAGGGCAGCATTCTTTATCAGAACCGCGACCTCTATCAGATGAGTGAAAGCGATCGCCGTCGCCTGCTGCGCACCGAATGGGGCGTGGTGCATCAGCATCCCATGGACGGGCTGCGTTCGCAGGTCAGCGCGGGCGGCAACATCGGCGAACGGCTGATGGCGACCGGACAGCGCCACTATGGCGATATCCGCGCCGAAGCGAGCCGCTGGCTGCAGGCGGTGGAGATTAATGCCGGTCGCATCGACGATTTGCCCACCACCTTTTCCGGCGGCATGCAGCAACGGCTGCAGATCGCCCGGAACCTGGTGACGCAGCCGCAGCTGATGTTTATGGATGAGCCTACCGGCGGACTGGATGTGTCGGTGCAGGCGCGACTGCTGGATCTGCTGCGGACGCTGGTACGCGAACTGAATCTGGCGGTGGTGATTGTCACCCACGATCTCGGCGTGGCGCGACTGCTGGCGCATCGCCTGCTGGTGATGAAGCAGGGGCGGGTGGTGGAGAGCGGTCTGACTGACCGCGTGCTGGACGACCCTCATCATCCTTACACTCAACTGCTGGTCTCTTCGGTGCTCAATTAAATGACAACTATCACTCCGCGCCTGCGGGTAGAGAATTTGTGTAAAACCTTTGTGCTGCATAACCAGAACGGCGCGGCGCTGCCGGTGCTGCACAACGCCAGCCTGACGGCAGGCGAGGGCGAATGCGTGGTGCTGCACGGTCACTCCGGCAGCGGTAAATCCACACTGCTGCGCGCGCTTTACGGCAACTATCAGCCCGACAGCGGCCATATCCGGGTCGCGCATCAGGGCGAGTGGATCGACATGGCGCAGGCATCGGCGCGCCAGATTATCGCCCTGCGCCGCGACACGCTGGGCTGGGTCAGCCAGTTTCTGCGGGTGATCCCGCGCGTGCCGACGCTGGAGATTGTGATGCAGCCGCTGCTGGAGCGCGGCGTCGAGCGCGCCTTCTGTGAAGCACGTGCCGCCGAACTGCTGACCCGGCTCAACGTGCCGCAGCGTCTCTGGTCGCTGGCCCCGTCCACTTTCTCTGGCGGAGAGCAGCAGCGCGTGAATATCGCCCGCGGCTTTATCGCCGACTATCCGGTGCTGCTGCTGGATGAACCCACCGCCTCGCTCGACAGTGTAAACAGCGAGGCGGTAGTGAGCTTAATTGAACAGGCGCGCGCCCGTGGTGCCGCCATCGTCGGTATTTTTCACGATCGGGCGGTGCGCGAGCGGGTAGCTGACCGGCTGCACCTGATGCACCCAATCGAGACAGGAGCGCAGGCATGATCATCAATAACGTCAGACTGGTGCTGGAAAACGAAGTGGTAACCGGATCGCTGGAGTTTCGCGACGAGCGCATCAGCAGCTTCAGCGAAACCACCAGCCAGCAGCCGGGCGCGCTGGATGGCGAAGGCGCCTGGCTGATGCCGGGTCTGGTGGAGCTGCACACTGATAACCTCGACAAGTTTTTCACGCCGCGACCAAAAGTGGACTGGCCGGCACACTCGGCGATGAGCAGCCACGATGCGCTGATGGTTTCCAGCGGCATTACCACGGTGCTGGATGCGATTGGTGTCGGGGATGTGCGCGACGGCGGGCACCGGCTGGATAACCTCAGCAAGATGATCGACGCCATCCGCGACAGCAACCGCAAAGGACTGAACCGGGCCGAGCATCTGCTGCATCTGCGCTGTGAACTGCCGCATCCCACCACTGCGCCGCTGTTTGAAGCGCTGATGGGCACGCCGGAGCTGGCGCTGGTGTCGCTGATGGACCATTCACCGGGACAGCGTCAGTACGCGTCCCTGACGAAGTATCGCGAATATTATCAGGGCAAATATCAGCTCAACGACACGGAGATGGATCAGTTCGAGCATGACCAGCTCACCCTGGCAGCAGAATGGTCACAGCCCAACCGTCAGGCGATTGCCGGACTCTGCCGGGAACATGGCATCGCCATTGCCAGCCACGATGATGCCACCGCGGCGCACGTTGAAGAGTCTCATGCCGCGGGCAGCCGCATCGCGGAGTTTCCTACTACGCTGGAGGCGGCACGCGCCTCGCGTTATCGCAATATGCAGGTGCTGATGGGCGCGCCTAACATCGTGCGCGGCGGCTCGCACTCCGGCAACGTCGCTGCCTGGGAGCTGGCGTCACACGGCCTGCTGAATATTCTCTCCTCCGATTACTATCCGGCGAGCCTGCTGGATGCAGCGTTCCGGCTGGCAGATGATGAGCGCAACAGCCTCGGCATGGCGCAGGCGATCGCGCTGGTCACCTGTAACCCGGCGCGCGCCTTAGGGCTCGAAGATCGCGGGGTGATCGCCGAAGGCTGCCGCGCCGATCTGGTGCTGGCGCACACCGCACACGGCTACCCGCACGTGCGGCACGTCTGGAGCAAAGGCCGGCAGGTGTACTGATGGTGCGGCTGATCTGGCTCACCGGTCCTTCGGGTTCGGGTAAAGACAGCCTGCTGGATGCGCTGCGGGCGGCACCTCCGCCACGGCTGCTGATCGCCCATCGCTACATTACCCGCGCCGCCGATGCGGGCGGCGAAAACCATGTGGCACTGACCGAGGCGGAGTTTGCCCGCCGCGCCGCGCTGGGACTGTTCGCGGTGAGCTGGCAGGCGCACGGTTTCAGCTATGGTATTGGCTGTGAGACGGAGCAGTGGCTGCTGCGCGGGCAGAATGTGGTGGTGAATGGTTCGCGGCTGCATCTGGCGCAGGCGCAGGCCCGTTTCGGCTCGCAGCTGCTGCCGGTCTGTCTGCAGGTCACACCCGCCGTGCTGGCAGCGCGGCTGCGCCAGCGCGGACGGGAAGATGAGGCGGAGATCGCCCGGCGGCTGGCGCGCGCCGCACAGCCACAGCCCGATGGCTGCCTTATCCTCAACAACGACGGCGCGCTGGCGGATACCGTGTGCCTGCTGCGTCAGATACTGGAGGCGCATCAATGAAACTCTCTTATCCTGGCACCGGCGGAGACAGTCCGGCATCGACATCCGCTACCAAAGGTGCATCAATGAAACTCACTTTTCTGGGTACTGGCGGGGTCACTGCCGCACCGCTGTCGGGCTGCGCCTGTCGCGCCTGTCAGCGGGCGCAGCTCAACAGTGGCTACGCGCGTGCACCCTGCAGCGCGCTGATTGAGTTTGGTCGCGAGCGCATCCTGCTGGATGCCGGTCTGCCGCTGCTGGCGTCGCGCTTCCCGCCCGGCACGCTGACGCGCATTCTACTGACTCACTACCACATGGATCATGTGCAGGGGCTTTTTGCACTGCGCTGGGGAGTGGGCGCGCCGATTCCGGTCTGGGGTCCACCCGATCCGCGAGGCTGTGACGATCTCTATAAACATCCAGGCCTGCTCGATTTCCGTCCCGCCTTAACGCCGTTTGTAGCACACGCCTTTGGTGAACTGCAGGTTACGCCGCTGCCGTTGCAGCACTCGAAGCTGACGCATGGCTATCTGTTCGACTGGCACGGCACCCGGCTCGCCTGGCTGTGTGATACCTGCGGATTGCCACCCGACACCGCCGACTTCCTGCGCGGTCAGCCGCTGGACCAGCTGGTGATTGACTGCAACGATCCGCCGCAAGCAGAACCGCGTAACCATAATGATGTGACCCAGGCGCTGGCGATAGCAGAGATGCTCCAGCCGCGTCAGACCTGGCTCACCCATCTCAGTCATGAGATGGATAACTGGTTAGCTGAGAACCCGTTGCCGGACGGTGTGCTGGCTGCCCGTGACGGCCAGACATTGCTGTGCGGCGCGCACTGGCCTGTCACGGTTTGATCATCTGACTGTCATCTCGTGTTCATCGCGTCACGCCTTAATAACCCGCAGAACGCAATCAGCGATGACGGAGAAACCATGGCACAGGCACTTCTGAAAACGGTGGTCGACAACGACCTGCCACCGGCCAGCCTCAGCGGACAAAAAGTGTTGTCGGTGCAGAAACTGAGCAAAGCCTACGGCGACACTCAGGTGCTGGATCAGGTCAGTTTCGACCTGCACGCCGGTGAGCTGGTGGCGGTGATTGGCCGCTCTGGCGCGGGTAAATCGACCCTGCTGCACATGCTCAACGGCACGATTGAAGCGACTTCCGGCGCGATTATAAGTCTGCATCATGGCGAAGCGGATCGTAACGTGGTTACGCTCAACAGCCGCCAGCTGCGCGAATGGCGCAGCCAGTGCGGCATGATCTTTCAGGATTTCTGTCTGGTGCCACGCCTCGACGTGCTGACCAACGTGCTGCTGGGCCGTCTGAGCCAGACCGGCACGCTGAAATCCTTCTTTAAAATCTTCTCCGACAATGACCGGGCGCACGCCATCGAACTGCTGCAGTGGATGAACATGCTGCCGCAGGCGCTGCAGCGGGCGGAAAACCTCTCTGGCGGTCAGATGCAGCGTGTGGCGATCTGCCGTGCCCTGATGCAGAACCCCAAAATCCTGCTGGCCGATGAGCCGGTGGCGTCACTCGATCCCAAAAATACCAAGCGCATCATGGATGTGCTGCGTCAGGTCAGCGAGCAGGGCATCAGCGTGATGGTCAACCTGCACTCGATTGAGCTGGTGAAAAGCTACTGCACCAGGGTGATTGGCATTCAGCGCGGCGTGGTGCTGTTTGACGGCCATCCTTCAGGACTGACCGACAGCCTGCTGCACCAGCTGTACGGCGATGAACTTAACCAAATCCATTAACTTCCACAGCAAGAGAACAACCCCGAATGAAACTGACTTCTTTAGCACTCCTGACCAGTGTAATGGCGTTTGGTGTCAGCGCAGCGGATGCGCCGAAACAGCTTAACCTGGGGATTCTGGGCGGTCAGAACGCCACCCAGCAGATTGGCGATAATCAGTGTGTGAAGACCTTCTTTGATAAAGAGCTGGGTGTGGATACCCAGATGCGCAACGCCTCCGACTACTCTGGCGTGATTCAGGGTCTGCTGGGCGGCAAGATCGATATGGTGCTGAGCATGTCGCCAGCCTCGTTTGCGTCGGTCTACATTCAGGACCCGAAAGCGGTCGATGTGGTTGGCATTGTGGTGGATGACAAAGATCAGTCACGCGGCTACCACTCGGTGGTGATCGTCAAAGCGGACAGCCCGTACAAAAAGCTGGAAGACCTGAAAGGGAAATCTTTCGGTATGGCCGATCCCGACTCGACTTCCGGCTTCCTGATGCCGAACCAGGCGTTTAAGAAGATGTTCGGCGGCTCAGTGGATGACAAATATAACAACACCTTCTCCAGCGTCACCTTCTCCGGCGGCCATGAGCAGGACATTCTGGGCGTGCTGAACAACCAGTTTGATGGCGCAGTGACCTGGACCTCACTGGTCGGTGACTACAACAGCGGCTATACCTCTGGCGCGTTTGGCCGTCTGATCCGCATGGACCATCCTGATCTGATGAAGCAGATCCGCATTATCTGGCAGTCACCGCTGATCCCCAACGGTCCGGTGCTGGTCAGCAACAAGCTGCCCGCTGACTTTAAAGCGAAAGTGGTGTCGGCGATTAAAAAGCTGGATAAGGAAGATCACGCCTGCTTCGTGAAAGCGGTGGGCGGCGAGCAGCACATCGGTCAGGCGACGGTTGCCGATTATCAGAACATCATCGATATGAAGCGCGACCTGATGAAAGGCAGCCGCGGCTAAATCCAGCTACTTCTTATCTTCTCCGCTCAGGCGGGGAAAGCGGGACGCAGCAAACTCGCCTGCGTCCCGCTGCTTTAGCGCCGGAGATCCCCTTTGACCGAATTCGAACACTACTACCAACGCATCCGTCGCCAGCAGAAACGAGACACGCTGCTCTGGTCACTGCTGCTGGTGGCACTCTACCTGGCGGCGGGCAGGGTGGCAGAATTTAATCTGCTCACCGTCTGGCAGTCGCTGCCGCACTTCTTTGACTACCTGCACGAAATCCTGCCTGTGCTGCATCTGCCGCTGCTGTTTGCCGACGGCAAGACCGAAGGCTCGCTGGCTTACTGGGGCTACCGTCTGCCGATCCAGCTGCCGCTGATCTGGGAAACACTACAACTGGCGCTGGCTTCGACGCTGGTGGCGGTGGCACTGGCCGCGATGCTGGCCTTTTTCGCCGCCGACAACACTCAGACGCCGGTCAGCGTGCGGATGACGATTCGCGCCTTTGTCGCCTTCCTGCGCACCATGCCGGAGCTGGCGTGGGCGGTGATGTTTGTGATGGCGTTTGGCATCGGGGCGATCCCCGGTTTTCTGGCGCTGGCGCTGCACACCGTGGGCAGCCTGACCAAGCTGTTTTACGAGGCGATTGAGTCGGCGTCAGATAAGCCGGTACGCGGCCTGGCGGCCTGCGGAGCCAGCAAACTGCAGCGGATGCGCTTCGCTTTCTGGCCACAGGTTAAGCCGGTCTTTCTCTCCTACAGCTTTATGCGACTGGAAATTAACTTCCGCTCCTCAACCATCCTTGGGCTGGTTGGCGCAGGCGGCATCGGCCAGGAGCTGATGACCAACATCAAACTGGACCGCTACGATCAGGTCAGTATGACGCTGCTGCTGATCCTGATTGTGGTGTCGCTGCTGGATACGCTCTCCGGCCAGCTTCGTCGCCGTGTGACAGGAGACAGGACATGATAAGCACCGTTCCCGATATCGCGCTAATGAAGCAGCAGCATCGTGAACTCTTCGCCGCACAGCCGCGCTATCTGCGTCGCCTGGCGCTGATGACACTGGCGGTGCTGCTCTATTACCTCTTTTTCTTTTCGGTGTTTGGTCTGGAGTGGTCGCGCCTGCTGATGGGCTGTCAGCAGCTGGGGCGCTATTTCCTGCGGATGTTTGTCTGGCACGACTTCCTGAACTGGCCGTTTGGCTACTATCTGTCGCAGGTCGGCATCACCTTAGGGATTGTCTTTGCCGGCACGCTGACTGCCTCGCTGCTGGCGCTGCCGCTGTCGTTTCTGGCGGCGCGCAACGTGATGCACAGCCGAACTGCGAAACCGCTGGCGTTTCTGATGCGACGTCTGTTTGACGTGTTGCGCGGTATCGACATGGCGATCTGGGGGCTGATCTTCGTCCGGGCGGTCGGCATGGGGCCGCTGGCCGGGGTGCTGGCGATTATCCTGCAGGATGTCGGTCTGCTCGGCAAACTCTACGCCGAAGGGCACGAAGCGGTGGAGCGTTCACCGGGTCGCGGACTGGGCGCAGTCGGCGCCAACAGCCTGCAGAAACACCGCTTCGGCATCTTCACCCAGTCATTCCCGCAGTTTCTGGCGCTGAGCCTTTACCAGATAGAGTCCAATACCCGCTCAGCGGCGGTGCTGGGCTTTGTCGGCGCCGGGGGCGTCGGTCTGGTTTACGCTGAGAATATGCGCCTGTGGAACTGGGATGTGGTGATGTTCCTGACGCTGATTCTGGTGGTGGTAGTGATGGTGATGGATGTGATCTCCAGCCGCCTGCGCAAGCGCTACATCAGTGGGAAGCCGGTGCCGTTGTGGCAGCCTGCTGCGCGCGATTAAGCCGTTCGCTGCGCTGCCAGGCCCGCTGTAACGCCTGCACCAGCTGTGCCTGCTGCCAGGGCTTCGCCAGCCGTTCGCACAGCGGCAGCGTCACCGGCTGGTGGCGCAGGTCCTGACCGCTGATGAGCAGCGTCGCCAGCTGCGGCCAGTTCTGCTGCGCCTGGCGGATCACCTCCGCGCCGTTAATCTCGCCGGGTAGCATCAGGTCGCTGATCAGCAGGTCGATATCAGGTGTCTGGCGCAGCAGCGCCAGCGCCTCTTCACCGTCACCACACTCCAGCGTCAGATAACCCAGCTGATGCAGATGCTCACAGAGCGTCTGGCGCACCGCCGGTTCATCATCCAGCACCAGCACCAGCCGGTTACTGGCCGCCGCAATGTCCGTCTCAATGTGCACAGGCGATGGCGGGGCGATCACTACGGCGACGGCGGCTTCCGGCGCGCGTGGCAACAGCAGCCGCACCGTGGTGCCCTGGCCTGGCGCGGTTTCCAGCTCGATCTGGCCGCCAGACTGCCTTACAAAGCCATAGACCATCGACAGGCCCAGCCCGCTGCCGCTGCCGGTAGCCTTGGTAGTGAAAAAAGGCTCAAACACCTGCTCACGAACCCCGGCCGACATGCCGCAGCCGTGGTCTATCACCTCAATTGTGACCCTGTCACGCTTCTCATCGCCCTCCAGACGACGCTGATTCCAGATGCGCAGCCGGATTTCGCCGCTTTGCTGATGCATTGCATCGCGGGCATTCACCACAAGATTCATCAGCGCATTTTCCAGCTGGCTGGCATCAATCCAGGCGGGCCAGCCGGGACGCTGCGCATCAATAATCAGCTGCTGACCGGGCAGCAGCGAGTGCTGCAGCAGCCCCTGCAGGTTATCCACCAGCGTCACCACCGACACCGCACGGGGATAGAGTGCCTGCTTGCGTGAGAACGCCAGCAGCCGCTGGGTCAGTTGGGCAGCGCGGTCGGCCGCCTGTCGCGCCCGATCAATCCGGCTGGCCAGCGGGCCGGGCGTCAGCTGGCCTTCGGTCAGTGCCAGACTGCCGATAATCACCGCCAGCAGATTGTTAAAGTCGTGTGCCAGTCCGCCGGTCAGCTGGCCGACCGCCTTCATTTTCTGGCTGTGCTGCAGCGCCTCCTCCAGCGTTTTACGCGAGGTCCGGTCCAGCACGGTATTGACCATGCCGCGCCGCGGGATTGGGCTGAAGCGCAGCTCAAGCGTACGACCATCGGCCAGCCGGATCTCCTGCGGTTCACCGGGATCGTGCAGATCCACCGCCAGCGGCGCCAGCAGTTGCTGCCAGGGAACGCCACGATGCAGCTCATGCGGCGCGATGCCGAGCAGCTCCGCATACTGGGCATTCCACACCACCAGCTGCCCGTTGTTATCAAACAGCGCAAAGCCGTCGCGCATCGCCAGAAAGGTGGACTCCAGCTGATTACTCTTCTCTTTCAGCAGTCGTGAGGTGTGAGCCAGCGAGGCGGTATTACGCGCAAAGACGTTAAACGCCCGCGCCAGCTCGCCCAGCTCGTCGCGGCGTTGCAGCCCTGGCACGCTGACGTTCTGCTCGCCCTGCGCCAGCCGCGTCATGGCTCCGGCAATCGCCGTCAGGCTCGACCCGAGATTGCGATAGATGTAGATACCGGCATAGCCGGTGATTGCCAGCGCCAGCAGCGCAAACAGCGCGATAAAGCCGATGATGGAATCCAGCTCACGGTGGGTCGCCAGGGTGCGCGCCTCACTCTGTAACGCCACCTGCTGCACCGAGGCGCTGATATCTTCATTCAGCATCGCCACCAGCGCTTTAATCCGGTAGGTGGCATAGGCGATCGCCAGGTCGCTCTGCTCCAGCGCCTCTGCCAGCGGCAGCAGGCGCTGCTGGGTAGCCAGCAGTCGCTGCACGTTTTCGCCGGTCACGCCCGTCAGCGGCACGTTGCGCCACTGCGCCATCACCTGCTGGAGCTGTTCGATGACGGCGATGGGCGAGGGTGTGCGGATCGCGATGGTGATCAGCCGTTCGGTTTGCTCCCGCAGCGCGGCATCCGGCAGCGTCCGCTGTTCCCGCTGCACCAGCTGGTCGATATGGCTGAGCAGAATCTGCGTCTGCCACAGGTCGCTCAGCATGTTGTTGCGCTGCAGATGACGCTGGTGGCCGGTCAGCAGCAGGCTGTTAATCGTCTGTTCCAGCATCAGGCTGCGGGCGCGGATCCGGGCGATGCGCTCCGGCTGACGTGCCGCCAGCGGCGCACTGGCCAGCAGGCTCAGCGACTGCTGCAACGCCTGCTGATTCTGCTGCAGCCGCTGTGATTCGCTCTGATACTCCAGCGCGCCCACCACCTGTGACAGCCGTACTGCCGCTGTCGCCACGTTGGCGGTATCCCGCGCCAGCGCCAGGCTGCCGTTCATGTCGGCCAGGGTCTGCGCCTGCGCCTGCTCCTGAATCGCCCCGGCATGACGAAAGCCCAAGATCGCCACCACGCTGACCATCAGCGTGACCGACACCACCAGCAGATTGAACAGCAACAGGCGTCCACGTGCCCCGGCCTGCCACGGATAAGTGCGCTGCATCCCACGACCTCTTAATCACTGCAACGATGGGCCGAGTATAGGAGCGTGCAGGCGGGCGTTTATGACAAATATGAACGGGCGCTGACATTTTCCGTTTATCTGGCGTTGCTTTACTGACGGCTATCCACAGTCCGCAGGAGCGAGGCGATGACAGCCACACCGATACTGGAAATGCGGGGAATTACCCGGCGCTTCGGCAGCTTTTATGCCCTGAAGGGCGTCGATCTCACGGTTTATCCCGGTGAGGTCCACGCGCTGATGGGGGAGAACGGCGCGGGTAAAAGCACACTGATGAAGATTCTGGCCGGTGCCTATACCGCCAGCAGCGGGGAAATTTTAATTGAAGGCAAGCCCTGGGCGCTGAAAGGGCCGAAAGAGGCACTGGCCGCCGGGATCACCCTGATTTATCAGGAGATCAACCTGGCACCTAACCTGACGGTGGCGGAGAACATTTTTCTCGGCAGCGAAATCGCGCCCGGCGGGCTGGTGAAGCGGCGGCAGATGGCCGAAGAGGCGCAGCGGGTCATTGACCGGCTCGGCGCGCAGTTCAGCGCCTGGGATCTGGTCAGCCGTCTGAGCATCGCCGAGCAGCAGCAGGTGGAGATCGCCCGCGCGCTGCAGCGCAACAGCCGCATTCTGGTGATGGATGAGCCGACCGCCGCGCTCTCCAACCGCGAAACCGAACAGCTGTTCGCGCTGATCAAACGGCTGCGCAGCGAAGGCATGGCGATCATCTATATCAGCCACCGCATGGCGGAGGTGTATGAGCTGTCCGATCGCGTCAGCGTGCTGCGCGACGGGGAGTATGTGGGCAGCCTGACCCGTGACCAGCTCAACGCCAGCGAACTGGTGCGGATGATGGTCGGACGGCCGCTCAGCGACCTGTTTAACAAAGACCGTGCTATCCCGCTGGGTGATATCCGGCTGGCGGTCAATCACCTTACCGACGGCGGCAAAGTGCATCCCAGCAGTCTTGAAGTGCGGGCCGGCGAGATTGTCGGCCTGGCCGGTCTGGTGGGCGCAGGTCGCAGCGAACTGGCACAGCTGATCTTCGGCGTGCACAAGCCGAAAGAGGGCGAGATCTGGATCGATGGCGAAAAGGTCACCATCCATTCACCGCGCGATGCGATTGCACGCGGCATCGGTTTCCTCACCGAAAACCGCAAAGAGCAGGGACTGTTTCTGGAGATGGCGGCGCAGGAGAACATCGTGATGGCGACGCTGGAACGTGACGCCAGTTACGGGATGCTGAACCGCCGCAAAGGGCAGACCATCGCCAATGAGGCGATCGCTTCACTCAATATTCGCGTTCCTCACGCTCAGGTCCGGGCGGGCGGTCTGTCGGGCGGTAACCAGCAGAAGTTGCTGATTTCACGCTGGGTGGCGATTGGTCCGCGCATTCTGATCCTCGATGAGCCGACACGCGGCGTCGATGTCGGTGCGAAAAGCGAGATCTACCGGATGATGCAGGAGATGGCGCGGCAGGGCGTGGCGATTCTGATGATATCCAGCGAACTGCCGGAAGTGGTCGGGATGAGCGACCGCGTATACGTGATGCACGAAGGCACCATCGTCGGTGAGCTGGAGGGCAGCCACATCAGTCAGGAAAATATTATGACGCTGGCAACCGGTGCGCACAGCGCGTCAGCAGGCGAAATCTAAGGAGACCACCATGACACAACTGGCCCGCACCAAAGCACCGACGCTGAAACGCGCCCTGATGGGCGATCTGCTGCAAACGGTGGGTATCCTGCCGATTCTGATCCTGATCGTGGCAGTATTTGGTTTCGTCACGCCGAACTTCTTTACCGAAGCAAACCTGCTCAACATCACCCGTCAGGCGTCGATTAACATCGTGCTGGCGGCGGGCATGACCTTTGTGATCCTCACCGGCGGGATCGACCTGTCGGTGGGGTCAATGCTGGGGACCACCGCGGTGGTGGCGCTGGTAGCGTCGCTGGATCCGATGCTCGCTTCCATGACCATTCCGATGGCGCTGGGCGCAGGCCTGGTGATGGGGCTGTTCAACGGCATCCTGGTCGCCTGGGCCGGGTTGCCGCCCTTTATCGTCACGCTTGGCACCTACACCGCACTGCGCGGAGCCGCTTACCTGCTGGCGGATGGCACCACAGTAATCAACTCCGATATTAACTTTGAGTGGATCGGTAACGGCTATCTCGGGCCGGTGCCGTGGCTTATTGTGATTGCCTTTGCGGTGATCGCCATCTGCTGGTTCATCCTGCGCCGCACCACGCTGGGCGTCCATATCTACGCAGTCGGCGGCAATATCCAGGCGGCGCGTCTCACCGGTATCAAGGTCGGAATGGTGCTGCTGTTTGTCTACGGCATGAGCGGTCTGCTGTCGGGGCTGGGGGGACTGATGAGCGCCTCGCGGCTTTACAGCGCCAACGGCAACCTTGGGGTTGGCTATGAGCTGGATGCGATTGCGGCGGTGATCCTCGGCGGCACCAGCTTTGTCGGCGGCATCGGCACCATCACCGGCACCCTGATTGGCGCACTGATTATCGCCACGCTGAATAACGGCATGACGCTGATGGGGGTCTCCTATTTCTGGCAGCTGGTGATCAAGGGCGCGGTCATCATCATCGCGGTGCTGATCGACAAATACCGTACCCGTCATCATGTGAGTTGAGTCTTATAAGGGCGGCTGTGCCATTTCACCTCCGCCACCTAAAAAACGCCATTAAGTGGTTGGCACCTTGAAAACAGCAGGAGAAGGTCTATGCGTTTTAATCCGATTGTAACCGGGCTGCTGGCGGCGACGCTGTTCAGTACCGGCCTGGCTCAGGCAAAAGAACTCAAATCTATCGGCGTAACGGTCGGCGATCTGGCAAACCCCTTCTTCGTGCAGATCACCAAAGGCGCTGAGATGAAGGCGCGTCAGCTGGCGGGCGATAAAGTGAATGTGACGCTGGTCTCCAGCGGCTACGATCTCGGTCAGCAGGTGGGCCAGATTGATAACTTTATTGCGGCCAAAGTCGACATGATTATTCTCAACGCCGCCGACTCCAAAGGGATCGCCCCGGCGGTGAAGCGGGCGCGTGATGCCGGTATCGTCGTGGTGGCGGTCGACGTGGCGGCCGATGGCGCGAATGCGACCATCACCTCCGATAACACCGAGGCGGGCGCGATGGCCTGTAAATATATTGCTGACCGGCTGAAGAACAAAGGCAACGTGGTGATCATTAACGGACCACCGGTCTCTGCGGTGCAAAACCGCGTTGAAGGCTGCATGACCGAGCTGAAAACCCATCCTGACATCAAGCTGCTCTCTTACAACCAGAACGCCAAAGGCAGTCGTGAAGGCGGACTGGAAGTCATGACCGGTCTGCTTTCTGCCAATCCAAAAATTGATGCGGTGTTTGCCATCAACGACCCGACAGCGATTGGTGCAGACTTAGCGGCGAAACAGGCGCAGCGCAGTGAGTTCTTTATCGTTGGCGTCGATGGCTCGCCGGACGGTGAAGAGGCGCTGAAGCGCAAGAATTCACTGTTCGTCGCGACGCCTGCGCAGGATCCACAGGTCATGGCCGCCAAAGCGGTCGAGATTGGTTATGACATTCTGCAGGGCAAACCGGCACCGGACAAACCGGTGCTGATCCCGGTGAAACTGATCGATCGTAATAATATCGGCAGCTACCAGGGCTGGACGGTGAAATAAGCTTTAGTGCGGCACCTTAAGGGTGCCGCTCTCAGGAGGCCACCATGCAACGTTCAGAGGTTAATTATTACCTGCAACATACGCGCGAGTTTTTCCGACAGCAGGATGTGCATCTGCCGCCGTGGGCCGATTTCGATGTGAGCCAGTGGCGGGCTCAGGATCGTGAGGTCGCGCAGGAGATTCTGGCGTTGCGACTGGGCTGGGATCTCACCAGTTTTGGCGCGACTGATTTTCTGCAGACCGGGCTGACACTGTTTACCCTGCGCAACGGTTCACCAAACGGGCAGCCGTGGCATAAACCCTACGCCGAGAAAATAATGCACGTGCGGGAAGGGCAGCAGACGCCCATGCACTACCATCCGCGCAAGATGGAAGACATCATTAATCGCGGCGGCGGAAATCTGATTGTCGAACTGCATAACCGCAACGGTGACGGGCTGGCTGACTCGCTGGTGGCGGTGTCGCTGGATGGCCTGCGCCAGACCCATGCCGCCGGTTCACAGCTGCGGCTCTCACCGGGTGAAAGCGTGACGCTGGAGGCGGGCATCTGGCACAGTTTCTGGGGTGAAAGTGGCCTCGGCGACGTGCTGGTGGGCGAGGTATCGATGCCCAACGATGATGAAAACGACAACGTGTTTCTGACGCCGCTGGCTCGTTTCAACCCGCCTGAGGAGGATGAAGCGCCGCGCTGGCTTCTGTGCAACGATTACGCGCACTGGTTATCCTGCGCGCGGCAGGCGTAATCAGGCAATCTGACTGGCACGCGTTGTCGAATCGGGTTTCACCACATCGGCCGAAAAGACATAACCCAGTCCGCGAATGGTGCGGATCAGGTCGGGCTGGTGCGGGTTGATTTCGATTTTACGGCGCAGCCGCATGATCAGCACATCGATGGTGCGGTCAAACACGTCGAGACTTTCGCTATGGGTCAGCTCCAGCAGCTGATCGCGGGTCAGCACTTTTCGGGCGTGGCGAACCAGCGCGCGTAACAGGCTATATTCCCCCTGGGTCAGCGGCACCAGCTCGCGCTGCGGATTAAACAGCTGGCAGCGGCCATCATCCAGTTGCCAGCCGCCAAAACGCCAGCCCTCCTGTTCAGGGTCGGCCTGCGCTATGCGTCCGCTGCGACGCAGGGCCGCCCGGGTTCTCGCTACTACCACGCGTGGATTAAAGGGTTTGGCGATGTAATCATCTGCGCCCATCTCAAGGCCCACCACCATCTCCGCTTCAGAACCCATACCGGTCAGCATAATCACCAGCACTTCGGGTCGCTGACGCTGAAGCTGCTGCAATACCAGTAGCCCGTTGGTATCGGGCAGCATCATATCCAGCATCACCAGCGAGATTTCCGGGTGTTCGCTGAGCATCGATAGCGCCTCGCGTCCCTGATGACAGCGGTAGACCGTTAACAGATGTTCACTTAACGCATCCTGCAAGACGTCGCAGACTGCAGGATCATCATCCACCACCAAAATTGCTGGCTTCATTGCGCGGCCTCAGTGTTACGAAAGAGTTAATTCAGGAGTCTACACAGGCCAGAAAAGCTTGCTGAGGCAGCATGCTGAAACGTGACCAGCTTCGCCTGTGAGAGTGCGGAAGCGTGCGCTGGCGCAGAGTTTTTCGGGGCTGCCTGTTTGCCGCAGGAAAACGATTGCGCGGCATCGGTGCATTGCACCATAATCGCGCCTCGTTTTGGTTCGGAATTCTCTTAGGCGTACCCGGCTCTGCCAGGTAATCGATTGCGTCGGTAGCTGGCATGGCAATTGCTTTGGGCAGTGGGTAAGTCAGGGATTTCAGGCGATTCTGGCACGCAAGTATGCAGCGGCCGGCATCAGTGTCCCGGAAACAGAATAATCAGCATGCAAACCCCTTTGGCAAGTGAGACTGATGTCTCCTGTATCGAGAGATGATGATGTTAGAAAAACTATTCAAACTCAAAGCGCATAATACGACGGTTCGTACTGAGATTATCGCCGGGATCACCACCTTCCTGGCGATGGCTTATATTCTGTTTGTGAACCCAAGCATTCTGGGCGCAACCGGCATGGACAAGGGCGCGGTATTTGTCGCCACCTGTCTGGCGGCGGCGATTGGCTGCGTGCTGATGGGGCTGATCGCCAACTATCCGATTGCGCTGGCGCCGGGTATGGGACTGAACGCCTTTTTCACCTACACCGTTGTGCTGCACATGGGCTATACGTGGCAGATTGCGCTGGGCGCGGTGTTTCTCTCGGCGGTGATTTTCTTCGCGATGTCGCTATTTAAGATTCGTGAATGGATTATTGCCAGTATTCCGCTGCCGCTGCGCGCCGGGATTGGTGCCGGTATCGGGCTTTTTCTGGCGCTGATTGCGCTGGAAGGGGCAGGCATTGTGGTCGATAACCCGGCGACGCTGGTGGGCATTGGCGATCTGACTAAACCGGGTCCGCTGCTGGCGATGCTCGGCTTTGTGGTTATCGTAGTACTGGAAGCGCGTCGGGTGACGGGCGCAGTGCTGATCGGTATTCTGCTGGTGACCTTTATCTCCATGGGCATTGGTCTGTCGCCCTTTGCCGGGGTCTTCTCTGCACCGCCGTCGATTGCACCGACCTTTATGCAGCTGGATATTGCCGGCGCGTTTAACGTCGGCCTGATCAGCGTGATTTTTGCCTTCCTGTTTGTTGATGTGTTTGATAACACGGGCACGCTGCTGGGTGTGACCAAACGCGCCGGTCTGGCGGATGAGCAGGGTAACGTGCCGAAGATGGGCCGTGCACTGATTGCTGACAGTGCGGCTGCGCTGTTTGGTTCGCTGCTCGGCACCTCGACCACTACCAGTTATGTGGAATCGGCGGCGGGCGTGAGTGCCGGTGGCCGTACCGGCCTGACCGCGATTGTGGTCGCCGTGCTGTTCCTGCTGGCCCTGTTTTTCTCGCCGCTGGCCTCCAGTGTTCCGGTTTATGCCACCGCGCCTGCGTTGCTGTTTGTAGCGGTGCTGATGGCATCGGGCCTGGCAGAGATTGACTGGAAAGATATCACCACCGCCGCGCCGGTCACCGTCACCGCGCTGACCATGCCGCTGACCTATTCGATCGCTAACGGTATCGCGTTTGGTTTTATTACCTGGACGCTGGTGAAGCTGCTGAGCGGACGCGCGAAAGAGGTGAATGCGGCGCTGGTGATCCTGTCGATTCTGTTTGTGATTAAGCTGGGATGGTTGAGTGCTTAGTTGTTGCCTGGCGGCAGGGGGGGGCGCTTAGCAGCGAGCGGATTTCGCTGTGCAGCGGGCTGGCACACTGAGTAAGTTTCGCTTAGCAGCGGGCTGGCTATGAGCAGGTTACGCCTGCCCAGGCGATGGGGGTTTCAGATCACTTAGCCGCGCGTTAGCACTGAGCGGGTTTCGCCCGCCAGACGTATGGGAGTTTCAGATTGCCTATGCAGGCGGACGCGTCAAGGGGCGTACGCCCGCCCCTTAACAATCCCGGCGTCCGGCTGCCTGCGCGCCCCGCGTAGCGGGGTGCCTTCGTCACGCCCTGCGGCCGACGGACCGTCCGGACTCGCCATCCCTGGCTCGTGCCGTCCTTTCGCCGACGTCCTGTCGGCTCATCCTGGCCTCAGGTTGTTCCTCAGCGCTGCGGACGCCTCTGGCAAACCCCTGCCGGTGGGTTTGTCACCCGGACTGGCTGGGCTCAGGCCGCTGAAAGCGGGGAAAGATTCATAAGGTTTCTTTTTACCTTTGGTCCTTACAAACGTGATTCGGTACCTGGTGACCTGGGAGATTGCGTAGTGGCAGATATCATATGTGGCTCAGTTTACTTGCACAGCCTGCTTTATCATTTCTGCAACGACACTTCTGCTAAAACCTGTTTCATCCGCGATTTCCATTACTTTGGCCTCTGCCATAGCTTTGCTACGCATTGCTGAAAGGACGGGTTTAAAGGCATGGTTATTTCCCTGAAGGTTTAATGGCAGCGAAATGCTGGCAATTAACGTTTCTTCAACAACCCATGGTTCTTCATCTGCTACCCAGTACACCTTTGCATTCTTTTCCATCCATCGATCTAACCATTGTTCACCAGGATGGGTAAACGTTGTTCTTTTACCCGAGCCAACCCGACGGAGCGGAAAATTACTTTCCGTCGCAAGCAATACCCCCAACGTGCGCCTTAGCGTTGACCCTTCGGCATTACCGCTATAGTGGGTTTTAATGCGCTGTCTGAGATTGGCGCAGCTATTAGGTTTTCCCTTCTTATCAGGCGAAATACCGACGTAGAGCAATGTGTATCCATCCTTTGTGATGCAACCTTCAGTCGGAACGCCTGGGGGAATCTCTTTGAACCACCAGAAATAGATACCATTCACCGCAGGAACAGGCGTGGGACGGCACATGACCTCTGCTCTGCTGAATGTTTTTTCAGGATAAAAATTAAACACACATATTCTCCGCTCTGATTCATGCTGGTATTTTATGAGATCATTGCCTGGGAATGTTTGATTTACTAAGGGGGAATGATGAGTTTAAGAGTTACGCAGCAGCAGGTGGATACCTGGAAAAAACGTATTCAGCGAGATGGTTTGAAAGGTTCGACCTACTTTTGCCAACATGGTGGAACTGTTTGGGTTTCAGCATCTGCGGATCATCAGGCTATCTGTCATAAAGTTTTAGGAAGGGATTCGGGAACAAGTTCTTTGGCTAGTTATTTGCGCTGGGATGATGTCGGCGCGGTTGCTTTGGTTGAATTGTTGTATGCAATTGAAACGGCATAGAACAACAAATTACGCCCCACTGCAAAGGCTCTGTCGCCATTTTGTCGCCACTGGCGTCCAAGGTGTGATCTAGATGGTTGATTATAAATAGGCTGGATTTCAGGCAACAAAAAAACTATAAACATAGCGTGAAGCGCTGTCCTTTATTGCCCAGCCAAACAGGGAGTGGTCAAAATAGTATCTGAGAGGATTCGGTTCTTGATTCATCAGCTTAGCCTCTGATTACGATATGTCCCTTCTTCAGAAAGAGCGCCGGTATATAGTTATCAAATTGGCTTTGAGGACAATAGTCAGTGAGGGCGGAAACGGCGTTGAGACCCGCTTTTAGGTAACAGCTTCGGAGCCTGCCGTTAACGGCATCAACTGAGATTGCCGGAATGCTGCTTATTTGTTTGATTTTCATTCCGCGGACCAGCAGATATACCACCTCCCATTCTTTTTCGCTAAATACGGATGAGGGAGATTCGAAGGTCGCATGAATCCCGGCGCCCGGCTGCCTGCGCGCCACGCTTCGCGGGGTGCCTTCGTCATTCGCTGCGGCCGACGGACCGTCCGGACTCGCCATCCTTGGCTCGTGCCGTCCTTTCGCCGACTTCCTGTGGGCTCATCCTTGCCTTCGGTTGTTCCTCAGCGCTTCGGACGCCTCGCACAAATCCCCGCCTGTAATTATCTTTTCATTTCGCTGTTGCCGTGCTGTCTGATGGTCTGATCGCAAAGACAATCCCAAAACCCACAGCGATAAAGTACCTGACATAAAAAGCAGAGATAACAGCGAGGGGGTGGGGAGGCCGTCAGAACCGCTGAGCGGATGAGGGATTTCAGGACGAGCGACAGGGATGTCGCGAAGAGGCGGGTTCGCGCCATGGATGGCGCGTCCCGCTGGTCCGTGAGAAATCCTGAAGTAGCGAAGGAACCGCGAAGCGGCGGTGAAGCAGGCCGGAGCCCGGGGTCAAGGGGGCGCGGCGACTGGCGCCCCTTGTCGGTCGCCTGCAGAGGCGAATCTGAAACTGCCCGGCTTACCAGGCGAACGAAACCTTCTCATAGCCCGTTCGCGCAGCGAACAACCCCCGCATCAGGCGGTTAAACGCTTACCTGAAAGGCGGCTCATTAAAGGTACGCAACTTACGCGAATGCAGCTTATCGCCCTCGGCGCGCAGCAGCTCAACAGCGTGAATACCAATCTGCAGATGCTCCGAAATCGCCCCTTCATAGAAACGGTTCGCCTGACCGGGCAGCTTAATCTCACCGTGCAGCGGCTTGTCTGAAACGCACAGCAGCGTGCCATATGGCACCCGGAAACGATAACCCTGTGCGGCAATAGTGGCGCTTTCCATATCGACCGCCACCGCACGGCTCAGGTTAAAGCGCAGTGCCGAAGCGGAGTAGCGCAGTTCCCAGTTGCGGTCGTCCGTGGTCACCACGGTGCCGGTACGCAACCGCTGCTTCACCTCTTCGCCTGGCATGCCGCTCACTGATTTGGTGGCGTCATACAGCGCGCGCTGCACTTCGGCAATGCTGGGTACCGGGATATCAGGCGGCAGCACGCTGTCCAGCACGTGATCGTCGCGCAGATAGGCATGGGCCAGCACATAATCACCAATCCGCTGGCTCTCGCGCAGACCGCCACAGTGACCAATCATCAGCCACGCATGTGGACGCATCACCGCCAGATGATCGCAGATGGTTTTGGCATTCGACGGGCCAACACCAATATTAATCAGCGTAATACCGCGACGATTCGGCGAGGTGAGATGCCAGGCGGGCATCTGGTGCTTCTTCCACGCCAGATCCGAGAGCATCGACTCACTGTCAGCGGTGTCGGCGGTCAGCACCACATCGCCCGCGCAGGCCAGGCTGTCGTAAGGGGTACTGGGATCGCGCACCTGCTCGATCGCCCAGCGCACAAACTCATCAACATAACGGGTGTAGTTGGTGAACAGCACAAACGGCTGGAAGTGCTCTACGCTGGTGCCAGTGTAGTGGCGCAGGCGGGCCAGCGAGAAGTCGGTTCGCAGCGCGTCGAAGTGCGACAGAGGGGATTTTGCATCGGCATGGAACAGGCCATCGGCTGTCTCATCACCAATCTGTGACAGCTCGGTGGTCGGGAAGTGGCGCGCAATACCGGCGCTCATGGTGCGATCCAGTGACAGGTCGGAACCGTCGATCACGTAAGGGTAGGGGATCTCCTGGCTGGAGGGCCCCACGTCGATCTCCAGCTGATACTCCTTCTCCAGCATCTGAAGCTGTTCCGAAATATAGTGGCGCAGCAACGCCGGGCGGGTGATGGTGGTGCTGTAACTGCCAGTGTGGGTGAAGCGTCCCCAGGCACGCGTGCGGTTCTGCTGCGGACCGTCGCCGCGCCAGGTGATGCGCAGCTCCGGGTAAACAAATAGTCCCTGCGCCCGCGCGGTGGCATCGGGCAGCGTGCCGTTTTCGGTAAAGGCTTTAATCGCCTCGCGCAGCGCATCAACGGCGCCATCGTACAGGTGTTCGAGTTCATCCAGCGCCTGCTGGCTGGTCAGGTTTTTCCGTAGTGCCGGCATGGTTTCTCCTTCCATTTTTTTCGCAATTTGCCCCAAGCTTAGCGGGTTTGTTGCGGAGATTGGTGAAGAATCTGTGATCGCCGTTTTTTTGCGCCAGCGAAGCGCGAATTCTGAGCAGTGCTGTTTTAAATGAGGATTCGCTGCACTGAAATCCATTAAGAAAATCTTTACGATAAGAAGGGGTGATCCGCCACTTTTAAATGCGTTACCGATGAGGATAGGGCGGAAAAACCGCCAGCAGCAAAGCATGGCCAACCGATCATAACGTCAGGGAAATAATCAGGTTTGCTACAGCGGGCGGGGCAGTGAGGCAGATTGTGCCGTGGCGGCATTAAAAAGTTTGTAACCATGATTAATTTGCACCGGAAAGACTTTGCATATTTCCCTGCCCACTATCATCATTAGAACTCCTGTCCAGTCTCTTCTGATTTGGTAATCCTTTGCAAAATCCCGGCGTAGCAGTGATGCAGGCGATCAAGCGCACGGCGTGGTACCCGAAACGCCGTTCGTATCGCACGCTCTACTGGCGTGAGATATCGCCATTAGCAGTGCCTATCTTTTTCGAGAACGCCTGTGTGCTATTGATGGGCGTACTGAGCACCTTCCTGGTCAGCTGGCTGGGTAAAGAGGCGATGGCGGGCGTCGGCCTGGCCGACAGCTTCAACATGGTGATCATCTCGTTCTTTGCTGCCATCGATCTTGGTACCACGGTGGTGGTGGCGTTCAGTCTGGCAAAACGCAACGGCAAGCGCGCCCGTGCCGCCACGCGTCAGTCGCTGGCCATGATGACGATACTCGCCTTTGTGCTGGTGATCGCCATTGAGTTCTGGGGCCATCTGATCGTCGATGCGATTGCCGGTGCCGCCGATCCAAAAGTCAAAGCGCTGGCGCTGAGCTATCTGCAGACTTCCGCCTGGAGCTATCCGGCCGCCGCCATCACCCTGATTGGCAGCGGGGCGCTGCGCGGTGCAGGTAATACCAAAATTCCGATGCTGATTAACGGCGGCATGAACATCCTCAACATCATCATCAGTAGCGTGCTGATTTATGGCTGCTTCTCGTGGGACGGTTTAGGGTTTATCGGTGCCGGGCTCGGACTGACCATCACCCGCTATATCGGGGCGATCGCGGTGATTTACGTGCTGATGATCGGCTTTAACGCCTCACTGAAAATTACGCTGTCGAGCTATTTCCGGCGCTGGAACAGCAGCATTCTGATGGAAGTTTTAGGAATAGGCGTGCCTGCCAGTATCGAGTCGGTGCTGTTCAACGGCGGCAAACTACTGACACAGGTGTTTGTTGCCGGAATGGGCACCAGCGAGATTGCCGGTAATTTTATCGCTTTTTCTATCGCCTCACTGATCAACCTGCCAGGCAATGCGCTGGGTTCGGCTTCAACGATTATCACCGGTACCCGTCTGGGCAGGAATCAGGTGTTCCAGGCGGAACGCCAGGTGCGGCACGTCTTCTGGCTGGCGACGGTCTGCCTGACCGTGATGGCCCTGCTGACGGTGCCGCTGGCCGGATTACTGGCGCGGTTTTATACCAGCGATCCGGAAGTGATTAACGTGACGAAGCAGCTGATCTGGCTTAACGCGCTGTTTATGCCGTTATGGGCCGCTTCCTGGGTACTGCCTGCCGGACTCAAGGGCGCACGCGATGCACGTTACACCATGTATGTGTCGATGTTCAGCATGTGGGGCGCCCGCGTGGTGGTCGGCTACCTGCTCGGGATTGAACTGGGGATGGGCGTGACCGGCGTCTGGCTGGGGATGTTCCTCGACTGGACGGTGCGTGGCATCTTCTTCTGGTGGCGACTTAACAGCGGCAAGTGGCTCAACCGCTATCGAAAAATGATCGCGAAAACCGGTTAGCGCGTTGTTAACGCCTTTCCCCCGCCGTGGGGAAAGGCGTCATACCTCTTTCAGCACCATTAAAAATAACATCTCCGTCACATCTCCAGACTTTCGAACCGAATTTCAGACAGTTGCACAAAGCCAGTCTTCTCAGACAGGGTTAGCGTAATGCCTGCTGCGCAATGATGCAGACACTACTTATCAAGGTGACCCTATGATCCGTCTGAAAACGGCGCTGGCACTCCTGCCGCTGCTGTGTAGCGCCCCGTTATGGGCGACAACCTTTGTCTATGTCTCCAATGCTGAATCCGGCACCGTTTCCCGCTATCAGCTCAGCGAGGCGAATGGCAGCCTGCAATGGCGTGGCGATACGCCTGCCGGTAAAAAGATTATGCCGCTGGCGGCCAGCCCGGATGGTAAACGGCTCTATGGTGCGCTGCGGAGTCCGCCTTACTCGATCATCAGCTGGCGCATCTCGGGTTTGCACGGTGATTTGCAGAAACTGGCGGTGACACCGGTTGCAGCCAGCTTTCCGTGGATCACCACCGACAGAAGTGGGCGCTATCTGCTGGCTGCCTCCTATGACAGCGATATCGTCACCAGTAACCGGATTGATGAGAAAGGCATTGTGACACCCCAGGTCACGGGCGAGGTGAAAACCGGGCCGCATGCCCATTCAGTGATCACCGACGTCAGCAATCATTCCCTCTACGTCGGCAACCTTGGCGCAGATCGCGTGCTGCAATATGCCTTTGCCGATAACGGCGCGATAACGCCGCTGGGAACCGGTTTTGTTCAGGGCGAGAAAAACAGCGGCGCACGACATTCGGTGATTTCGCCCGATAATCGTTTTCTCTATAACCTCGCGGAGATGAGCGGCACCATTACACAGTTCCGTCGCGCGGCGGATGGGTCGCTGACGGAGCTGAAAACCTGGCCGAATGCGGTGGCGAAGAAATATAACCTGCAGCATGGCGAGCAGCGCCCGGCGGGCTACAGCGATCCCACGCCGCGCATCTGGGCAGCAGACATCAAAATCACCCCGGACGGCAAATTTATCTATGTCACCGAGCGCACTTCCAGCACCGTCAGTGGCTACCGGGTTGATAAACAGTCGGGTGAACTAACACTTATCGGCAGCTGGCCGGTTGAAAAACAGCCGCGCAGTATTGCGATTGATGCGCAGGGTAAATGGCTGATCGTCAGCGGGGAGAAGAGCGCGGTGATTGGCAGTTACGCCATCGATCCCGCCAGCGGCGAACTCAAACGGGTTGCTGAAGCCCCGGCTGGTAAAGGCGCGAACTGGGTGACGCTGATAACGCAGTAACCGTTTTGAGCAGCCGGTGTCTGGCACTGGCTAAACAGATGGGGGCTGCTTATGCCATTTCCGGCATAAGCAGCGCAGAAATTTTTGGTTCTGATCGGGCGTGTAAGCGGGTTTACTCAGGGCATCAACTGATGCGGAGAGCCTGAGATGAAACAGAAACTGATAGCCTGGTTTGAACAGCTGCTGAGCGGCCCTGTGGCGAGTGAACGTGTGCATGATATTAACGTGGAACTGCTGCTGCCGCTAAGCCAGCTGTATGGACTGGAATATTATCCGGCAGTGCATCGCTACCATGAAAAATAATGGTTGTTGTATGTTGTCTGGTTAAAGGCCCGCTACGTTGCGGGCCTTTTTGCATATGTAGTGCGCGAGTCATTTCAGCCAGCAGGCTTCACCACGAAAAACAGCAACATCATTATTTTTTATCCCACTTAAAACACCAGCGCCGTTATATGAATGAGTAATCCGGCACGGATCTATATTCATCAGCGCACGTCTTAACATCCATTCCCTTAACACTCATAAATGACCTCCGTACATAGAAAGTGGCTAAGTCATTACAAATTTGGCTTAGAAAACGTTTTATCACCGCTAATTTTACTTTTTGTAATGCCACATCATTATTTTAAGTCAATAAGGAACTTCCGATTGTTAAGGTGGTAATCTGCACGCCTGTGCTTACACAAAACTTACAATAAGCGTTGTTAATCCTTCGATGAAAATGCCTGAAACAGGGAAGTGGCTGGTTTTCGGAGCCAGTTTGTTTATCAGCAATGTCATGGCTGCACCAGTCACGCCGGGCGATCTTGACGTTATTCAAAATCAGCAGCAGCAGCGGTTGCAGCAGGATCAGCAGCAGCGTGACGCATTAACACAGGCGCATCAGGTTGAGCTGCAAAAAACCGAATCGGCACCAGCCAGCGGCCCCTGTTTTGAAATCAACCAGATTTCACTGCAACAGGCGAGCTTAATCACGCCTGATACACAGAAGAGACTTGTCGCTCCCTATATCAATCAGTGCCTGAGTCTGGACCGTATTAATCAGCTGGTACGCGCTATTTCAGAGTGGTATGTCCAGCGCGGCTATATCACCAGCCGGGCCTTCCTGACAGAACAGAATCTTTCCCACGGGACATTAAATATCACCGTACTGGAAGGAAAGCTTGAGGCGATTCATTTGCAGGGTGCCAGTGCACGTCAGCTGAACATGGCGTTCCCGACCCGTGCAGGTCGTATTTTAAATTTACGCGACATTGAACAGGGAATGGAGCAGATAAACCGGCTTCGTACTACGCCGGTTCAGATTGAAATCATCCCATCGACTCAGCCGGGCTATTCCATTGTTAACCTGACCAGCACCCCCGAGTTTCCTCTGACGCTGGGGCTGAATATGGACAATAGTGGCCAGCGAAGCACCGGCGTCGGTCAGCTTTCCGGCTCGCTGGTGGGTAACGACCTGCTGGGTGTTGCCGATCGCTGGTTTGTCAGCGGTGGTCGCAGCAGCGCTTTCAGCGACTGGCGCGATGCGCAAAATTTCCAGGCGGGCGTCAGCGTACCTTATGGCTATGGGCTGCTGGATTACAGCTATAGCTGGAGCAACTATCACAGCCGCTTTAACGCCAATAGTTTCGACTGGTATAGCAACGGTGACAACATCTCTAACCGCCTCAGCGGCTCGTGGGTGCTGTTTCGCAACGGGCAAATCAAAACCGGCCTTCAGCTTGGGCTGAACCATTACGTCAGCCATAACTGGCTGAATGAGACCCTGCTTGAAAGCAGTAGCCGCAAACTGACCAGTCTGCAGATCGGTTTTAACCATACGCAAAAAATTGCAGGTGGGGTGGCCACCCTGAACCCGATGCTGAGCCGCGGGATGCCATGGTTCGATGCGGAAAGCGACAAGGGTAAAAGCGACGATTTTCCGAAAGCTGAATTCCGCAAATGGAGCGTCAGCAGCAGCTATCAGCGGCCTGTCACTCAGAAAATGTGGTGGCTCAGCAGCTTTTACGCTCAGTGGTCGCCGGATCGCCTCTATGGCAGCGAACGCCTGACGATTGGTGGCGAGAACTCGGTTCGCGGCTACAAGGAGCAATACCTTTCCGGCGATGTTGGCGGCTATCTGCGTAACGAACTGAATTACTCGCTGTTTACCCTGCCTGCAATCGGCGAGGTCAGCACCACCCTGGCGCTGGACGGCGGGTGGCTCCAGAGCGACAAACAGGATCGCTACGCAGCAGGCACGCTGTGGGGCAGTTCGCTGGGACTTGGGACCCGTAACGCGCATGTCTCTACTCAGCTGTCGCTGGGTATCCCTGTCAGCTACCCCAATTATCTTGCGCCCGATCGCCTCAGCGTTTACGCGCGTGTTGGACTCGTTTTTTAAACAAAGGCCCCGATTATGGATGATCAATTAAAGCTTTCACTACCGCGTCGTCTGCTGAGCTATCTCATCTGCTCGCTGATCGCGTTTCAGCCACTGCTGCCCGCCTTTTCTGCGGCGATAGCGCCCGTCACACCAGGTACCAACGTCGATGCTGCCGGGAATGGCGTGCCGGTCATTAATATCGCGACGCCGAATGCGGCGGGCCTGTCGCATAACCAGTATCAGAATTACAACGTGGGTCAGGAAGGGCTGATTCTGAACAACGCAACCGGCCGGTTGACGCAGACCCAGCTGGGTGGACTTGTCCAGAACAACCCGAATCTCAAAGCAGGGCAGGAAGCCCGGGCCATTATCAATGAGGTGGTGGGTGCTAACCGTTCACAGCTGCAGGGCTATACCGAGGTAGCGGGTAAAGCGGCCAACGTGATGGTCGCTAACCCTTATGGCATTACCTGTAACGGCTGTGGTTTTATCAATACGCCCAACGTTACGCTGACCACCGGTAAACCGCAGCTTGATGCGCAGGGCAATCTGCAATCGCTGGAGGTGACGAAAGGCGCAATCAGCATTGAGGGAAAAGGACTGGATGGCAGCCAGGCAGATGCTGTCTCGATCATCGCGCGCGCAACCGAAATCAACGCGGGCATCCATGCCAAAGATCTTAATGTGACGCTGGGCGCAAACCGGGTCGGCGCTGATGGCAGCGTGACACCCATCGCGGGCGAAGGTGCTGCGCCATCGGTCGCCGTAGATACCGGCGCGCTGGGCGGCATGTACGCCAACCGCATCCATCTGGTTTCCAGCGAAAACGGCGTTGGCGTCAATCTCGGCAATCTTAATGCCCGTCAGGGCGATATGGTGCTGGATGCGCAGGGTCGGTTAAGCATCAACAATAGCCTGACCAGCGGCGCCCTGACTGCAAAAGGCAGCAGCATCACCTTACAAGGCGAACATAAAGCCGGGGGCAACGTCGCGCTGACAGCGCAGCAGGATATCGCCTTAAATGGGGCCTCGCTGGGCAGCGACGCCTCGCTGGATCTCAACACTCAGGGCAATATCACGCTCAAAGGCAGCAGCGTTAAAGCAGGCCAGAATGTGCGTCTCAGCGGTGCTAACCTGAGTGTTGATAACAGCAGCAGCGGTAGTGCGGTAGACGCGCTGCAGCTCTCTGCCACCTCTCAGCTGGACAATACCGGTCAGCTCGCCGCCGCAAAAACACTCGATATTCAGGCTGCACAGATCGCTAACCGTGGCAGCCTGGCCAGTAATGGTGACGTGCAGGTTCGCACTAATACTCTGCAACAGAACGGTAAGCTGCTGGCTCAGGGTAAAAACACTTTGGCTGTTAGCGGACAGCTGACTAACCGCGATGAAATCAGCGGCAGCAGCCTGAACATTCAAAGCGGCACTCTTGATAACAGCGGCAAACTGATCAGTACGGGTGATGCTACGATCACGGCTAATCGACTGAATCAGGACGGAATCTTCTCCGCACAGGGCAACGCACTGTTTAGTGTTGCGGATACCTTCAGCAACAGCGGCAATCTGGTCAGTCAGCGTCTGCAAATCGATGCCCCGACCCTGAATAACAGTGGCGAGATGGTGAGTCATGGCGATGCTGTGATTAACAGCGATACGCTGCAACAAAACGGCTCCATCACTGCAGGCGGTGACGCGCAACTGACCGGTCGTGGCAGGCTGGAAAATCAGGGGGCCATCAGCAGTCAGAACGCACTCATCCTGAACAGTGCACAACTGCGTAACATGGGCTCGTTAACCGCACCGAATCTGACGCTGATCGCCGGGCAAATCAGTAACGGCGGGCTGCTTCAGGGCTCTAATCAGCTCTCTTTACATGCCGGACAGCTGGATAACCTGGCTGCGGGGACGATCAGTTCCGACAACGATTTTGCGCTCGATTTGCCACAGCTTAATAACAGCGGATTGATCACCAGCGGCAAAACACTGGTTGTCAGCGGCGACCAGCTGAACAACAGCGGGGAAATCAACGCTGCCAGCCTCAGCGCCCGGTACGGGCATCTGGATAATCAGCTGGGTGGCAAACTGCTGGCCAGTGATCCACTCCAGCTGCACGGCGATGTACTGACTAATCAGGGCATCATCGCCGCCGCAACGTTGAATAGCGATGTCAGCCAGGTCAATAACAGCGGAACACTCCAGGGCGACAAGGCACTATCGTTGCAGGGCAGCGGGTTAACCAACAGCGGCACGCTGCTCAGCGCAGGCCAGCTGAATGTACAACAGCAGACGCTGGACAACAGCGGACTGATGCAGGGCAAACAGCTGACACTGAATGCTGATCGCTGGCAGAACAGCGGCAATGCCCTCAGTGAAGCCGACGCCGACCTGCAAAGCGACACGCTGGTCAATAGCGGCAAGATTCTGGGACAACAGGGCATCGCGCTAAAAGCGAATCACACTGACAACAGCGGCTGGCTGATTGCTCAGGCGCTGACGCTGCGTGGCGACCTGATTAACAGTGGCCTGATTCAGGGTAATCAGCAGATTACCCTGGCAGGCGACCAGCTGGATAATCAGCAGGGCGGACAGTTGCTGAGTGACGGCACCCTGAATGGCAACATCACTTCACTGAATAACCACGGCGCAATGCAGGCCGATCAGATAGCGTTAAACGCGAAGGCGTTGCAGAACAGTGGCACTGTTCGCGCCGGAAAAGCACTGACAGCCCAGGTCGGGGGTGTGCTGGATAACAGCGGAAGTCTGATCAGCCAGCAGCAGATGAATTTACAGGCTGGGGAGATCGATAACAAAGGCACACTGGCGGCGGATAACCTCAGCCTCGGTGCGCCAGTGCTCAGTAACGGCGGTCTGCTGCAGGGCAACAGCACCTTAACGCTGGATCATCAGCAACTCCACAACCTCCAGGGCGGCCAGTTAATCGCCGGAGGACCGCTGACGCTGACGTTAGATCAACTGGATAACGACGGGCTGCTGCAGGTTAACGGTAAGCTTTCAGTCAACGGCAACCGTCTCAACAACAGCGGACGCCTGCTGAGCGATGACCTCGATCTTCAGATTGCCGATACGCTGAATAACAGCAGTACGGGACAGATCGTGACCGGCCAGCAGGCCGACCTGCATGCCCAAACGCTCAGTAACAGCGGCCAGATTGCGGCACAGCAACTCAGCGCCAGCGGTAATACGCTGGAAAACAGCGGGCTGCTTCAGGGCGACACGCTGCTGGATCTCGGATTTGCTCAGACCCTCAACCACAACAATGGGCAACTGCTGAGCGGCGATCGACTGATCGTCAAGGGCGGTAACGCGATCAATGATGGCAGCTGGCAGGGCCAGCAACTCGACGTTACGCTGGATTCTCTCGACAATCGCGGCAGCATCAATGGCATCAGCGCCTTGCGCGGTAATATCGCCAGCGATCTAATCAACAGCGGCACGCTGGTCAGCCAGGGAGAGAGCGACCTTAATGCCACCACGCTGCGCAACAGCGGCAAAATAATGGCGGACCGCCTGGGGTTGCAGGGCTCCAGCCTGAACAACGACGGTCTGTTACAGGGCAACACGGCGCTGACTGCTCAGGCTGATAACATCACGCAATCTGCCGGTGGCAAAACGCTGAGCGGCGGAACACTGACGCTGACCGCGGGTCAGCTCAACACCCAGGGAACGCTGCAGGGCGAGCAGGCAACGGTTAACGCTGATAACTGGCTGCATCAGGGATCGCTGCTGGGCAGCAAAGATCTGAACGCCAGCATCAGCAATGAACTGCATAACAGCGGCTCGTTGATGAGTCAGAACACCGCACAGGTTACGGCGAACACGCTGAACAACAGCGGCTCACTGCTCAGCGAAGGGGCGATGGTGCTGAACGGTGTCGCGCTGAATAACAGCGGATCGGTGCAGGGCAAAACCCTGACCATTTCACCCGCCAGCGTCATTAATCAGGGCAGCCTGATTGGTCTGCAGGCATTAACGTTTGCCGCTGCGCCACAGGTGGCCGGGCGAATGCTGCTCAGGGCGCTGGCCGCGCCATCACGTCAGTTGATCAATAATCAGGGCGGATCGCTGCTGACGCAGGGCACGCTGAACATTAACGGCGGGGACGTTGTGAATAACGGTAGCTGGCAGGGACAGCAGATCCTGCTGAATGCCCGGCAACTGACCAATAATGGCGCGATCCAGAGTGCGGATGCGCTGCAACTGATTCTGGCGGATCGCCTTGATACGGGCGCTGGCAGTAAGATTTCAGCGAATGGCACAGCGGCACTGCAGGCACTGACGCTGACCAATCAGGGTGAATGGATTGCCAGAAACCTGACGCTCCGGGGCGACACGTTAAACAATAACGGCGCCGTGACCGGTGTGGAGGCGCTGACTGTTGGCCTTAACGGTGCACTGACTCAGCAGCAGGATAAAACGCTGCTCAGCGCAGGCAGGCTGACGCTTCAGTCATCCTCGCTTAATAATGCCGGACGCGTGCAGGGCGGCGATCTGCAGATCACCACGGGCGCTGTTGATAACAACGGGCGCTTACAGGGTGACAACAGCCTGCTGGTCAATGCCGGTGGGCGCATCACCAACGGCGGCAATGGCGCCATGATCACGCAAAACGCCCTGACCCTGACCGGGCCTGAACTGTTCAACTATGGCCTGATTCAGGGCAATGGCAACGGTGTCGCGACAATAACCGGTTTAACGCAAAACGATGGCCGGTGGCTCTCGGGTGGCGCGCAGACACTGAATACGCCGCAGCTGAATAACAACGGCTGGTTACAGGCGTCGCAGCTGATTCTCAATGCCACCAATGCCAGCAACAACGGTACGCTGCTGGCCGACGGCCAGGGTACGCTGACCGGCAATGGCTTCAGCAACCAGGGCACAGCCCAGGGCGGCAACCTTGAGGTCAATTATCAGCAGGTAAACAACAGCGGCACGCTGCTGGGTAACAACCGGCTGAGCGTAATGGGCGCTCAGGTTAATCAGCAAAGCAGTGGTCGCCTGTTCAGTGGCGGCAGTTTGCTGGTTCACAGCAATGGCTTTGACCAGACCGGTCAGGTGGTGGCGCTGGGTGATGCCACGCTGGAGATCGCGAATGGTTTTACCGGTCGCGATGTGTTGGCTGCGGGCGGGCGACTCTCTGTCAGCAGTAATGGCGCGATAGACAACCAGGGCACGATGCAGGGCGGCGCGCTGACGCTGAGTGCAGGCGGCGATCTCACTAATAATGGTCAGCTCACTACCGGTTCGGGTGACAGTACGTTAAGCGGCAACCGCATCGCCATGAACGGGAATGGCAGTCTGCAGGGCGGCGGGAATATCAACTTAGCCAGCCGCAGCGATATTGTCCTGGACGGATTTACCGGTACCCGCGGCAACCTGGTGCTCAGTGCGCCTGGCAGCATCGTTAACAATGCGCTGCTCTATGCGGCCGGCAATCTCTCTCTTTTTGCCAACAGTATTCGCAATCAGCGTGCCGATATGCTTGCAGGCGGCAGTATGTGGCTGCAGGGCGATGCGGCGGGGAACGCCAACGGCGAGGTCGTTAATAACTCCGGCACCATCGAAACGCAGAACGGCGATATTACGGTTAATACGGGACATTTGCTGAATACAAGGGATGGGTTGAGTTTTTCTGAAACGCATAGCGCTTCAAACCAGACGGGACTAGGCGTAGACCTAATAAATGTTCCAATCTCGGAATTTAAACCAGAGGAATATGGAGTATTCGTAAACTCAAGGAAAACATGCGATTCATGGGGAAAAAATGGGCAAGGTTGTAAAACTTCAACAGTATATTACTACGTGCCAACAAAAGAAGCCGCGATTAAGAATTTTTCATTATCTAGCACCACTATAAACGTCACTAGTAATGGTGGTGCAGCTCGCATAGCCGCAGGACGTAATATTAATATAAGGGCTGGTTCGTTTGATAATCAGGCCAGTAATGTTCTGGCGCAAAGAGATATCTCTCTATCCGGAAATCAATTGAACAACCAATCCTGGCAGGCTGGGACACAAAGTACTTATTTTACTTATAAGCATGAAGGGATACTGTTTGATTACGCACACCTATATACAAGTACTAGTGAAAACGGTTATCAAAATACTTATGCTACTACCGGCTCTCGCAATAAGCCTAAAGTAAAATCAATAACATATAAACTTTCCGATCAAGGGACGAGTTTCACACCGGGAGAGCTATACCGGTCGGTTATCCAGGCCGGAGGCAATGTCTCAGCTAACTTCAGCGGCGATATCAGCAACACTAACACCACAGCGAATGCCGGCTGGGGCGGTAATACGCTTTCTGCCCCAAATTTACGCGGCTTAACCGTTGCAGGCACTGCTGGCGCGCAGTCACATCAGCAACTGGTAACCGCTGATAAAGCCGCAATCAATACGCCGCAATGGCGTGATCAGCTCCAGAATGCGTTGCAGCAGGTCAATGGCGCAGGTGCGCTGGAGACCGCATCACAGGGCAGCGCATCGCTGACGCAATATGCAACTGCGGGTAAAAACAACGCAGCGCTGGGTAAAGCCATTAACCTGACGAACGCTGCTCAGGGTCCTGCGTCGCTGCAAAACTATAAGGCCGCTGAGGTTGATATCAGCGCCTATCCATTACCTTCTGGCGAAAACGGCTACTTTGTTGCGTCGAACACCAATAGCCGCTATCTGATTACCGTTAACCCCAAACTTAATGGCCTGGGCCAGCTGGATCAGAGCCTGTTCGGCGAGCTGAATGCAAAACTGGGCAAACAGCCTGCCACCACGCCATTACAGGAAACGCGCCCTCAATACACAGACGAGAACGCCTTCCTCGGCTCCTCATACATGCTGAGTCGCCTTAATCTGAAGCCAGATTATGATTATCGTTTTCTCGGTGATGCGGCGTTTGATACCCGCTACGTCAGTAATGCGGTACTAAATCAGACCGGTAATCGCTACATCAATGGCCTGGGATCCGATCTCGCCCAGATGCGCTATCTGATGGACAACGCTGCGGCGGCGCAAAAGTCGCTGGGACTGGAGTTTGGTGTCTCACTCTCTGCCGGGCAACTCGCCTCTTTAGACAAGAGTATGGTCTGGTGGGAAGCCACCACCATCAACGGTGAAACGGTGATGGTGCCGAAGCTCTATCTGTCGACAAAAGATGTGGAGATGCGCGATGGCAGCGTAATTGCCGGTAACAACGTGACGCTGAAAGGCGGGAACATCACCAATACCGGTAGTAGCGTGATGGCTAAAAACGATCTGACCATCGACAGTCAGAACACGCTCAGTAACCTCAACGCCGGTCTGCTCCATGCGGGGGGCGATCTGCAGCTTAGCGCGTTGAACGATATCAACAACGTCAGCGCGACCATCAGCGGTAAAAAGGTGGCACTGGAGAGTGTTAACGGTGACATCAACAACCTGACCACATCACAGCTCTGGCATCTGGATGCAGATAACGGTAAGGGTGCGAAGAAATCCTATACCGAAACCCTGAGCGGGCCAACGGCGAGCATCACGTCACTGGATTCTCTGAGCCTTAAGGCGGGCAACGATATTACCGTCACCGGCGCTAACCTCAAAGCGGGTGGCGATCTGCTGCTGAACGCCTGGAATGATATTGCTATCACCGGGAACCAGAACGTCACTGGCAGCGCACAATCCGGCTTCGGAAACCGCTGGCAAAAAGTTGACCCAACCAGCACAACCACCGTCACCACAGTCGGCAGCCAGATCGCCGCAGGCGGCAATATGGCGATGCAGGCGGGCCACGATCTGACTGTTACCGCCAGCAACATCAGCGCAGGTAAAAACGCGGCGCTGGCAGCCGGTAACGATCTTAATCTCAATAGCGCGACGACCAGCCAGAATGATGTTAAGGGTAAACGTGAAACCCATTCAACCGGGCTGGATCGCACGACGCTGACCAGCGGAGGCGATTTAGCACTTCAGGCCGGACGCGATCTCAATAGCCAGGCGGCAGGCATTGCCGCAGACAAAGACGTCACCTTGCAGGCGGGGCGTGATGTCAATCTGCTGGCGGCTGAAACCAGTTCTGGTAATAGCTACAAATCCGGCAAGAAGGTTGAGATTAATGAGTCGGTACGCCAGCAGGGCACTGAAATTGCCAGCGGCGGGAGTACCAGGCTACTGGCGGGCAAAGACATCACAAGCCAGGCCGCAACAGTCACAGCCAATAAGGATCTGGCGCTGCAGGCTGGACACGACGTCAATATCACCACTGCGACGGAGAGTGATTATGCCTACCGTGAAGAGACCAAAACCAAGAAAGGTTTCCTGAAAAAGACCACTACGCACACCATTCAGGAAAACAGCGACACCCGTGAAAAGGCTTCACAACTGAGCGGCAACACCGTGTCTGTCATTGTCGGAAACGACCTGACCGTTCAGGGCTCGTCTGTGGCTGGTGACAAAGGCGTCGCACTGAGTGCAGGCAATGACCTGAATATTGTTACCGCCACCAATACTCAATCTACCTACAGTCTGAAAGAGAAGAAGAAAAGCGGCCTGATGGGTGGCGGACTCGGTCTCAGTTACGGTAAGCAGACTGCTAAAAGCGAGCGTAACGGCGACCAGGTCACGCAGAGCGATGCGCGAAGCCTGGTGGGTGCAGGCAACGGTGTGGTCAGCATGACGGCGGGTAACAACGCGCTGATTAAGGGAAGCGACGTTATTGCGGGCGGCCAGAACGGCGAGATCAGCGTGACGGCGAAAAACATCGCCATCGTGGCCGGTCAGGACCAGGTGCGCGAAACCGCGAAGCAGGCGTCGAAAAGCAGCGGGTTTGGTCTGAGTCTGAACTTAACGCCACTGGACACCGTGCGCAATCTGCGTGACATCATGAATAACACCAGTTCGGTGTACGAGCAGATGAAGCAGACTGGCAATGAGTTGGGCGCCAGTTCGCTGGATTCCCCGGCGCCGGGACTGACCTATGGCCGTTCAGGCAGTAAAGTCAGCCAGAACAGCGAGAGCATCTATCAGAGCGGCAGCACGCTCAATACCACCGGAAATCTGCTACTGAAGGCCCGCGGCGATTCAGATACTCACACTGGCAACATTCTGGTTGAGGGCAGCAGCCTGAACGCTGGTGCCAGAGCCTCGCTGGACGCTACGCGTAATATTGATATCACCACAGCCTCTGACAGCCAGAAGGCTGCCAGCAGCAGTAGTAGTAAAAGCTGGTCGGCAACAACATCAGCCTCAATTGGTGCGCTGGCACGTAGCGGCGGCGGGTCGCCGAACAATGGTTCGGCAGGGACTAATTACGGCTCGAAAAACAACCAGATGAGCGGTGATAGCAGCATGCTCGCGCAACACACTTCTGCGATAACCGCCGGCAGTATTGATGTCACCAGCCATAAAGGTGATATCGCAATCAGCGGTTCAACCCTGACCGGCACCACCGGCGTCTCGCTTAACGCGGAGCAGGGTAAGATCAGCGTTGTAGCAGGCGAAGACCGCCAGCAGGCATCGACCTCCGGGTCTGACCACGCTATAGGCGATCTGGGCGGCGATGGTTACAGCGGAACGGTTGGCGTGGGTCATAACAGCTGGAAAAACGCCAGCACGGGCACGCAGCAGAACACAGTGCGCAGCGGTATCGTCAGTACGCTGGGTAACGTTTCGATTAATGCAGGCAAAGACGTTAACCTGCAGGGGGCTGACGTTTATGCAGGCAATTCGCTGAGCGTCAACGGTGAGAACATCCACCTCGATCCGTCAAAAGACACGCACGAAGGCAGCAGCAGCAGTAAATCCTCGCAGTATGGCATCACCGCGCAGGTCTCCGGCTACGGCGTGAGCATGGCGCAGGCGGCGGACAAGGTGGCTCAGTCGCACAAACAGAGTGATGATCCGCGCCTGCAGGCCATTTATGCCGCGCAGGCGGCCATGACCGCGCTGTCGGCTTACAACCAGAACACCGCAGCCGTCAAAGTCACCGTGAGCGCCACCGTGGGTAGCAGCCATCAGTCCGTGGAACAGAAAAGCACGCAGCAGAGCGGCAGTGTGCTTAAGGCGGGCGGCGACGTAGCAGTCACGGCTAAGCAGGACATCACAGGCGAAGGCGTAAAAATCAGCGGTGATAACGTCTCGCTGAATGCGGGGCGCGATATCGCCCTGAACAGCGCCGAGGACAGCAGCAGCCAGCAGTCAAGCAGCGGTGGCAGCAAATACGGCGTCGGTGTTGGCTTCGGTCTTGGCGGCAGCCAGAACGGCTTATCCCTTGAGCTGGCTGCCAGCCAGAACAGTGCAAACGGAAATGGCAGCAGCATTACTCATCACAACAGCGAAGTGTCCGCAGCGGGCGATCTGACGGTCAAAGCGGGTCAGGACGTCAAGCTGAACGGAGCAAACCTCAACGGCAATCACGTTGACCTCAACGCGGGCCGTAACCTGGAAAGTGCCAGCCAGCAGGATCGCGCAAGCTACGCCAGCCATCAGAGCTCATCAGGCTTCAGCGCCAGTATCTGCATACCGCCTATCTGTGCGGGCGTACCGGTGCAGGGCAGTGCCAGCATGAGCGGCAGCAAAATTTACAATGATTTTGATTCTGTACAGCAGCAGAGCGGGATCAGCGCGGGTGATGGCGGCTACAAAATTTACGTCGGCAACCATACCCAGCTTGATGGCGCGATCATCGCCTCATCTGCAACGCCGGACAAAAATCACCTCAGCACCGGGACGCTGGGCTGGACGGATATTGAAAACCACGCCAATGCGGGCGGCAGCGGCTTCAGCGCAGCTGTCAGCGGCAGCATGGGAAAAAACACTACTCATACATCTGACAGTTCAGGGAACGACACATCAAAATCTGGTCATTCCCAGCAGTCGGGCGATAACTCGCTGCCCATGGGCACGCTGCAGCAGACGAAAGACAGGGCAAGTTCTACCACCTACAGCGCCATCTCACCGGGAACGATTGAGATCCGCAATCCGGATGCGCAGAAGCAGGATGTGTCCCAAATCAGCCGCGAAACCGCCGCGGCGGAGAATGTGCTGAAAGATAAGTTTGATGTGCAAAAAGCAGAAGGCAGCCTTGCCATCCAGCGTGAAATGGCCGTACTCGGACAGCAGGCGATTCAGCAGACCTTTGATGCGTTGAAGAAGCAGGAGAAGGAGCAGGAGAGAAACAAGCTTAAAAACGATGCTGCGTTCAATAAGCTTTCAGAGGCGGATCAGAAAAAAGCACTCGATAAAATCGATCAGAATGTTGAAGAGAAGTACGGCATCGGGTCAGACCTGCAGATTGCGGCACAGGCCATCAGCGGGCTGTTTGCCGGGCTGTCGGGCGGTAACGTCAGCGGCGCGGTGGCGGCAGGCGCAGCTCCATTGCTGGCGCAGATGGTCAAGCAGGTATCGCAGGGTAACGAACCTATGCGCGTGCTGTTGCACACGCTGGCGTCAGGGCTGATTGCTAAAGCGCAGGGTGGCAGCGCCATTGGCGGCGCAGCGGGTGGACTGACTGCAGGAATGCTCAGCTATAACAACGCGCTCAGCCACCTGCTATACGGCAAGGATGCTTCGGAACTGTCAGCCGATGACAAGATGCTGATTGCCAACATTGTAACGCTGGCAGGCGCAGCAGCGGGCGGTGCGGTTGATGGCAGCGCTGGGGTGGGTAGCGGGGCATCTGCCGGTAGAACTGAGGTTGAGAATAACTATCTGAGCAGCACGGAGAAGAGCCGCCAGACATATCTCAACAACAAACAGAACCTGACGCCAGAAGAGCAGAAAGATAAGGAGAGGTTAAATCGTAAGGATCTGGAAAGCGATATGGCGGTTTATGCGGCCTGTAATGGCACAGGAGCTGGCTGTCAGGCAGAAAGAGAAAAAGCGAAAGCCGCGCAAGATACCTACTTCAACCAGACTTACCAGAATCCGAAAGAGGCTCAGGCGGGTTATCAGCAGATAGTGAACTTGCTGAACTCTACAGATCCGAATGCGAAGGAAGTATTCAATATTCTGGAAGGGTATACTCAGGCATTCATGTCGTTTGGGTACACGGAGGATGAGGCCAAAGCGAGAGCAGGAGCTTATGTTGGTTCCATGTACATCGCGAGTGGAGTGAGTGCTGTAGTCGCGTCTGGTGCACTGGCGAAGCAGTTTGGAAAGGATGTAGCGCTCAACAATAAAGCTTCGGCTTCAGGGGCAGCAAGTTCACTTGTTAAGAATGCTGATGGAATTTATGAGGTAAAAATAAATTTAACGCCTTTGGAAGGCCATGACCGCCTGAATACGCCAGATTTACTGGGTAATGGGAAGTATAATCCTGCAGAAGCGGCGGCGGCTGCAAGGTTGGAAACCGCTATAGGTAAACTTGACAGGATAACGAACTCTTCGACTGATAAGAATGCTGACTTCATTATTACAAGCGGGCCGAACGCAGGAAAAACAATAGACTTAATGTATACAACTAAAAATCTATCTCAAAAAGAAATTGATGGGATCAATAAGTTTTACGAAAAGAATATGACAACATCGAAATCGCCAGGAGACATACCTCATGGACAGGATCAGATCTTACAACATCTGAAGAAAGCAGATTTAGTCCCTGTAGACTTCAGTGTACTGACTCAAAAAAACCAAGCGATCTTTATGGATTTCATAAAGACATTGCCTAAATCACAACAAGATAAAATCATTATTATGAGGTGAGTCATGGGTGCTTATTTTGGTATTGGTTATAGAGCCCTAAATAATAACTATGGTGAGCGAAATTTAAGTGTAGTGCTAAATCGTCAAGCATCCGATGTATTGGAGGCGTTACTTGATGAAGTATTACAGGATAATTATCCTGTAATACATCAAAAAATCATGGAAGTTCAGGTTCTTGACCAGATAAATTTCAATGAGTTGAATAAGTCTGAATTCAATACATCTATTAAGGTTATTAGAGAATACTTAGCAGCTCGCAAGGAAACCAGTGAAGGGCAGTTATACCAAAAACGTATATGGGAAGAAGAGATAGAGCCATTAATTCAACAAGATGAACGTTATCAACAACAAAGTGAAGATAGGAGCCCCGGCTAATTAGCCGGGGATTTTGGCGTTAATACCTTAAAAACATCCACTTCTCGCCGTTGTAACTGGAGCGCATTGGGAGCAGCGGTCAACTCAAACTGTTCAGCACTGGTAATGCCGGACTCGATGAGCCAGTCACTACCCAAATCCTGTCAGTCCTGGCTGGTTCCGCACAGTGCTTCCTAAGTGGCGTTGTTGGTAACGATAGAGATCCATAGAGTGTGCTGCTAAAGCGTCTGTTGTATCGGAGTGCCGGTGGTAAATCCCAATGCGGCCAACGCGCCGCCTGCCAGTATCGGCTTAGGGGTAAAGGTGATGTTCATGCGGTTCCCTCCGTGTCGGACGTGATGCGAATGATCAACTGACCCGGCTCGGTGATCACCTCGATCCGCTGGCCAGTGGTAAAGCCCAGCGGCTCCAGCCAGCGGCCCTTAATAGTGAGTTGGGGCAGGGGATTCGGCTGGCCCCTATTAGGCCGATATCCGACTCTGTAATAATGCGCAGCGGTTGTGGCCGTGCGTGTTCCTGACTTATGATGCTTATCAGCCATAATTAACTCCCGTATAGTTAGTTGTGGTCAGCGGCTGCTGCGGGTTGCCCCCCGCTTCAGCCGCGCTAAAAATCTCTTCTTGGGCTCTTCCTGTTCCGTTTTTACCTGTTTAAAGATACACCTTATGCCGGGAAAACTCGCTGAAAGCTAAGACATAAAATGCGAGTCGCCTCTGAAAAATGGATTCTTTTTCCCGGTCTGCAATTCACTTATTCCTTCGTCCTGTAGCCTTCTGAAATATCAGTTGTGGGTGGGCTTTCATGCTGTAAATCCGCGTTAACCTGTCTTCAGTCTGTCTTCCTGATTACGCACGTATCGCCGCCGAAAATGATAACGAAAAGATTTCCCTGCTGGTGAAGATAGCGGCTGCAATGAGCGCTTCCGTCAGCGGTAGCCCGGAAGTGACAGCTACTATCTGTGCGGGATCGATCCGCGATTTGTTAATCAGACCGTCACGCCGCCAGATGGCACACAGAAGACTGATGCCGGAACATGCATCACCGCCAGCGGCGGCTTCAGCTTCACGTTCGGCAGCATGACCGGCTCCGCTGGCCTCAGTCTGAGCCAGAGCAAAGTGAACAGTGAGTATGCCAGCGTCGGCGATCAGAGCGGCCTGTTTGCAGGGAATGGTGGCTATGACATCTATGTTGGCAACCACACCCAGCTGAATGGCGCGGTGATCGCCTCAACGGCGCAGTCCGCGAACAATGCGCTCTCCACCGGTACGCTGGGCTGGTCTGACATCGACAACCACGCTTCTTACAAAGCCAGTAGCTCATCCATCAGCATGGGTGGAGGTAACGAAGATAATAAAATGTCAGGCGGTGCGATACCAACCTCTGCTAATACCCATGGCAGTGCATCTGGCACCACCCGTTCAGCCGTGGCGGACGGTACCATCACGGTACGTAACGGTCAGGCTCAGACACAGAACGTCGCAGACCTGAGCAGAGATACCGACAACGCCAACGGCCATATCGACAAGATATTCGACAAGGATAAGGTCGCACGCAAGCTTGAGTTTGCACAGGGAATGCAGGAGCTGGGTCAGCGTGTAGCAGGCGATGTCAGCAGCTACAAAATGCAGGCTGCTGAAGATGAAACCAGAGAAAGGTTGCTGAAAGCAAACCCGCAATATGCCAGTTATTCCAAAGCAGAATTAAACAATCTCATTGTAAATGATGCGGGCTATAAGGCCGTGGCAGAAAAGTGGGGCACTGGTGGCAGCTATTCCATGGCAGCAGCAGCGGTAACTGGTGTGCTGGGTGGCCTTGGCGCAAGTAACCTCGGTGCTGCTGCAGCAGGTGGAATGGCGCCTTACATCGCCAATAAAATTAAGCAAGCTACCAGCAAAGTTGTCGACGGACAGGAGCAGACTAACGTCCTGGCTAACACCATGGCGCACGCGGTTGCGGGTGCCGTACTGGCGCAGCTGGCGGGCAACAACGCAACAGCGGGTGCAGCCGGTGCTGCGGGTGGCGAGCTGATGGCCAGAGCTATCCTCAGCTCAATGTATCCCGGCAAGCAGGCCAGCGAACTGACGCAGGAAGAGAAGCAGGTTGTCAGCGCACTCGGCCAGCTGGCTGCGCAACTGTCCGCGGGAGTGGCTTCTGGTTCTGTTGAAGGTGGGATTCAGGGCGCGGTTGCGGGTAAAAATGCGGTTGAGAATAACGCGCTGAGCTTTGGTACGGGTATGAACAGCTACGGTGCGGCAGTAAAATCCTGGAACCAGTATGCGGAAGTTAATGGTCTTACGCCGGAGCAGAAACAGGCAGGGCTGAATCGTATTGCTGTTGGCGAAGGGCCTTCCTGGGGTACTGAGTATAAGGTTAAACCTAATGGAAAAGTTGAGGTTTCAGGTGGTGTGGGACTTGCTTTGAAAGGAGGATCTGAGATTAATAATGATTACTTATCTATTTCTTCAGGATACACTAAAGAATTTGGTATTAAGGCTGGAGCTTCGATCGGTATTGACTTTGGCCCATATTTCCCAGGATTGTTTGGAGACTTAAATCGTGATTATTCAACTAGCATAGGTTTTGGTCCCGGTTCTGTAGGAATGTCTGGCTGAAAAGATGGAATTGGTATTTCCTTTTCTATTGGACCAAGTATTGGTTTTACAGGTTCTGCCACTGGTTCTCATGACGAAAAATTAGATCTGAACGGTGACTCTACTAAGGAAATATATCACTATGATTTCAAATGATATTATTTTAAATGCATCATCATTTATGTTATTGTTTTTTTTATTTTTATGGGGTGGGTGTTTTTTTATTTTTGTTTATAGGAATCTTGGTGGCGCTAAGGTAGGTAAGGATTCCTTGCTCTATTTCAATTATATGTTTTTTAAACGAGATGTTTTATCAAATTGCGCATTGGTTTTTCTTGTTCTTGGATATATGGCGGCAGCGATAGCTGAATATAGAAGGGTGGCCGATAACTTATTGTTAATATCTAATTTGTCCGGAGGCTTTTCATTTCTTCTCTTTGCACTCTATGGAAAGTATTTTCACCAAGGATTAACTGATGATGAAAAACCATTTTATTTTCTTAAGGTTTTTTTGACAAAGTCAGACCTATCCTTTGGCTCGATTTTTCTTTGGCTATCAAGACTGGCGTATATAACATGGCTAATTGTATTTATTAGCAATTAAACAATGTAATAGGAAATAATATTCTGGGAAGTGATTATATTGAGTTGCAGCCATTAACATGGCAATCGCCCGGCATAATTCATTGCATTAAATGCAATAAAGCCTGGTGTTATGGATGATGAAAGGAATGTGATGGGAGCAAGCGGCATTGTTGCTGGCAGTAGTAAAGGATCGACAAAACCAGTCAATACAAATCAAGAGTCTGCTATTTTTAATAAATATTAATAATAAAGTAGATATATTATGGAGAATATTTACTTAGGATTTTTATTTAAAACTACACCTGATTGAATTACTAGTGGCGGAAAGTATCCACATAAAAATAATTTTTCAGTATTCAGAAACTATCCTGATCGCACGACAGGAATATCTGGCTTGCCCAAGCAACCTAATGGATACTATTAAGAATATGTTCATCCAACTCCGAACATATCAGGACCAGGGCCTCAACGAATTATTGTTGGACAAAATGGTGAGGCTTATTATACAAATGATCATTATAAAACGTTCATAAAAATCAGGTGGTTACGTAATGAGTGTGTTTAAATATGAAGATAAATCAGTGTGTTATGGAAAGGGTGCTGTATTTTTAGCCAGGATCGATCCAAACATCGCTGACACTGACGAGTTGCTAAGATCCCTCTATTATTTACTTTGGTTTCCCGGGTATTTTGGCTTCAATTGGAACGCCCTCTATGATTGTTTACGCGATTTGGATTGGATTAGTGAACATAAAGTAATGATTGTGCATGAGTCTTTGCCCTGCATTCCGGACTCTGATTTACGTATATATTTAGAAGTTTTAAAAGATTGCATCCTAGATTGGGTTAATGATGAAAAACATCAACTTGAAGTTTATTTCAATGAAAAAGATCAGGGTGAAATAGAAAGATTACTACCATCTTCTAATATTATCAACTAACTCTGACGTCCCGCATATGATCTTAGGCCAGATCATGTAGAGTTGAGTGCGGTTACCTTTATTAGTAGATAAATAAAACCAGCAATAGAAACATAGATATAGATGGTCGTGATATACGTACAGAGTCTGATTCCATCGCATTCTGGCTGAGTTGATGGACTTTGGTCAATATTACGGCAGAAATGGGGATGCTCTCTGCGAACGCCTGAGTAAAGATGTTGTAAACCAATAAAAAAACCAGGTATCACTCAAAATTATTAAGAAAATTCCTAGGGAGGGTTTTGGTAGAATAATCAAGATTTCGAATAGTAAGGTGGCATGATATAAAATTTTCTTGGTAAGTTAAATTTGATACCGGCTTAAATAACCTCTTTTTAATATTTAGTCTATGCGTTGAACAACTTTCTCACTTCTCCTGAATCTAAAAGATAAAAGCCTCATACTTTCGCAGCAGGCTTTTATCTTTCAATTACGTCATGCTTAGTGCATTAACTGACTCACCAGTCCGGTAAGATCAGCCTTTTTATCCACGACGCCCGCCGTAGACGCTTTATCAACCAGCTGCGGCAGATATTTTGCCAGCAGGTTCAGTGCATCGCTGGTGTTGATGCCCATCCGCGCAGCCAGCTGCTCAATCGCCTCAGAGTTAATCATCTTCTGCACCAGGTCGCTGCTCAGCGCAACGTTCTGCTCATCACCCAGCCAGGAGTTAACCACCTCACTGTACTCGCCGCTCTGCAGATGACTCACGATAGTATGTAAACCACCTTGCTGCTCAACCCACTCCAGCACACCTTTCACTTCCTGGCTGGTCTGATTATTCAGGCCGCACATGGCCAGTACTGTTTCCAGTAAACTCATTCTGTTATCCCCTTTAACGTAATCTGTTAAGACTGTTTACACGCTCTGATTTTATGAATGACAAACAGCACAATAATTGAACCCACGGTGGCAATAGCAATGCTGTAAATATTGAAGCCATCGACCTTGCCAAAACCCAGAGCGGTACTGACGACACCGCCAATCAGCGCACCGATAATACCCAGAATAATGGTCATGAAAATGCCCATATGTTCTTTACCTGGCATAATACATCTGGCGATAATGCCGGCAAGTAATCCAAATACAACCCATGACAATATGCCCATCATTTATATCCTCTGTTTTTATATTATTTACAGCAACGTTTAGCAGTGGTTTAACCCATGAATTAAAAGCGGGTGTATCGTACGCCGCGTAGTGTTTGCCTGGCAATCCTGTTTTCTTTATTAAACTAAACGTATCAGAAACGATAGGGGAGTAAATATGAGCATTCTGGATAATATTAAAAATATAGGCGATGAGTTGTTACATGCTGTAGATAAAAATGTTGAAGATAAGTCTGTCACCGCCGCAGGGAGTAATCGTACATATACGGTTAAATCAGGCGACACGCTCAGCGCCATCGCAAAGCAGTTTTACAATGATGCATCCCAATACATGAAAATCTTTGAGGCGAATAAAAGCATTCTCAGCAGCCCGGATAAAATTGCACCGGGTCAGGTACTGACCATTCCTGAGTAATAATTCGTCAATAGTATGAGCCAGCTGGTGCAAATATTGCCCGGCTGGTTTTTTATTTAAAGCCAGCTTGTCATTACACCATGACAGGGTTGTGCCAGACAGCCTGCGTTTATCCAGACTTAACGGTGGTCTCGGTAATAGCAGCCGCAGACGAGCTGAGATGAACAGTCAGACAGGAAGAGAATACTGGGATCGCTGAAAAGCAAAAAAACCGCTCAGGTTTCCCTGAGCGGGTTTTTCTAATCTGGCTCCTCTGACTGGACTCGAACCAGTGACATACGGATTAACAGTCCGCCGTTCTACCGACTGAACTACAGAGGAATCGTGTGAACGAGGCGAATATTAACGGCGTCGCTCTAAGGTGTCAACAGCAAAAAATACATTATCATTCAACTGGCTAGCTTTAACGCAAAGCGATCGTGATTTAAGCAGTTTGCGCAGTGTCAGCGGCGATTCTGGGCAGGGGATCCTGCTGGTAAAACTGGCGCAGATGCTGATACATGGCGGGAAAGCGTTCGGCCAGCAGAACCGGAGCCGTAAAGAAATATTCAGAGAGCACGGCGAAGCACTCAGCAGGATCGCTGGCGGCGTAGGGATCAATCGTAGCGGCCTGCTCACCCACCAGTTCAACTTCACTCTCAATCTCCGCCATCGCGGCACGCAAATCCTTTTCCCAGAGTGCGACGTCACGCAGCGACATGACCGGAATACCGCTGGTGTAACCGCTGCCGCGGGCATCCAGCTTGTGCGCAACTTCGTGGATCACCAGATTAAAGCCGGAGAGATCGAACGAGTCCTGAATATCGAGCAAGTTGAGTACGACCGGCCCCTGCGTCCAGCTCTGTCCGGCATGAACCGCAGGCGCACTGTGAACCAGCCCATCGTCATCCTGCCACTGATCGTCGACCTCGAACGGCTCGGGATAGATCAGCACATCGTGGAAACCGTCCAGCCACTCCAGGCCCAGTTTCAGTACCGGCAGGCAGAACAGCAGGGCGATCCGCACACTGCGCAGTTCATCCAGCTGAACACCGTCGAGCGGCACCAGTTTTTTCTGTTGCAGAAAGCGCTGCGCCAGCTCAACCAGCGCCTGCTGTTCAGCCTCATCCAGCTGGCTGAATATCGGCTGCGCCAGCCCGTGCTGCCATGGCAGCGCGGCCAGGGTGGCGTCGTTATGCGTTTTCCAGGGCCATTTAAACATCGCAACTCCCGCACAGAACCGGACTATTTCGCTATCCTGACGCGCCAGACATAAAAATGCCAGCATCGAAACACCATGCTGGCACTGTTCATCTGGCGACAGGGCTAAGGGCCGTCTATTCAACCCGTTAGCACGGTCGTTGTCTGTGATTCAGCCCGCAAAGCGTGGGGCCGGAGCGTCAGTTGCGCTCAATACGATGAAACTCAATCACCCACACCCAGGGATTCACTTCCCAGCTGGTCGCACCATACTGTTTTTCCCAGGCTTTGCGGTACGCCTCTTTAGGCGATTCAGAATTGACGTTCATGGTGAAGAAGTTGTTGAGGAAGTGCGAATCGGTCTGCACACCTTCCGCCATAATGTCATCTTCACTGATGTCCTGAATTTTCTCGGCTCGCACGCCGGTAATCTCCAGATTGATGCGGCTGGCCCAGCGCGGCATATGAATGGCAGTCTGCCAGCCAAACTGTTCCGCTTCCGGCGTGCTCAGTGCATGCTGGCCCAGCTCGTTGCTGTCTGCACGATACTGGCAATATTCTGGCTGGCGGAAGGGCGTCGGGTCGCGTTCATAATCGGCCAGATACTGCTCGGGTACCATCGGGCCACGCCAGGTTTCACGCACCCAGAGCACGTCACCCGGTTTACCGTAAGGACACTGATAGCTGATGTCCGTCATCGACATCATTTTATAACCATGCAGATGATTAGCACTCACATCGAAAGCGTGTACGCCCTCGTGATGATCCTGTCCCGGACCGAAAGCCTGAGTTTTCATAATGCGCCGGGTTTGCGTTTGCTGGCCAACCAACAGGGCACGAACACGCTGTTCGGAAAAAAGAATCGGCCGTTCTTTCATGGATTACCTCTTTTTATTAGTAGAACCCGGTTACTGCTGTAAAAGTCCATTTGCTTCACATCTGAGAGTTATCATAAAAGCTTTAAATCATTTTGCTTAATAATTTGTAGGCTGACTGTCACTGTATAATTGTCACTTTAGTAGTTAAAAACCAGCAAAATGCAAAAAGCGCACCAAAGCTTATCACGCAACTGGCAAAAAACGACGAATAGCCCGGATACAGTACGTTATAACCGTAAAAATAGGAACCTTTTCAGACTTTTTCACCTGTCATAACGTGCAGTTTTACACTTAATCGCGTGACAAAAAAACGCTGAGCATGAGGCAGGAAGTTGGTTAAGATCGAACCAAACATTACGCCTGTTAAACTAATTTTCTTAGCAGCAATTCACTGAGGAAAGACTGAAAACAGCCTAAATTGCGGTTATTGTGTAACAGAGATGCTATACAGATGATCCAGATCTCATTTTTCTGCCCGGAATTGCTGGCAGCGCTGCTCTTATCAACTGCACTGTAAAAAAAGTGTCATTAGCCAGTCGCTATGATGGCTTGCCGTTTGCGCACTGATCGCGACAGAAAAACTGCTGTCGATCACTACAGGGAGATAGATTATGTCACTTACACTCTGGCAATCTCGCTATGAAAGCTGGTTTCAGGCGAACTGGATCCACGACGACGGCGCGCACGATATCGCCCATCTGCGGCGTGTCTGGATGAGCGCACAGCGAATCATGAACGGCACGCCCGCTGATCCGCTGGTGGTGCTGACCGCCTGCTATTTTCACGATGTGGTGAACCTGCCGAAGAATCATCCGGAACGTCATCTCGCCTCTACCTATGCCGCGACGGAAACCCAGCGCATTCTGCAGCAGGATTTTCTCGATTTCCCGGCTGAAAAGATTGATGCCGTGATGCATGCCGTTAAAACCCACAGTTTCAGCGCCGGCATACCGCCTCAGACGCTGGAAGCTAAAATTGTACAGGATGCTGATCGGCTGGAGTCGCTGGGCGCGATCGGGCTGGCGCGGGTCTTCTATACCGCCGGTGCGCTGAATCGGCCATTATTCGACAGCCAGGACCCGCTGGGTAAAGATCGCGAACTGAATGATGTTAAGTGGACGCTGGATCATTTCCAGAAGAAGCTGCTGCGTCTGCCGGAAACCATGCACACCGAAACCGGCCGCATGCTGGCTGAACATAACGCCGATTTCCTGGTGCGCTATATGGCGAAGCTTTATGCCGAACTACAGGGCAATCTGGTGGGTATGGATGAGGGTGTGCTGCGGGACTTCACACCTTTACAAACCGAATATTAAATTTTTGTGACAGTATGTTAATCGAAACGGTCATCCGGTAGCTTGTAGCAATAACAAAAAGGAGCTGCCCGATGACTGAAACTGTTAATTTAACAATTAAAATTGATCCTGAGCTGAAAGAAACGATTAAACAGCTGGCGCTGGAAAATCAGATTTCGATGAGCCAGGAGATTGTGCAACGTTTGCAGGCCAGTCTGGAAACGCATCCACATCCGGCGATTGATAACCAGGATATCACTGAAGAGGGGACTGAGGGATCCAGTGCCGCTGACGTGAAGACCGATGCATTAAGTGCAACAGAGCTGAAGCAGATTCGGCTGCTGCTGAAGAAGCAGAGCAAGAAGAAGAAATAAAACAGAAACCCGTCGCCAGACGGGTTTTTTCATTTCAGGGTTTGCTGAAACCGGCTAAATCTGGCCGCAACTCAATACCTCAGCGCGCAGGGAACAGGGTCAGAGAAGGAAAGCGTCCCGCGCCAGGGACGGCGCGGGCCGAGCGGTCATGGATGACAGTTTTTGCGTCTTTCCGATCTGACCCTGTTCCCTGAGCAGGCTCGATCTCACCGCTAATCTGGCCAGGTTTTTACAGGAACCTGAAACCCGTCGCCAGACGGGTTTTTTCATTTCACGGTGATTACGACTTCAGCTGACGGATATGTGGCAGTAACAGCTGAGCCACCGCTGCAAACACAGGCACTACCACCGAGTTACCAAACTGCTTATAAGCCTGGGTATCCGAAACCGGAATGCGGAACGGCTCGCGTCCTGGCACATCAAAGCCCATCAGGCGGGCGCACTCTCGCGGGGAAAGGCGGCGTGGCCGACGCGCCATGTTATCGGCATCCTGAAACTCCGCTTCGCCCAGCGCACTGTCCCAGCCGCGATCGATCAGAATCTCTGAGCCATCTTTGTAGTAACGTGCTGACAGCGTACGCACGCAGCAGTCAGGATTACGCGGATCGTTGAGGCCAAAGCCAAAGCCATTGCCTTTGGCTTTATGTTTTTTCGCATACTGGTAGAGGTAGCGCCACAGGACCGGTGACAGGATATATTTGTCGTCCGGCGCGCTCTCCAGCAGGCTCTGCAGGCTGGGTACCTGCGCCGGGTAGAAACGGCGGATATCGCGCAGCGTAAAATCCTGCTTTTTCAGGTCACGGCGAATACCCACCAGCACAATGCGTTCGCGATGTTGCGGCAGGAAGTGACGCGCATCGATCACTTTGGCATCCGGGCTGCTGGCACCCGCATCCGCAACGTCATACCCCAGCTCATCCAGCGTCTCCATGATAATGGCGAAGGTGCGGCCCTTGTCGTGACTCTTGAGGTTTTTCACATTCTCCAGCACAAAGAACGGCGGCTTCTTGGCAGCCAGGATACGGGCCACATCGAAAAAAAGCGTGCCCTGTACCTGACACTCAAAGCCATGTGCACGGCCTAGCGCATTTTTCTTGCTGACGCCCGCCAGCGAAAAGGGCTGGCAGGGAAAACCGGCCAGCAGCACCTGATGATCGGGGATCGCCGCATCAATCGCGCGGTATATCGCTTCATCGTCGGTCAGACCTTCCGGCTGGGTGACCTGGCGGATATCGGTATTGAAGTGATGCTCAAGCGGATCGCTATAGTGGTTGGCTTTGTAAGTGCGGACCGCCTCTTTATTCCATTCACTGGTAAACACGCACTTGCCGCCGATCGCCTCGAATCCCTTACGAATGCCGCCAATACCGGCAAAGAGATCGATAAAACGAAATTCAGGATTATCATAATGGGCGGGGCGGGCCGGCAGCAGCCCCTGTAACAGCGACAGTTCCGCCTCACACAGCGGTGGCAGGGCGGTTTTACCCTGACGAATCCGGTTCAGGAGTGCCGGCGTCCAGCAGGAAAATCCTGCCTGCTGCAGGCGGGCCGTGAGATCACGAACCGAATAGATTGCCAGCACCTGCTGAAAGAGTTCAGACGCATCAGCAGATGAAAGTGCAGCAGAGAGTGGTTCAGCGAGGGCGGCGGGATGCATGCGTTTTTCCTTAACAGTAAGGCGCCTATGCTATCACTCCAGACGCTGTGAGGAAATTGCCTGGATGTGCCCTGTGCCAGCCCCCCGGAATGTTCTGTTTTTGCGGCGCACTGTGTGAAGTCGTCGGGCGGCGGCTTTCACTTTTCGTGGCGCAGGCTAAAGTTGAAGGACCAGCAAAAAAGGAGAGGTTATGGCTGATGTTCACTCCAGCGAAATACGCAGCAAAAATATGCGTGCCATTCGCGCTCAGGATACGGCCATTGAGCAACGTATTGCGCTGCTGCTGAAAGATCGGGGGTTCAGCTTTCGCGTGCAGGATAAAAACCTGCCGGGACGGCCCGATTTCGTTCTGACAGAACATCAGGCAATTATTTTTGTTCATGGCTGCTTCTGGCATCGTCATCACTGCTATCTGTTTAAACTGCCAGCGACGCGCACAGAATTCTGGACCGGAAAAATCAACAGCAACGTTGAACGTGATCGGCGTTATGTGCGCCAGCTGCAGGAGAGCGGCTGGAAAGTGCTGATCATCTGGGAGTGTGCGCTACGTGGCAAACTGCGCCTGACGGATCAGGACCTGCTGGAACGGCTGGAGGAGTGGCTGCTGGCGATGCCGGAGAGTGCCGAAGTCGACCATCAGGGCATTCATCATTACAACGCCGATTGCTAATCACAGACATAATTGGTTAGATCTGCGCTTTCTCCGTGGCCAGGAGCCTGAAATGAGCAGCATAAAACTGACGGTAAAACGCCTTTACCAGATTCGTGACGAGCGGATGGTGAATACCAAAGCGACCGCGCGGGTTTACTGCGGTGACAGGCTTGTCGCCACGGAGGAGATCACCGGCATGACCGAAAGCCCGGTCAGCAAATATCTGCATGCTGAAGGAGCAGCAGGCGAGACGGTGCGGGTAGAGTGGGATTGTGAGGGCATCGCCGAGATGACCGTTACGGAAATTGAGCGCTGCCCATGTTGTCAACATAACGAACCAGACTAAGGATAAGATTTTGGCGGGAACCAGTTTACTGACTTTACTTGATGATATTGCAACACTTCTGGACGATATTTCCGTCATGGGGAAAGTGGCGGCGAAAAAAACCGCTGGCGTACTGGGCGACGATCTGTCGCTGAATGCTCAGCAGGTCAGCGGCGTAAAAGCCAACCGTGAGCTGCCGGTAGTATGGGGCGTTGCCAAAGGATCGTTTCTTAACAAACTGATCCTGGTGCCACTGGCGCTGATTATCTCCGCGTTTGCGCCCTGGCTGATTACGCCGCTGCTGATGATTGGCGGTGCCTATCTCTGCTACGAAGGCGTGGAGAAGGTGATGCACAGTCTGCAGCATGACAAGCAGAGCAAATCACCGGAAGCGCGTCAGCAGCGACTCGATTCGCTGGCGAATCAGAATGCGGCAGAGTTTGAGAAGAAGAAGATCAAAGGCGCGGTGCGCACCGATTTCATTCTGTCAGCCGAAATTGTTGCGATTACCTTAGGCATCGTGTCGGAATCACCGCTGCTCAACCAGGTGATTATCCTGGCGGGCATCGCTATTCTGGTTACGGTAGGCGTTTACGGCATCGTGGCGGCCATCGTCAAAATTGATGACTTCGGATTCTGGCTGCGTGAAAAACCTTCACGCCTTGCGCAGGGGTTGGGTAGCGTGCTGCTGACTGCCGCGCCCTGGCTGATGAAGATCCTCTCGGTAGTCGGCACCATCGCCATGTTCCTGGTCGGCGGCGGTATTGTGGTACACGGCATCGCACCGCTGCATCATCTGATCGAGGAAGTCAGCAGTGGCTTCAGCGGCTGGATCGCCATGCTGCTCAGCAACGGCGCCAACCTGGTGCTCGGCTTTATCATTGGGTCGATCGTGCTGTTAGTGGTCAACCTTATTGCCAGAGTGCGCGGAAAATCGGTATAAAGCGCACTGTGATTTACGGTCAGGAGAATGACGATGAACGACGACATGTTTGAATTTGATATCGACGCACAACTGGAGCAGGCTGAAGCGAAAGCAAAGAAAAAAGCCAGCGAAGTGCCGGATGATCTCGGCGACGAAGCCGATTGCGAAGGCTGTAAAATCTGACGTCAGCGTCAATACTTCATCAAAGCGGATAAGTTTTTTTATCCGCTTTTTTTATTTTCCGCATATCCAGCTGATTAATTCCGAATTTGCCCTTTTTTTGCGTGCCTTAACAGGCAGGAACGTTATTCGCCTGCTATAAAGAAAATAATCACTCAGGTTAATAACACTCAGGTTAATAAAAGGAGCGCATCATGGTTTTCGCAATCAGTGAAGAAGTACAGCATAAGGAAGAGGGGCAGACGATGGTGGTGACCGGCTACGCGAGTGGCATGGTGGAGTGCCGCTGGTATGATGGCTATGCCGTGCGCAGTGAAGCCTTTCGCAGCGATGAGCTCTGCGCTCTGAATCCCGCGCAGCAACTGGCGGGCTGACAGCATCAGGCCTGTGGGTTCTGCGACCCGCCAGGCCCGGTTTCTGCTTTTTCTGGCCCGGCACACTCCCTGTGCCGCCCTGTTTTCAGACGTTACCGTCGTTATCTTCTTCAACCGCCTGATAGATCCGCTGCAGCACATCCGGGAAGGCTGACTGGACGCGACTCCAGCTCGGTATAAACGGCTTATCGTTAGGACGCTCAATAAACGCCTGACCCGCTTCCAGAATCGACTGGGTAAACATCTCTACCGCTGCCTCTTCCACATGCTGATCAAACTTCAGCCCGTTCATCGCCGCCTCGTGGTTATAGGTCTCCATCATATCCAGCGCATTACGATAATAGGTTGCTTTCAGCACCCGGAACGAGTCGCTGGTCAGCGGCACACCCATGGTGGCGAGCTTACGCAGCAGTGACTGGACGATATCGCTGCTCATGCGCTTCAGGCCGCCGGTGCCATCATCTTCAGCCAGCGGCTGATGCTTGTGATCGTAGTTATCGGCGATCTCAACCTGGCACGACTGGCGGGTGGTGTAGTTACGGTAAATCTCCGACAGCACGCCAATCTCCAGCCCCCAGTCGCCGGGGATTTTAATCCCGTTCAGCACATGCGTCCGCATGGCGAACTCCCCGGAGAGCGGATAGCGGAAGCTCGACAGATATTCCAGATATTCTGAATGGCCATAAACTTTCTGCAGCGATCGCAGCAGCGGCCCGACCAGCAGACGTCCCACGCGGCCATTAAGCTTGCCATCCGCTACGCGCGCGTAGAACCCCTTACAGAATTCATACTGAAATGCCGGGTTCGCCACCGGGTAGAGCAGGCGTGCCAGCATTCCGCGCTCATAGGTGACGATATCGCAGTCATGCAGAGCCACACAGCTGGTACGGTCTGACGCCAGCGTATAGCCGGTGCAGAACCAGACGTTGCGACCTTTGCCGGGATTGGTGGGTGACAGACCCTCTTTATCCAGCTCGGCATCAATCGCCTTCAGACGCGGGCCATCGTTCCACAGAATGCGATGCCGTTGCGGCAGACGGGAGAAAAACTCGCGGGCAAACAGGAACTGGTCGCGGTCGGCGCGATCCAGACCAATCACAATTTCATCCAGATAGGGCACTTTAGCCAGCTCATCGACGATTTTCGTCAGCGCCGGGCCTTCAAGTTCGGAAAACAGCGATGGCAGGATCAGCCCCATTTTGCGTTTGCGGGCAAAGCGTACCATCTCTTTTTCCAGCGACTCCACGCTACGGTGGGTGAGGTTGTGAAAGTTGGTGATTACGCCATTCTGATAAAAGTCACTCATCGCATCATCCTTTTAATGCCCGTGGGCAGCTCATTGAGGTTGAGTCAAAAAATAGTCCAGCCCTTCACGCCAGCCCTCTGGGCCATGGTGAGCCGTGTGATAGATCTGCTGCTGATCGGACCGGCTGAGTGTCACCGGTGTTTTACTGTAGCCCTTAATTACGACCGCATAATCAACCGCATCCAGCATCGGCGCATCGTTAGGGCCGTCACCCAGTCCGATGGTCACGCGTGCCTCACCGGGTGAATGCGCCAGCAGCCAGCGCAGGGCTTCGCCTTTGCCGCTGCCCGCAGGCATCACATGCCAGAAACGCCCGCCCTGGGTCAGGGCCAGGCCCTCTGCACGCAACGCATCATGGAACTGGTCAAACGCCTCGTCACTGTCGCGCCAGACAATCACTTCTGACGCATCGCGCTGACGCGACAGTTCTGCATCCGCCTCACTCAGGCCGGTCATTGCGGCCACTTCCGGATCAGAGAAGTCACGAAAGCCGGTAAAACGGTACGCTGTTTTCAAGGCAGCCAGCCGCTGGCAGATAGCGTCATAGGTCAGGGTGTTATCGGGCAGGCGGATACGCTGCTGATCGTGCGTTTGCACCACGGCTCCGTTTTCAGCAATAAACGGTGAACCGCTGATGCCAAGCCTTTTTTGCAGCGGAATAATCTCGGCTGCCGTTTTACTGGAACAGATCACCAGCGGAACAGCGTACTGCCTGAGCGTGGTGAGCCATTCGGTGGCCGCATCCCAGCGATAGGTATGATGGTCGAGTAACGAACCATCCAGATCGGTAATTATCATTAACGGCTGGTGGAGATCGGGCATTTACAGGCTCCTTTCACACATTCGCGGCTAAAGCGGCGATTTTTCAATATTATAGTTGAATATGGCTCACACTTTTTTTCCTGCCACGCTGGCTGGAAATCCAGGATAATTCTTAAAACGAAACCGCAGTAAAAGTGAGTATGCAAGAAGTGTGCAGGGCTAAGTGACTGGCGGGCGCGGTGTTTTTGGTAACAGCCGCTCCATAATTACCCGATCGGTTGCAGAAACGTGCATATCTGATGCTTGTTTCGGAGTCGGGAAAGGGTAATCTGCAGAGGTGTTAAGAATTCCCTGGTGTAACGAATTGAATTTTTACCCGGCCTTCCCGCCGGGTTTTTTTGAAATCGATTTCAGCGGTTCGCTTCATAGGCGCGATAATCACAAATATCAATTTCAAACGCCTCCGCCAGTTCGCTATAGGAGTGGAAAACCCGGCCTTCTACTTCCAGCCGTGGCGTCTGATCCTGCTCCATATACTCCCGTACCTCTCCCGACGTTCTGGCCTGAATCGCCGCCAGTAAACCTTCGACATCAATCTGCAGATCGGATGGCTGAGCATCGCCGTGCTGTTTTTCGTCTGTCATTTTCTGACTCCTGAGAGCAAACAGAGTAATCAGTATAGAACGCAGGGCAGAAAGGCGGGAGCGAAGAGATCGCAGGCAAAAAAAAAGCCCGCGCTGCGCGGGCAAAATCCTTGTTACTTTCAGGTTGGCTGCACCTATGGGGTGGTGCAGTGAGAAGAGTTTAAAGGTCTGACGCGTAAGAAGTCTTGCGGTGAAATGTTAAGGAATTGCAAAAGTTTCTCCTTACTCAGATTTACCTGACTTTTCGACTAAACAGAGCAGAATCAGCTATAGTTAGCGATAAAGCTGATTTTTATCAATACCTAAAGGAATGGTTATGGACATCTTACGAATTATTATCGCTATTCTGCTGCCACCACTGGGCGTGTTTATGCAGGTCGGTTTTGGCGGCGCCTTCTGGCTGAATATCCTGCTGACACTCTGTGGTTATATCCCCGGTATCATCCACGCCGTCTGGGTCATTGCCCGTCGCTAACGCGCTGCATCACCACGGTTCTTCGTTTAGACTGTACTCAGTCAATAATCTGGAGAACCGAAATGAAGGTAAATGACCGCGTCAGCGTCAAAACCGATGGCGGCCCGCGTCGTGTTGGCACCATTCTGGCTATGGAGCCGTTTAATGAAGGCACCATGTTCCTGGTGGCGCTGGAAGATTATCCGCTGGGCATCTGGTTTTTTAACGAGACCCACCAGCCGGATGGCATTTTCGTGGAGCCTTACCACGAAGCCTGAGCCTGACGCGCAATAAAAAAGCCGCCTTTCCGTTTGCCGGAAAGGCGGCTTTTTGCTGTCGGAGATTACGCGGCTGACATCAGCCGCTGACGTTTACCGGTATGACTTCAGAAGGTTTCCCAGTTATCGCTGCCGCCTGCCAGCGCCGGACGGGGTGCCAGAGCCGGTGTCTTTAAGGGTGAAGAGACGCGAGCAGCCACTCCTGTGGTTGCAGGGGCATCCTGCAGGCGGAATGCCGCGACCGCCTGCGTCAGTTTACCCGCCTGATCTTCCAGCGAGGCCGCTGCGGCGGAGGCTTCTTCCACCAGCGAGGCGTTCTGCTGGGTGACGTTATCCATTTCGGTGACCGCCTGGCTCACCTGCTGTATACCACGGCTCTGCTCGTCTGACGCCGCCGCGATCTCCGACATAATATCGGTAACGCGACGTACGGCTTCGACAATCTCACCCATGGTGCTACCGGCTGCGCCAACCTGATGCGAACCGTCATTGATCAGCGTGACGGACTCAGCAATCAGCGATTCAATCTCTTTCGCCGCCTGTGCACTGCGCTGGGCCAGATTACGCACTTCGCTGGCCACCACCGCAAAGCCACGACCCTGCTCACCGGCACGCGCCGCTTCTACCGCCGCATTCAGCGCCAGGATGTTGGTCTGAAACGCAATACTGTTAATGACGTTGGTGATCTCAGCGATTTTTTTCGAGCTGCCGGAAATATTGGTCATGGTTTTCACGACGCTGTTCACCAGCTCGCCACCGCTGCGCGCTTTACCCGAGGCATCCGCGGCCAGCTGGCTGGCGTGATGCGCATTCTCGGCGTTCTGCTTCACCGTAGCGGTAAGCTGTTCCATGCTGGCTGCGGTCTGCTCCAGTGCCGCAGCCTGCTGCTCGGTGCGTGAAGAGAGATCGGTGTTGCCGGCTGAAATTTCGCTGGAGCCCTGATAAATCGCGACGGCGCCTTCACGCACCGTACCAACGGTGGTTACCAGCGCCTGCTGCATCAGTTGCAGGTTATGGATGAGCGTACCAATCTCGCTGCGGCCATGGGGCAGGGGAGCGGAGGTCAGATCACCCTGCGCAATGCGTTCGATACGCAGCACCGACTGACGCAGCGGATTAATCACCACGCGGCGCAGGAAGACAAAGGTCAACAGCACCAGCACCAGGGCGGCACTGAATGCCACGGCCATGGAGATAAAGCCGATGCGCGACTGTTGATCGGCCTGGGCGGTAATGGCATTGGCGCGATCAGTTCGGATCTTGATCGCCTTCAGCAACACCGCGTTATAGTCGTCATCCAGTTTGCGGGTTACATCGGTCTCCTGAGCGATGATGCCCTCAAAGCTGCCCTGTTTACCGGATTCAATCATCGGTATCAGGCCTTTGGTAATGTAATCGTTGAAGCGAGCCTGCAGCGTGGCATCCAGTTCCATATCCGCGGGCGTCTTAACTTCACGAGCCTGATAAATCGCGAAGCCAGCTTTTGCCTGCTGGATCCGTTTTTCGGCGGCGGCAATATTGGCGCGAAACTCGTCCATTTCACCAATACGCGCGGCGGCACCGGCCTGAATAATGGTCAGGCGCGCAGTACGCAGGTGGTTTGAACTGTTAGAGAGGCCCATACGAACCTGAATTTCGTCCGTGGCATCATCGAGGGAGTGATTGCCGGAAATCAGAAAGTAACTGGCGACACCAATACAGAGTGCGAACAGCAGCAAAATGCCGCCGAAGATCAGGCTAAACAGCGGCACCAGGCGGAGATTCTGCCAGATGCCTGCGCTTTTTTGTCCATTATTATCTCGTGCAGTGTTCATATCCTTGCTCTCTTGAGGCTGTTGTTATAAGGCATAACATCGGCAAAAGAGCGTAAAGGCTTAGCAGTAAGAGTGAGACCTGGATCGCAATTCAGGGCAAAAAAAAACCGGCCAGAGAGGCCGGTTCTTCAGCTGTTATGATCAGCGGATATTAACGTAAATACCTGAAGTCACATTATCCGTTAAACGCACCACATGATAAATAACCTGCTTATTATGGGTTTTGATTTTGCGTTTAATATTACCTTTGTGTGACGATACCGTTTTGGCCTTAATTTGCATTTTATCTGAGATCTGGATGGTATCATGACCTGACATCCACATCTTCAGCATGTTTGACTCAGTCTGGCTCAGCGTTAATGGATGTACATCCATGCCCGAAGAGATACGCGCAGACTGGTTAAGCTTCTTCTGCAAATAGGTGCTGAGTAAGGAGTCCAAGGTCGATGTCTTCATCGATTTTGATGTAATAATCAGGTTCTTACGAACGTAGAGATATTCCTCAAAATGGATATTGCTAATCGCCATGAATATAAAGAACAGCGTATCAGGATGCTGCGTAATAATGCTGCGGATACGTTCACTGGAATCGGATTCATGAATGAAGCAATCTTCATTAATAAAGACGACACCAGGGTTTAATTGCTCACATTTTTGCTGTAGTTGCTCAATATCGGAGACAGAAGAGATATTCTTCTTCTTAACTCCTTTTAAAGACATGTAGTCTGATAATCCCAGGCGTGTGTAGTTGCAGGAATCCATAATAATAGTTGGCATAATAGCGACCCTCACCAATTTGTTATCCGTTTAAATCAACGATGAATACGCGTTGCGGTACGAGAGAGATTTCTTAGGTACTTTTTTATTCTGCTCGTGCAGTTTGGCAACAGGCAAACGCCCGTAAAAGTCTTCATCCCTGACCCGTTCTGCAAAAAATTTGTGCTGCCATGACGTCACACATTCTCCGGCCATGGCGGGGAATGCCAGTGAAATGTCGGAGGTTAAGTAAGACTCATTTTTTTGGGAGCCAGGTCACTATCCTTGAAAACGAGGAGTTTTCTGATAGGACAATTCTCAAAAACATTTGTTTTACGAAAGTGTGATGTCTCAGCGTGCGTTGACAATGCCGGAAAAAACATTTTTTAACAAGAAAAATCACTTAAAGATTTTTTTCTTGTAAATTCAGTGTCTTGTCGATTTTGCCTGCACATTCACAGTCTGACCGCTCCTGTGAACCACCCCACTAAAATACGCGAAGCCCGGTTTAATAAGAATTATTTTCAGACTCTCCGCACGTTTATCAGAATTTCCTTAGTTGCATTCTGGAAAACATGGTTCGGAAAATGCACGGATGGTTTTGCGATACTTAAGTATCGTTATGCAAAGATAGTTAGAAACTTAATGTTCAGGGACGGGATAGTTCTGTCAGGAACACGGCGAGTAAATCAAATACTTCACCGAACAAATGCTCACAGAACGGGGCTAGCAGAGGCATCAGCAAGCTGATGGTTAAAATTCCGACTGATAAGGTAATCGGGAAGCCAATTGCGAAGATTGATAACTGTGGTGAAACACGGTTTAACAAACCCAGTACCAGATTTACCATGAGTAACAAAACGATTAAGGGCAGCGCTAACATCATGCCATTAAGGAAAATTAATCCGCCAGATTTCACCAGCGCCATAAACGCATTGGCATTTAGCGGCTGACCGCCAATCGGCAGCGTATGAAAACTGTCCGCCAGCAGCGAGATCAGCCACAGGTGTCCGTTAAAGGTCAGGAACAGCAACATCGCCAGCATGTCGAGAAAACGGGCCAGCACCGGCATGTTAAGACGGCTGCCAGGATCGAAAAAGGTGGCGAACGAGATGCCCATCTGCAGACCAATCACTTCCCCGGCAAGGCGCACGGCAGCAAAAGCGAACTGCATGGTGAAGCCGAGTGCAATACCAATCAGCATCTGCTGAATCAGCAGCAGGAAGCCTTCAGGGGAAAACAGGGTGACATTGACCGCAGGTAACAGCGGCATCAGCAGCCAGGTGATCATTACCGCCAGACCGATTTTGACACGTTTGCTGACGGATCGTTCATTGAGGATCGGTGCGGTGGCGAATAGCGCCATGATGCGCACCAGAGGCCAGAAGAACTGGCTGACCCACTGAACCAGCTGGCTGCTGTCGAGAGTAATCATCAGCCGATGATGTAAGGCAGGTTGGTAAAGACGGTGCGGATATAGTCCAGCAGCAGATTCAGCATCCACGGGCCGGCAATGATACCGGTGGTGGCAACCGCCAGAATCTTAGGAATAAAGGATAAGGTCTGTTCGTTGACCTGGGTCGCGGCCTGGATCAGGCTGATCAGCAAACCGCTGACCAGTGCGGCCAGCAGCAGCGGGGCGGCCAGCATCAGGGCGACGCGCATCGCTTCCTGTCCCATTACCATTACTGATTCGGGTGTCATGTGTTGCTCCGGTAAGAAAAGGGGGATCAGGAGTAGAAGCTTTGCGCCAGTGAACCGACCAGCAGTTGCCAGCCATCGACCAGAACAAACAGCATCAGTTTAAACGGCAGCGCGATGGACGCTGGCGGGACCATCATCATCCCCAGCGCCATCAGCACGCTGGCAACCACCAGGTCGATGATCAGGAACGGGATAAAGACGGTAAAGCCAATCTGGAAAGCCGTCTTCAGCTCGCTGGTAACATAGGCGGGCAGCAGAATACGCATTGGCACCGCTTCAGGACCGGCAATCGGCGCGGTATTCGCCAGACGGGCAAACAGGGCTAAATCCGCTTCACGGGTCTGACGCAGCATAAACTCGCGCAGCGGCTGGGCACCTTTATCAATCGCCACTTCCATGCTGATCTTGTCCTGGCTGAACGGCAGATAAGCATCCTGATAAATCTTGTCGAAGGTCGGCGCCATAATAAAGAAGGTCAGAAACAGCGACAGTCCGAGCAGCACCTGGTTAGGCGGCGCAGAGGGCGTGCCCAGGGCGTTACGCAGCAAACCAAACACAATGATGATACGGGTGAAGCTGGTCATCATCAGCAGCACGGCCGGAATAAAGGTCAGCGCAGTGATAAAGACCAGCGTCTGTACCGGCAGTGACCAGCTCTGACCGCCATTCGGCAGCGAGTGACTCACCAGACCCGGCAACTGGGCATGGGCAACCGGTGCCAGTAACAACAGTGGCAATAAAGGAAGCAGTCGACGCATCATTGTGGTTTTCCGGGACGTTTAACCAGGTTCTGTAACAGCTGACGAAAATCCTGTGGCGCACTGTTAACCGGCGTCACAGAGACCGGTTCACCCGGCGGCAAAGTATGCAGATGGGTAATCTGCTGTGCGGTTACGCCCAGCACCAGACGCGCATCAGCGGTATCGACAATCACCACCCGCTCGCGCTGGCCCACTGAGACGCTGGCTGTAAGTTTAAGCTCCTGGCCGCTGACCTTTTTCGGCGCGAAGCCGACACGGCGTGCCAGCCAGGCGCAGGCCAGAATCAATAAGATAATCACGGCTAACACGCTGCTGACCTGGGCCAGCATGGAGCCGGTCGAGATCGCCTGAGCGTGCGGTGCAGCCGGTTGCAGCGTTTGATTCTGGCTATTCATAATGTAACTCTTTAGCGACTCAGGCGACGCATACGTTCAGATGGGGTGATGATGTCAGTGATGCGCACGCCATATTTGTCGTTCACCACTACCACTTCACCCTGAGCAATCAGGTAACCGTTGATCAGGATATCCAGCGGCTCACCCGCCAGGCCATCCAGTGCCACCACTGAACCCTGCGCCAGACGCAGCAGCTCTTTGATGGTCATTTTGGTGCGACCCAGTTCCACGGTGAGTTTCACCGGGATATCCATAATCAGATCGATATCCTGCAGCGATCCAGCGACGTTGCCGCTGTCGAATGATTTAAAGACTTCGTCGGTCTGCGGCGCACTGCCGCTGCCGACCTGCTCATTCATCGCTTCAGCCCACAGATCGTCCGCAGAGATATCGTCAGACGGTTTATTACTGTCAGTCATGGGGCTGTTCCTCGTTCAGCGAATTCAAAATCGGGTTAATCAGGTGTTCGACACGGAGCGCGTACTGACCATTCATCGTGCCATATTGGCTGGTTAAGACCGGGACGCTATCGACATGGGCGATAATGCGTTCCGGCTTCTCAATCGGCAGCACATCACCGGGTTTCAGCTGCAAAATCCGTGACAGACGCAGTGAGGTTTCGGCAAAGTGCGCGATCAGTTCCAGCTCAGAGTGCTGCACCTGTTTGACCAGGTTATCGCGCCAGTGGTTATCTTCCTGACGTGAGTTTTCGAGCGGTGGGTTCACCAGCAACTCGCGCAGCGGTTCAATCATTGAAAACGGGATGCAGATATTAAACTCACCCACCAGGTTACCAATCTCCACCTGGAACGGCGTGTTAACCACGATGTCGTTCGGTGAAGTGGTAATGTTGGTGAACTTTACCTGCATCTCTGAACGTACATACTCGACGTCCAGTGGATAAATGGCCTTCCATGCGTCGCTGTAACCATCCAGCGCCAGCTTCAGCATGCGGCGAATAACGCGCTGCTCGGTATGGGTAAACTCACGGCCTTCGACTTTGGTCGGAAAACGTCCGTCGCCACCAAACAGGTTGTCGACAGCGATAAACACCAGGCTCGGTGAGAACACCACCAGCGCGGTGCCGCGCAGCGGCTTCAGGTGGATCAGGTTCAGGTTGGTTGGCACCGGCAGATTGCGGGCAAACTCGTGATACGGCTGAATCTTGATCGCCCCGACGCTGATATCCGGGCTACGGCGCAGCAGGTTAAACAGCGCCATACGGAAACTACGGGCAAAACGCTCATTAATAATCTCCAGCGCCTGCAAACGCTCGCGAACCACACGGCGCTGGGTGTTCGGATCGTAAGGACGAATATCGCCTTCCGGTCCGTTTTGTTTCTTTTCTTCTTCCGCACTGCCGCTGTCGCCGTTTAAAAGGGCGTCAATTTCAGCCTGGGAGAGAATGCTATCGCCCATTGATTCACCTCAAAATGAAGGCAGTAAACAGCACATCGTTTACAGCCTGCGGAGGTTGACCTTTTACCAGCGGGGGTGTCAGCGCCTGTTTGACTTGTTCAACAAGCGCCTGCTTTCCTTGCTCTGTCGCCAGCGCCGCAGCGCTCTGACGCGAGAGCAGCAGCAGCAAACGGCTGCGCACCTCAGGCAGATAGTCATTCATCCGACGCCGGGTATCCTCATCGGCCAGACGCAGGGTAAAGCCTACGTAAAGCACGCGGTCGGGATCGTTGTCGGGATTGACCAGGTTAACCGTAAATGTATCAAGTGCAAAAAAGACCGGAGCGGGAGGCGGTTCAACTTTCGCCACCTCAGGCTTATCGCCCTCATGTTTGTTCATCATTCGCCAGACTGCATAGCCTGCCACGCTGCAAGCGGCCAGCGTCAAAATGAGCAGCACTGGTATTAAGAGTTTACGTTTGCTGCCTTTTTTTGCTTTCGCGTTATCAGACATGGTGCAGTTACTTCCTGTGAATTATGGGCAAGCCTCTCGGCTCACGAGACAGATTATCCGCGTCTTAAGTCAAACCAATGGGTAGAAAAGACGCGGGTTTTACGCTTACCTTCAGCGTTTGCCGCTGTCAGGCGAAAGTGTCGACGGCGCTGTTGCCGTTAACGCGAGCCTGAAGGGCGGCGGGAACGGCGATCGGCGTAATGTCGGTGTCACTGTCCTGGGTGAGGGAGAAGCGGCCATGTTGTCCATCGCGGCGCGCCTCCTGCTGCTGCTGGAATTGCTGGCCCTGCGCGGAACTGTCACTGCTCACCTGACTCTCGCCCAGGTTGATACCGCTCTCTGCCAGCGCGCTGCGCAGCTGCGGTATCGCGGCTTCCAGTGCTGCTCTGACGTGGCTATGGCTGGAAACCAGATTTATTTGCGCCTGGTCGTTATCCAGTTTCAGGCTGATCTGGATAGCGCCAAGGTCTTCCGGATGTAAACGCAACTCCGCGTTCTGCTGGCCGTTGCGGCTGAACATCACAATCTGCTGACTCAGCGCCTGCTGCCACTCGTCGCTGCCCAGCTGTGAGTTCAGCATCGGCGTTGACGGTGTGCTGGTGGTCGCGGAGGCGGTCACCGGCGCAGGCAGGCTGCTGGCGGTGGCGATTGGCGTAGCATTGATCGCGTTATCGCTGATGCTGGCTTTAATTGCAGCCTGATCATCCTGCTTAACCATGTTGCTCAGCGCCTGCTGGAAACTGCTGTCGAGCGTCAGGCCGCTGCTGGTCGCACTCTGCGCGGCGTTGTTGCTCTGGCTGGCGGCAGTGGTGACGGCAGGTTTGCTCTGTGCGTCGCTTCTGGCGTCAGACTTCTCATCTTCGCCCGGTGCGTGGCTCTGCTGCGCGCTGTTTAGCAGTTGCGTCAGCGAGCTCTGGCTTTTCCGGCCGGTATCGGTCTGGGCGATCATCTCGCCCGCTTCACTGCTGACCGGGGTCGACGTGGTGGCTGTAACAGCCGCTACACCCGGTAACATGACGAACAGTGCCTGCATATTCTGCATATCGCTGGCGCTTAAAGGGGCAACGTCCGGCTTGTCTTTATCATCGGCTGATTTTGACCCACCTTTAATATTTTCCGGCTTAAACAGAGCGGTCAGCGCAGCAGGATTTTCCAGTGCTGCCATCAGGGCATTCAGCGGGGCCTTCGGACGGGCGTCATCGGCAGTTTCTGCTTTAACGTCAGCGGATTGCGCCGCTTTTCCCTGCTGTTTAGCCAGGCCGAGTAACTGGTTTCCCAGTGCGGTCAGAAAGTCCTGCGGCAGGGCATCGGCACCCGCAGCAAGGTCAGTTGAGACTGTGGGTTCTGCGTCGGTTTTTACCGTCGCTTTCATAGCAATGTTTGGCAGCGTAATCATTCACCTCTCCTCGATGCGGCCCGTTGGGCAAATTCGTCCATCCGTTTCTGATCGAGACGGTTTTCCTGTCGTAATGCATTTTCCGCTGCGCGCGTAATCAGCGTCTGATAGGCGTTCAGCCGTTGCTGTTTGTCACGCCAGTTGATCAGCGCCTGTTCCAGCCGCTGATTCCAGTTATTAAGCTGGTTGCGGTGTTGCTCAATCGCTTTTTCCAGCGTCTGAATAAACTGGTGATAGTTGGTCCAGCGGGTGCTGGCGATGCCCGACGACATGTCATCGTTGAGCTTGTTGCGATATTCGTCCTGATAGTCGAGCAGCATCGTCAGCTGCTCGTTCGCGGCGTGCTGGCCGCGACGCATATCGCCTAAATAGATGGCAGCGCGTTCGAGATCCTGCTCCGCTAAGTCGCGCAGCGTATCGATGGCATTTGCAGTTTTCATTGCCGTTACCTCGCGTTAATTCGTGTGACTAGCCAAACAGCGCATGCAGATGCAGGCTGGCGTCGTCGTAATCACTGCGCTCAAAGATGCCCTGTTGCAGGAAGGCTTCCATCTGCGGATAGAGCGTGATCGCTTTATCAAGCATCGGATCACTGCCCGCGGCATAAGCACCGACGCTGACCAGATCGCGGTTACGCTGGAAGCTGGAGAGCAACTGCTTAAACTGGCGCACCCGCGCATAGTGGTTCTCATCGATCAGCGAGGTCATCGCTCGGCTGATCGAGGCTTCTATATCAATGGCCGGATAGTGACCCGCTTCGCCCAGCCGACGCGACAGCACAATGTGGCCGTCGAGAATGGCGCGCGCGGAGTCGGCGATCGGGTCCTGCTGATCGTCGCCTTCGGTCAGGACGGTATAGAAGGCGGTGATCGAGCCGCCGCCATCGATGCCGTTACCGGCACGCTCAACCAGCGCTGGCAGTTTGGCGAAGACGGAAGGCGGATAGCCTTTGGTGGCCGGCGGCTCACCAATCGCCAGCGCGATCTCACGCTGCGCCATGGCGTAGCGGGTCAGGGAATCCATAATCAGCAACACATGCTGGCCGCGGTCGCGAAAATCTTCTGCGATACGCGTGGCGTAAGCGGCACCCTGCATACGCAGCAGCGGCGAAACATCGGCCGGGGCGGCGATCACCACCGAACGGGCGCGGCCTTCAGCGCCGAGAATGTTCTCGATAAAATCTTTTACTTCGCGGCCACGTTCGCCAATCAGACCGACCACGATAACGTCCGCTTTGGTGTAACGCGCCATCATGCCAAGCAGCACGCTTTTACCCACACCCGAACCGGCGAACAGGCCCATACGCTGCCCGCGACCGACCGTCAGCAGGGCGTTGATCGCCCGCACGCCGGTATCCAGCACGTCGGTGATCGGCGTACGCTGCAGCGGGTTAAACGGCGGGGTGTTCAGCGGCGCGCGATAACCGGTATCCGGAGACGGCAGGCCGTCCAGCGGTCGCCCGCTGCCATCGAGTACGCGGCCCAGCAGTTCCGGCCCCAGCATCATCTGTTTGCCTGCCTGCGGGTTCTCTCCGTTCTGGCGCGCATAGACCCGCGCACCCGGTAAAATGCCGTCCACTTCTTCCAGTGGCATCATCAGCAGCTTCTGACCGTTGAATCCCACCACTTCGCTTTCAATTTCACTGATGGTTTTGCCATCGTTGCGTTCGATTACGCAGGTCGCACCCAGCGGCAGCTGTAAGCCGGTCGCTTCCAGCACCAGGCCGGTGGCGCGAGTCAGGCGGCCATAACGGCGCACCGGCTGCACCTGGGCGATGCGTTTCTCAAAGGCATCGAGCGAGCCGAGCCAGCGATTCAGACGAGTGGTCATTACAATTCTCCCGGTGCGGCAAGACGGCAGAGTTCCTGCCAGCGCGTCGCGACGCTGGCATCCAGGTCACCATCTTCTGCGCTGAGTTTACAGCCGCCAGGATGCAGGGTGCTGTCAGCGATCAGCCGCCAGCCGTGCAGATCCAGCGTCGGACCCAGGGTCTGCTCAATGCGTTGTAAGTCATCCGGGTGAACGCGCAGTTGCGGTTTGCCGCTGAACATCGGTTCCTGCTGCAGTAAACCCTGAATCTGGCGCAGCAGGGCGGTGCCATCCACCGTGGTCGCCTGACCAATCACCGAACGTGCCGCTTCCAGCGCCAGCTGCATCAGACGCGCCGCAATCACGCTGTCCAGGGATTCCAGCGTGTTCTGGAACTCGGTTACCAGCTGCTGCATACGCGCCTGAAGTGGCGCCTGCTGCTGCTGGGCATCGGCCAGACCCTGCTGAAAACCAGCGTCGTAACCGGCTTTCTGGCCTTCGGTCACACCCTGCTGATAGCCTTCGTTGTAACCCTGACCCTGTGCCTCTTTACGCATCTGCTGCTGCAGGCGTTCGAGCTGCTGTTGCTGCTCATCAACGCCATCTTCAGCTTCGTAAATTTCTGGCTGCAGCTCCGGTTCAGCAGGCTCATCGAAACGGCCTAAATCCGTGGGCTGCCACAGCTGCCAGGGGCGCGCAGAAAATGCATCAGACATAAGTTTCCTCGCCACCACCAATCACCATCTCGCCTGACTCGGCCAGGCGGCGTACCACCAGCAGGATCGCTTTCTGTTCGTTTTCCACTGCGGACATACGCACCGGACCACGGTTGGCCAGATCGTCGCGCAGGATATCCGCCGCACGGGCTGACATGTTTTTGAGGAACTTCTCGCGCAGTGGCTGTTCGGCACCTTTCAGTGCAACCAGCAGCTGTTCGGACTCCACTTCCTGCAACAGACGCTGGATGCTGCGGTCGTCCACTGCCACCAGGTTTTCGAACAGGAACATCTCGTCGATAATTTTCTGCGCCAGTTCGCCATCGAAGTCGCGTACGGCTTCGATAACCGCCTCTTCCTGCTGCGTTTTCATCAGGTTGATAATCTCGGCTGCGGTTCTCACGCCGCCCATCTTCGCACGCTTGAGGTTGGTGCCATCCAGCAGGCCGTTCAGTACTTCTGTCAGTTCGGCCAGCGCGGCTGGCTGGACACCACCGAAAGTGGCGATACGCAGCATCACGTCGTGACGCAGACGTTCGTCGAACAGCGCCACAATATCGGCGGCCTGGGCACGCTTGAGGTGGACCAGGATGGTGGCGATGATCTGTGGATGCTCGTCGCGAATAAGGTCGGCAGCAGCCTGCGGCTCCATAAAGTTGAGCGTTTCCATGCCGCTGGTGGTGTCGCGCGTTTCGAGAATGTCCTCCAGCAGGCTGGAGGCGCGCTCTTCGCCCAGTGCCCGGGTCAGCACCGAACGCAGGTATTCGTTGGAGTTCAGGCTCAGCGCCGCGAACTGCTCAGCATCCGCTTCGAACTCACGCAACACTTCAGTCAGCTGTTTATGCGACACCTGACGCATGTTGGCCATCGCGCCGCTCAGGTGCTGGACCTCACGCTGGTTCAGGTGTTTGAAAACTTCCGCGGCGCGCTCTTCGCCAATGGTCATCATCAGGATGGCGCTTTTTTCGGTTCCGGTCAGACTCATAGCTCTTTACTCATCCATTCGCGAATTACCAGCGCTACAACGCGCGGATCGTTTTCTGACATGTCGCGGATGCGTTGACTCATCACTTCTGCGCTCATGCGGTTGTTAGACTTACGTTCCTGATCCAGCTCATCTTTGCTGAGCTGCACATTAAAGGCTTCTTCTTCCGGCTGCTCAGTCGCTCGGGCGGCAACGGCTTCCGCGGCGGCTTTCTCTGCGGCCTGCTTGCGAACCAGATGCGGACGAACCAGTTTGCGGTAGAGGATGAAAGCGACCAGGGCAATCAACAGCCACTTACCGGCGTTCATCAGCTGATCAAAGAACGACTGCTGTTGCCAGAAGGGCAGATCGGTGGTCACCGGTTCAGTGGTGTTGAACTGCGAGTTCACCACGTTGATGCTGTCGCCACGGTTCTGGGAGTAGCCCATCGCTTCGCGGGTCAGATCTTCAATCTGCTTCAGCTGCTGTTCGTTCAGCGCAACTGCTTTGCCTTTATCATCTGCACGGAAGTTCACCACGACCGCAACTGACAGGCGCTGTACGTCGCCAACGTTGACCTTGGTATGACGAATGGTGCGATCCAGCTCGTAGTTCACCGTGTCGTCACGACGCGAGTTGGTCGGTCCGGCACTGGCCGCTGCGGTGCTGGTGGTCTGGTTAGCGTTATTCGCCGCGTTGTTCTGACCGTTAGCATTCTGACCATTGGCGTTCTGGCCATTGGCGGCATTGTTGTTCGGCGTCGTCACCGGCGCAGTGTTAGCTGGCGCAGGCTGGTTAGAGAGCGCGCCCGGCACGCCGCCCGGATAAGGGCTGCCTGACTGGTCGCTGGTGCTGGTCTGACGCGAACGAATCGCTGAGTTCGACGGGTTAGCGTTAGGCTGATATTTCTCGTCGGTTTGCTCGGCGGTGTCGAAGTTAATCTGCGCGGTAACCTGCGCATGCACATTGCCCTGACCGAGAATCGGATTCAGGATCGCTTCGATACGTTGCTGGTAGCGTGCTTCAACTTCAGAGGCATACTTAAGCTGTGCATCATTCAGGTCGCGACCGGCGGAATCAGAGCGGGTCAGCAGGCGACCGGTCTGATCGACCACGGTGACGTTGCCCGGCGGTAAACCGGCGACGCTGCTTGAGACCATGTGGGCGATGGCCTGAATCTGGCCTTCATCCAGCGCACGGCCAGGCTGCAGGGTTAAGGTGACAGAGGCGGATGGCGCTTTCTGCTCACGCACAAATAAGGTGGGTTTTGGCATCGCCAGATGAACACGGGCGCTTTTAACCGGGCCGAGTGATTCGATGGTACGAGCCAGTTCGCCTTCCAGCGCGCGCTGGTAGTTAACCTGCTCGCTGAACTGGCTGATACCGAACTTCTCTTTATCGAGCAGCTCAAAACCCACCGAGCCGCCTTTCGGCAGACCCTGCTGAGCCAGACGCAGACGCAGCTCATGCACGTTCGCTTCCGGCACCATCAGCGCGCCGCCATTTTCGGCGAAGCGATAAGGGATGTTCATCTGCGTCAGCTGCGTGACGATGGCACCGCCATCTTCATCTGTAAGGTTGTTATAAAGGACGCTATAGCTGGGCTGCTTCGCCCAGAGCACCATCGCGATCACTATCGCCACAACGGCGGCGGCAGCGACGATTAAAGGAATACGCGGATTTGCGCGCAGGCGAGCGAGCAGGTCACCGAAGCCTTTCTTTTCTTGTTCTGTTGTGGCGGCTGTACTCGCATTCATGACCGATTCCTGCCTGACGTAATTGACCGGGTAAGTTGAGATGGCAAAACAGACTCCCTGACCTGCGTAGATAAAATTTCCACTTCAATGCCAGGCATTATTAGGTGATAAGGAAAATTCGATGGCTGGATAAGGTAGGGTTTTTGATGTCATTTAGCGGCTTTGTCTCATTGACAACGTGCTAACTTTTCCCCACAGAAAGAATATCATCCTCCTTTATAAGGTATCGTTCATGTCCATTCAGGCAATTGACGGCGTACTGCAGCAGCTTCAGGCGACCTCACTGCAGGCCAGCAACCGCAGCAGTGAAGCCCCTAATCAGATCGATTTCGGTGCAACTATGAAAGCGGCGCTGGATAAGATCAGCGAGACGCAGACCACCGCCCGCACCCAGGCGCAGGATTTTGAGATGGGTAAACCCGGTATCGCGCTTAATGATGTGATGGTCGATCTGCAGAAATCATCAATCTCAATGCAGATGGGTATTCAGGTCAGGAACAAGCTGGTGTCGGCGTATAGCGAAATTATGAATATGCAGGTTTAGTGAGCTGATTCCGCTGAACAAGGCACGCCTGCGTGGAAGTGGATTAGGGTAATGGGTTGCCAGCATCAAGGCCGATCCCTTTGCTGAGTCTATGACCCTGTACTGGCGATAATACAGGTGTCATTGACTATACTGCTCTTTATTACGAGCCGTGCAGCAGGGAACTCACTCTTCGGTGCAGACGACCCGACCCCTCATCACCTATCAGCAGGACGCCAGCCCAATGCTAAAAAAACTTATCCTTATCGCATCGTTAATCAGCTTATCGGTTCCAGCCTTTGCTGCCACGCAGTGCGGGCCGTTCTATCTTAAACCTGACAAGAGCGGCTGGTTCTCAGTGAATGGAGAACGCGCAAAAACGCAGAAAGTCACTTTTGCGAAAGAGAAGGGCGATTACGACAACGCGACCGTCAAACTGCTGGTGAAAAACAGCAAAGCGCCGGGGATGGTGGATATGGAGCTGACGAACCGTGAGGGCAAAGGGCTGTTAAGAGCTGAAATCGTCCGCACCAGCCAGAGTCAGATCCGCATACGAGGTGCCTATGATTGCGAACCGGCTAAATAGGCTGAGCTTTGACTGCCCACTCCTGAACATGGCATAGCCCGGAAGCGGGCGTGATAAAAGCCTTAGAATAGAAGAGTGCGAAAGATTGTCAGGCCAGCGCTTGTGCTCGGGCTGGTCTGACAACTTATTCTGTCTTCTGGTCGTCCATCCTGCATCACATCCATGCCGACGCGGCATTTAACTCGATGTTTTGCACCGCGCAATCATCGCTGAAACTGCTGTGCTGATATCTGATGCTTTTGGAGCATAGTAAAATGTCGCACTGGTCTGATGATGGCTGAACTTTGCAATTTCAACCCAGGCCACGGTTTCATCATCCTGCTCAAGATTATATCGCTTCGTGCCATCCGGCAGAGGTTCATCCTGCTCCAGATAGAGTCTTTGATCCTGTGCCGCTACGCTAAGGCAGGATTCAACCTGAAAAGGATGACCGTCGAAATAAGTGGTTTTTGTTGTCGGATGTAATCCAACCCGTCCCATATCTACGCATCCGCCCATCAGACTTATGCTCAGGGCAATAATGATCTTCTTCATTAACTAAACCATCATAGTTATTTTGTTGACCAATAATATCCGGATATTGATCGTATCGCTCATTTTAATCAAAAATCTGCGCTTAATATTGCTGGCGTTACGGACTATATGTAACATTCTGCGCAACGCATTATGATGTAAGCAACGGACAGGAACTCAGTAGCCCGCATCAGGTGACTCATGCTGTCTGCTGGTGTTAACCGTTGTCAGGTGAATGTCAGGTAAATATCACTCTGAATGGTTGCTCATCATATCGTTAGTCTGCTTTGAGGTGGATGCCCGAAAATCATTGCCTGCAGCCTTTGTTAGCTAACTTATTATAAACACGGAAAGTTTTACGCAGTACATTACACACACATCAGGTTCACTAAAAAACAACCCAGTAAAAGGCGTTATACCTCTGTTGTGTTACGCATGTTGAGGTGTCCTGATAAAAATCCTTACTACTTAAGTACCTCTGAATATTATGATTTATGACTGTTTTTTGTACTACGATGAAGATATCTTGCTTGAGATGCGTCTGAACACGCTTGAGCATGTTGTTGATCGGTTTGTCATTGTGGAATCGCGCTATACCTTTACCGGAAAACGCCGGGAAAAGCTTCATTTTGATATTGAGAAGTTCGATCGTTTCCGCGATAAAATTATTTATATTGTTAACGATATTGCGCCCAGATTTTATCAGGAAGCCTTTAAATCGAATAGTTCTCTGGTTAATGCGGGTGAGACTGATCCCTGGGAAAATGAAGCCACTGCACGTAATCAGATTATGCAGGGGCTGGCCGGCGCGCAGGATGATGATATTGTTATTGTGTCAGACGTCGATGAAATTCCCCGACCCGAGGCGATAAAAGCATTCAGTCATCAGCATCTTTGCACGACGCTGCATCAGCAATATTTCAATTTTAAATTTAATGTCCGGGTTTTAAATGACGACGGCACACCGCGCTGTGCCACCCTGGCAAAAATGGTGACCTGTAAAACGCTGCGAAACTTTTTTATGGGACAACCGGAATTGCTTCGCAATGTTAAGCGTCGTGGAACACCGATACGCGAGAACTGGTTGCGCTGGAAGTGGCTAAATTTCCGGACGAAAACCATTAAGAACGCAGGGTGGCATTTTTCCTGGGTAATGAGCGATGAGCGCATCAGTGAAAAAATGTCTTCGATTTCTCATACCGAACGTAACTGTCCCGAATTTAATAATCCGGATCACATACGGCGCTGCGTTGAGAACAATATTGATATCTGGAATCGTCCGCGAAGGATGGAGATAGTGCCGGTAACATCCGAACATTTTCCAGCCTGGCTGGTTGAAAATCAGTACCAGCTTGCCGATCTCATTAAATCTTAACGCTGACCAGCGCGCCCAGCGGGCGCGCCTCTCGCACATCAGCTTGCCTTGTAAGGATCTTTTTTGTCATCCTGGCTGTCATCATTTTTGCGCGGCACTTCGCCATGATCTTTCGGCGCATCAGTGGCGGGATGATCATCTTCCTCGTAAGCATTACCAGCGTTTGGCGCGGCTTCCGGCAGGCTTTTGCTGACATCACCTTCTTTCTTACGTTCTTCATTCGTATTGTGCTTAAACATAACTCTCTCCTTTTATTCCAGTCTCTTAAGTTTAGACCAGCACTGACATCCCGCATGCGCAGCGGATTAAAGAAGAAAAAAAAGCCCGCCAGCGGCGGGCTAATCGGAGTTTCTCTCATACTGAACACGTCATTTTTCGATGTTTGGGTGTGTACAGCAGGTTCATGCTAACCGGGAATCCCTGATGCAGTAATGGACAAACCTGCCATGTCGCTTGCGGCAGGTCACATTCCCGTCGATAAACAGATCGATAAATAAATTCGATTGAACGGATTAGTAAAAGGCATATAGTGGCCTGCGTTACCAGGAGATAGAAATTATGTTAAGAGACTATTTAAAGATTGAAGCTGAAGATCAGTTAATCGAACAACGCTCGCTGAGCCTGAAAAATCGTGGTCAGGAAGAGGTCACCGAATGGATTATTGTAAATAGCCAGGGTGTTAAAAAAGGCGGCGTAACCCTGTTCGATAAACTCAGTACCCGCCGCTCATGGCCCGTCAATTACCGCATTATGCAGACCGATCTGCAGGGCAAAGTGGTGGTAGATCAACTGACCGATGCCCTGTAGTTGCCCGGCTATAATCTCAGCCACTGTTGTACGATGAAAAGTGAACCCGCGCCCGGCGGGTTTTTTTATGGCTGGCGATAGCGTCGCAGTTCCACCAGCGTACCAATCAGCTTCAGGCTGTCCCGGCTGGATTGCAGCTCAGGGAAGTTGATATTGACCGGTGCCAGTTCAAACTGCATGACGCCATTTTCACTGCCGCGCTGACGCCAGGTGCGTAGCAGCACGACCTGCTGCTGCAATGCCAGCACGCAGTCGCCGGGCTGAGGTGACTGCGTGGGATCGATGATCACCACATCATTCCGCAGAATCGCGGGCGTCATCGCCTGTTCTTCTACCCGGAAGGCAAAGCTCTGCTGTGAAAGCGCCATGTCGTTGTGCATCAGCAGTTCATGCCGGACGGAACCGGCCTCGCTCAGCCATCGCGGCACGTCGCGCTGTGCAAGCAGTGGGATCTGGTGCAGACCACTCCAGGCGCTTTCGCTGAAAACAGGACCATCCCCATCTATCAGAAAAGCCGGTGCGCAGCCCAGCGCTTCGGCGAGCCGCAGCAGGTTCTCACCGCGCGGCAGCGTCTCCTCTTTTTCCCATTGCGAAATCGCCACATGGGACACTTTTACCTGTTGCGCCAATTGCTTCTGCGTTAACTGCAGCGATTTACGTCGGAGTCGGATGCGGTCACCCAGCGTTTCGTTTTTCATAAGCTTGACTTTTTGGTTGAGAGTGACTTAAGTATACTTAAGCCTGGTATTTAAGCAATCTTAAATTTCATGCGGGGGACGTGGCTAAGCAGCACGCAGTAAGTTCCAGAGACCTTACCGTACAAAGGGGTGTGGCATGGAAAGTAGTCTGATTACCAGTATGGGTGCGTTAGTTCTGGGTGGGGGGGCAGCAGCACTGTTCTGGAAACCGTTATTGGCGGGAATTGCGTCAATCGTTACCAGTAATCGAGCCGGCGGCGAAATTATTACCAGCTACAAAGAGCAGGTGGTGTTGCTGAAAGAGAGCAACGTGCTGATACGGGAGGAGAACGATGAATTACGCGAACGGCACGACAGGAATCTGCGGCGTATCTCGACACTCGAAACGGATCTTCGGTTAATCAAGAATGCGGTAGGGATTTTACTGGCAATGACCGAAACCGATCAGAACGATAAATTTCGTAATGAGATTGATCGGCTTATCTCAACTCTGGAGGATCGCAGTGATGGCCACGATTAATAGCACTAAGGCACCTATGTCTTACCGGCGCAAAGTTATCCTCGGCTGCGTATTGCTGAGCTGTTCGATGATTTGCATCCTGATGACGATCATTTTTCTCTACGTCAGTAACACCGCAAACAAGCGGGTCGAGGAGATTCGGGCGGATTACCGCTTAATTGCGGCGCGGCGTGATGACAGAGTGGAGCTGCTGACCGATCAGGTTGCAGCAATACAGCATAAGCTGGATGCAATACCGGATCGCATAGCCGACAAAACGGTCATAAAAGTCAAAGAGGTCGTCACTGAGAGTGAGGTGCCAGCCGTGAAATCCGGTCATAAACCATAACTTCCGATTATTCTTAATGCGGCTTCGCTATTATCGACTAGTTTTAAATATCCGGGCAACATTTTGTACCTGAATGCAGGCCCGCTGATTGGCCGGTTGATGAACCGCTAAGCCTACTCACTTTGGATAGATGACCAGAAGGAAATTTAGCATGAGCGATTCAACAGAAACCAAGACCAAAACTGAATATCTGCGTGACGTGACTTCTCAGCTAAAAGAGATGCGTCACTATGCTCAGACCAACACCGAAACCCTTTCCAGCCAATGGTTAGCGTTTGATGCGGGTGAGTATAAAGACAAGACCAACGCCGACCGAATCGATGCGTTGCTTAATAAGCAGGGTAAACTGCTGGAAGATCTGGATGCCGCGATTCAGGACATCGAGATTGAAGTTAATCACAGCGAGCAGGAGAGCTAAGTCATCTCCCGCTAACTGATGTGGTGGCCGTTAAGGGATTAATCGGCCACCAGCCACATTTCCGCTTCGTCGAACATCTCTTCAACAATCCGCGCAACCGTCGCTTTATCGTTCTTACTCAAATCAGTATCAATCGCGTTACGTTCCATCGGCTTGACCTTAACTTCAATGTCAGGAAACACCCGATGCACCCGCTTTTCCAGCTCCTCACGAATCATCTCGCGAGCACCCGGTAAACCGGCAACGTTGCGCTTGTCATAAATCAACTCAACAAACATGATGGCAATCCATTCAGGGCAAAATCGCTGACATATAATACTGTAAATAAAAACAGTAGCAAGGCAGCGCGCCTGATTTCGTGTAAATTTTTATCTCGCATAAACCTCAATCTTCGACTAGCAAAATGCGCACGCATCGCGACATAATGGCGGCTTACTTTTAGGAGGTCCGCGATGCGACAACTGGTAATTGATATTCTGCTAAAACTGGCAAAGATGGACGTCGATGCAAAAGAGTTGACGGCGCAACTTGAAGCGCAGTCCCTGCTGGTTGCGGCGCTGCTGGTGCAGGCGAAACAGGACAACTCGCTGACTATTTCAGAAACGGTGCAGGATGCCATTGTTACCGCTTCGCAATCTTCGACCGAGTTTCTGCAGTCTGATGTGGATCTGCTGCTGACGCATATTAATCGTCTGCTGGCGGTAGCGAGTTATGTTGAAGTAAAGGGTAAAGCGACGGAAGGTGAAGGGTAGGGGCGGATAAAAAAATTCGCCTCTGGAGGTGGAATTGAGACAACACCTGCAGAGGCAGTGCATCAGCACTATTCGTTAAAGGACAATCACGACCTGAGTCGCACGCCGAAGTTATACACTTTCCCCCGGTTAGTACAATTTAATCTGCAGTGCCGGAACTGGTTGGAGGTGTTTGCAATATACAACTTCAGCGCGGCCCTGATTAGAGCTCGTTTTTGATGCAAAACTCTTCCCAGCTCATCCCCAGCGACTCAGCATGAGATTTGAGATAAGTCTCGATAGCTTCAGCCGCCACCGCTTTATCCGGCTCAGCGAGCTGAATAGAAAAGATCATTCCATCCAGATTCTTCTGCCGCAAAAAGGCCGCATAGATGCGTTCGGCATGCCATTCGCGCAGCTGTCGCAGTGACAGGTTAGCCGCACGGGCATCGCTCTCCGTTAATTCATCAAGTGCAGACTGAAAGTCGGGATGCGCGGTAAAAAACATCTCGCGCGCCTGGGCATAGTAGGCTTCTGGCGTTTTCATATTCATATTCCTGAAAGTCTGTTGCAGCGCGTCAGTGTAGCGGGTTGTCTTCCGCTTGTCAGGCGTGACAAAGGCCGGAGTTTGCATCAGTTCAGCCTCTGAACTTCCGGTCAAAAACCTGACCGTGGAGCTCATTGCGGGATAAATTCTGGCGCAATCAGGGTCTGCGTAGTGTTTGAACACCCAGATACCTTGCGCAACGCGGTGGAAAAATTATAACGTAGCCGCCATTGATGGGATCTTAGGGATTAAACATGAAAAAGTGGATGCTGATTGCCGCGCTGGCACTGAGTGGCTGTGCACAAATCAACGATTATGAAAATGCGGTGCAAACGCCGGCGCCCGCTGATCTGCAGGGAACCTGGCAAACCGTCGGTCCACAGAGCAGCCTGATCAGCGATAAGGCGATAGCCAGTGTGATCATCAATGCGGATGGCAGCACGCTGGACTGCCGCCAGTGGATGCGGGTGATTGCGAAGCCGGGCAAACTGACCCGGTTAAGCGGCGATTATGTCAACGTCACGCGTCAGGTACGGGTGATGCCGCTGGTCGTGGAGAATGGCGAGCTGAGCTATGACAGGATGACTCTGCGTAAAGTGGCGCGTCCGACCGTTGAGTGTCAGCAGGCGCTGGAAGAGGTGGCGAAACAGCCGAAAGCCGCCGTGATTCAGAACATCGAACCGCAACTGCTGCGCACACCGATTACAGAAAACAACGCGAAGTCATAACAGCCGGACCATAACAAAACCGCCCCGACGGGCAGAGCGCACTTCACGCTTCTGCCTGCCGGGGCGGGTTTAGTTTTGAGTCATTTCTTCGGCAACGACCTTATTCTGCAACCACCCAGACGCTGACACTGCCACCGTTACAGACAAAGACCGCCGTGCCGTGCTCGTCGGCAGTAATGGTCTCTTCCCGATTCCCCAGATGATCGCGCCAGACCTTACCGGCAAAACCTTCACCCATCGGCACGCTTTTCTCACCGGCATCGCCGTTCGACATGATCACCACACAGCCTGGCTGTGTTTCGGTGCCGCTGCGGCTGAAGGCCACGCAGTTTGGGTGATCAAAATAGTCGGTCTGCACGCCCCAGCCATACTGCTGGCGCGCCCGGATCAATCCTTCCAGTTCAGGGATCACCGGCATCTCAATTTTGTGCTTCTCGCCGTCGCCGCCTTCATCTTCATAGGTCGCGCCGAACAGGTCAGGATAGAAGATGGTAGGCACACCCTGCTCACGCAACAGGATCAGCGCATAGGCCAGCGGTTTAAACCAGGCTTCTACCGGCGCTTCCAGCGACTGCAGCGGCTGGGTGTCGTGGTTAGCCACGATCGTCACGGCATGCCACGGATCAGCAACCACCAGCGAGTTAGCAAAGATCTGGCTCATGTCGTAGGCGCTGCCCGCGGTTGAAGCCTGGTGGAAGTTCATGTGCAGTGGCGCATCAAACAGCATGGTTTTGCCTTCCACCTGATGCACATACTCCTGCAGCTTCTCCGTTTCAAACGACCAGTATTCCGCGACGATAAACATCGGCTCCTCAGCAACTTCCTGAATATGATCGATCCACTCTTTGTAGAACCAGGCCGGGATATGTTTTACCGCATCCAGACGAAAACCGGTGCAGGGCACCTGTTCCATCACCCAGCGCGCCCAGTATTTCAGCTCTTCCCTGACCGCGTTGTTGCGGAAATCGATGTTGGCGCCCATCAGATAGTCGAAATTACCCAGCTCGTTATCAACCTGGTCGTTCCAGCCTTCGGCGGTGTAGTCATTGATGATTTTGAATACGCCGTTTTCGTCCGGATTTTCGATGTGGTCTACGCCGCTAAAGCATTTGTGGTCCCAGACAAATTTCGAAAACTCCCCGGCGCGTGCCGGAAAAGTGAATTTCGTCCAGGCCTCGCACTCGACCACTTCGTCGTAGATTTCATCGCGGTTATCGGGATTGACGCGGTTAACGCTGATCGCCTCTTTCTCGTCGGCACCCATTTTGTGGTTGAGCACCACATCCAGCAGCACCCCAACGTTGTGACTACGCAGGGCTTCTGTTGCCGCCAGTAACTGCTGTTTGTCGCCATATTTGGTGGCAACGCTGCCTTTCTGATCAAATTCACCCAGGTCAAACAGATCGTAGCTGTCGTAACCGACAGAATAGCCCCCCGAATCCCCTTTGTAGCACGGTGGCAACCACGCCATGGTGATACCGATTTCGCTGAGCCAGGCCGCACGATCGGCGACTTCCGGCCACAGTTTGCTGCCATCCGGGTAATACCAATGGAAAAACTGTAATAACGTTGGGTTTTGCATGTACCACACTCCAGGGGATGATGAAAATCAAGTATGGAGTAAGCGGCAAAAAAGAGACGCCGCGCAGAAAAATAAATCTGGCGGCGTGACAGAGCAGGGGATCAGGAGAGGGTTTCGTGCGGCACCATAACAACGCCGCCTTGATTGCTATAAGCGGACATCACCGATTTCTGGCGGCTGTTCTGACCCACCAGTGAGGCCAGCTCATCCATCCGCGCCTGCAGCAGACGTTTCACTTCACATTCGTTATCGAGAATACGGCGCAGCACCGGACGTAACTGCTCCTGAGTCTGTGCCGACGGCGACACGGCTTCTGTCGATTGGGCTAAGCTCTGCACCGCACTGACATACTCCATCTCCCTGCTGATCAATTCATCCCATTCGCCTTGTGCTGCATGACGCAGCATTCCCTGGCTGAGATCGAGTAACTGTTGGTAAACGGTAATCAGATGCGGTGCAGTAGTCATTAAACGGCGTCCTGAATCAGGTTAGGTTGAACCACTTCTTTCCACGCGTCCGCGATATTGCGCAGCAGGCCTTCGACTTCCTCGACCGCTGCAACATCATTGTGCAGGTTGGCATGCAACAGGCGACGCGTCATGTAGTTGTAAAGATCCAGCAGATTATCGGCCAGCTCATCACCACGGTTTTCAGTCAGGCCCTCTTTCAGGCCGGCTTCGATAATATTGATCGCTTTGGAGATCGAGTTGCCTTTGCCTTCAATATTGCCATCCTGCATAAACAAGCGGGCGCGGATTAACGCGCTCAGGGCACCGTCAAACAGCATCACAACCAGCTGCTGCTGGCTGGCGCTCATCACGGCGCTTTCGACGCCAATTTTTGCATAGGCTTTGGTGCCTGTAGCGCTGTACATGGTCACTCCTGTTATTTTTTAGACGAATCGGACGTGTCGAACTGCTGCGTCAGATAGGTGCTGGTCGAGTTGAGTTTACTGATGGCCATATCCAGCTGAGTAAATTGCGTTTTATAGCGTGCGATATCGGCATCAATGCGATCGCTGGTGGTGTTATAGAGGGTGGTTAACTTATTCAGTGTTTTACTCACGCCATCGGTGGCGGACTGAATAATCCCTTTAGTAGCCAGCCAGTCAGTCAGCTTACTGTCGATTTTAGCGGCGATACCGGTTTTACCGTCACCTACGATCATTGCTTTCACGCCCGCAGCATCTTTATCCAGTGCGCTGCTCAGCTTGGTTGAATCCAGTTTTAAGGAACCGGTGGTGGGATCGGTGGTGACACCAATCTGACTCAGTGATTTAAAGGTAGATGTGCTCTGCGAATTGGTGAGCATGCTTTTCAGCTGCGTCTCAATCGTCCGTAACGTACTGTCACCCAGCAGGGCACCATTACTGGAGTCCTGTGCATCGCTGTTGGTATCCACTTTGGTGTATTTGGTCAGGGTATTAAACTGATCCAGCAACGTATTGTAGGCATCCACCCAGGCACTGATGGCGCTGGAGGCTTTTGAGGTGTCTTTGGTAATCGTCAGCGTCTCATCGCCAACTGTCTTCGCGGTCAGATTTAAAGTAATCCCTTCCAGCGCATCGCTAATCTGATTGCTGCTGTTTTCAATCGCAACATTGTTGACCGTCAGTTTGGCATTCTGCGCAGCGACGCTCTGGGTCATCACGTTGCTGCTGGCGCTGGCGTCAAAGCCCACAATCCCCTGTAGCGTGCTGTCACCAGTGACGGCGATGGTTGCCACCGCATTGTCGCTGCCGGTTTTATTGGCGCTCATTGAGAGGCGGAAGCTGCCGTCTGATACCTTAATGATGCTGGCGGTGACGCCGGCATTGGCGCCGTTGATGGCGTCACGCATGCCGGTCAGCGAAGTCTGATCGCTGGAGAGCGTGACGCTTTTGCTGGTGCCATCTTTTAAGGTAATCGCGATGCTGCGGCTGGCCACGGAGCTGTCGCCCAGCGCGGCGGTGTTGCTACTCTGTACTCCTGAGGTCAGAACCTGCGCCTGTGCCAGCTGCGTGACGTTAATGGCATATTTACCGGCCACGGTGCTGCCAGAAGTGGTCGCGCTGAACGCTGTGGAGCTACTGGCCGCAGTCGTAGCGGTAAACAGGTCAGCACTGTTCAGCTTGGTATTAGCAGCCTGGAAAGTTGTCAGTGAACTTTTCAGGGTGGCGTAAGCACTGAGCTTGGCCGTATAAGCTGTCTGCTGAGTAGAAATAGGTTTGAGTGAAGCTTTTTCAGCGGTGGTCAAACTGTCAAGCATGGTACTGAGTGGCAGGCCGGAACCCACACCGAGGTTGCTTATACTAGCCATATTAATTCCTTTATAAGGTCGACAGAAAATTGATACCTGGGTTATCGGCCTTGAATAAGGAAAGTTTAAGGTTATTTGCCTTAGGGTAATGAGGTAAATAAGCACTATAGAGAAGGGTAATTCAGCGGCTAGAAAATTAATGAATTAAGCCTAAAGAAGTTCGGGCGGGTGGCGATAACTTAAAACGTGACAGGTTGAAGCAGAAAAATTCGCCTGGTACTAAAAAAATTCTAAAGGTTGTTAAACGGCAGACGATAACAACTTTGACGGCGCTGAAGCCGGCGGGTTGAAGCCCACACCTTAACCGAAAGACTTGATTAACAGGAAAATTCATCATGGCCCAAGTCATTAATACCAACAGCCTCTCGCTGATCACTCAGAACAACATCAACAAGAACCAGTCAGCTCTGTCTACTTCAATGGAGCGTCTGTCTTCTGGTTTACGTATCAACAGCGCGAAAGATGACGCTGCTGGTCAGGCAATTGCCAACCGTTTCACCTCTAACATCAAGGGCCTGACTCAGGCTGCTCGTAACGCTAACGACGGTATCTCTGCTGCGCAGACTACTGAAGGCGCACTGTCAGAAATCAACAACAACTTACAGCGTGTTCGTGAACTGACTGTACAGGCTTCAAGCGGTACCAACTCAGCTTCTGACAAATCTTCAATCCAGGACGAAATCAAATCCCGTCTGAGCGAAATCGACCGCGTATCAGGTCAGACTCAGTTCAACGGCGTGAACGTGCTGGCTAAAGATGGCTCAATGAAAATTCAGGTTGGCGCTAACGATGGCGAAACTATCACCATCGACCTGAAGAAAATTGACTCTTCTACGCTGAAACTGAACACTTTCAACGTGAATGGTCCACAGGGTACACCTACTGCTGCTGCAGCTGCTGACTTCCAGAGCGTTTACGGTTCTACCAGTAACGTATCTAAAGCCACTGTTGCTGAAGGCACAGCTGATAGCCTGGCGACTCGCCTGGGTGTTGCAGCCGCTAACGTCACTGTTACTGCAGATAAAGTGTATAAAGATGACAACGGCAACCTGTTCGCTAAAGTTAACGTGAAATCAGCCAGCGATGCAGAAACCAACAGCCTGAAAGCGAACGGTTTTGACATTGCTAACGGTGCAAACCAGGACTTCTACGTTGCAGTTGATGCGAAGGCAGCAGTAACAACTGCTGGTGGCGATACCGCTGCGTTCACACTGGATACGGCTAACATGAGCCTGTCTAACGTGACCTCAGGTTCAACTTCTGATCCACTGAAAAAGCTGGACGAAGCGATTGCCAGCGTTGATAAGTTCCGTTCTTCACTGGGTGCGATTCAGAACCGTCTGAACTCAGCCGTGACTAACCTGAACAACACCACGACTAACCTGTCTGCAGCACAGTCTCGTATTCAGGATGCTGACTACGCAACTGAAGTTTCAAACATGTCTAAAGCGCAGATCGTACAGCAGGCTGGTAACTCAGTGTTGGCTAAAGCTAACCAGGTTCCACAGCAGGTTCTGTCTCTGCTGCAGGGCTAATCACCCAACTTATAAAAGACAAACCCCGCTTCGGCGGGGTTTTTTTATGCCTGCGATTAGCCTGTTTTTGCCCTGTTTCTCTGCCAATCAATCTCCCCGCGTTCCTTTATTCTCACAGTAAGACTCTTTTTTAAATGCCTTTGTTGAGCAGGTAAATAATGAAAAATATTACTGTCGTGGAACCGCTCTTTGTCAGCGCCTTCAAATGTATTGGCAGTGAGTGTCGCGATCACTGCTGTAAGGGCTGGGATATCCACCTGGATAAGCCCACGGTCAATCGCTATTTAAAATCCTCGCTGATTGAAATCAAAACGCTGGCAGTTGAAAACATCACCACCACCCGCAAAAGCTTTGCCAGTTGGGGAACCATGAAGCTTAATGCTTCTGGCAACTGTGCATTTATGGATGAAAATCGCCTGTGCAAAGTGCATTCCCGGCTGGGTGCTGCCGCACTGAGCAACACCTGTGCGACCTATCCCCGAGCGGCGAACACCTTTAAATATGAACAGCAAAAAACGTTGGCGCTCTCCTGTCCGGAGGCGACCCGGCAATTATTAGCCTCACCTGACGCGATGCTGTTCGGGGAGAGCATCAGGCAACAACCTTACGGCAATAAAGCTAAAGATCTCGATCAACAAAAGAAACTGCTGAATCTGATGTGTCTTAACATCATTAAATTCAGCGGCATTCATCTTGATGAAGGGTTTTACGCGCTGGCCAGCTTTCTGCTGGGCGCGGAAAGAGTAAGCCCTGAAGAAGACTGGCTGGTCCAGATGGAGCATCATTTTTCTGATGTACTCAACAACCTGACACAGGGTGAAATCAGGCTGCAGCTTGATCAGGTTAAACCTGACTATAACCTGCAATGGTCTTTACTGTTGAGATTGCAAAGCTGGTTCAGCACCATGGCCGATAAGCGCGCCTTTCCTACCCTGAATCACTACGTTAATAAGCTGATTTACATTCAGGCCGAAGGGGCCAAAACCGATGACGTCAGTCAGCCAATGATCCGGCTGGACAACGTCTGGCAGAAGCAGGTTATGCCCTGGCTTGCTGAACGGCCATGGATAATGAATAACTATATTCAGTACCGCATTTATGATGATTTCTTCCCTAATAACGAAAATCGCAGCCCGTTACTGAGCTTATATCTTCTGACGGCAGAATGGTTCCTGCTTAAATCACTGATTGCGGCCAATGTTGAGTTGGTCGGAACCGTCAGCGAAGAGGATATTATTAATATCATTTACAGCTACCACTCAATAACAAAACATACGCCACAATCGGTGATGGCGTTTCTGGCCGAGATTGATAAGGTCAAGGTCAATGACGATTTGTCGCTGATTTATCTGCTTAAATGATCTGAGGCGATGCAGTTTCGCATCATCGGCATCGCCCATTTGTTCCTGATAGCTACGGGCGGGCATTAGCTAATCGCTGAAAGAATTGCGGCTGGTGTGCTGGCTTATTTTTATGCCAGCAGCGCCAGGCAATGCAACGCAATTTAACACCCGCTTCCTTCAAACCGGTTTCCTGACCACAACCTTGCAGGCTGCCTGTCTCTCAATCCCAGGCAATCCCCCAGCCCGTTACAGTTCCCCTCCAGACTGCCGATAACTCCTCACAGAACAACATCATTTTTGATTTTAACTTTGTGGAGTGTCTATGCGCTTCAATTATGACCTGTTACCGGGTGAGCGGCTGACCTTTGAAGAGATCGCCCGGCGTTATGCTCTGCAATACCCTGATGATAAAGAGCTGACGGCGCGCGCCTTGCTGAGTCCGTCAACCGGGCTGCGCACGCTGAAAATCCGCGCGGTGTTCGCGCAGGAAGAGAGCAACAGCCCGCTGGAGGATCTGCTGTTCATCTCCCATGACAACGAACGTAAAAATTACCTGCGTCGCTTTGAGCACTACCTTAAGCAGAATCTCTCCTTCCTCTATTTCCGTCGCAGCGATAGCGAGAAGCGCGACAACCTGTGGAAAGTGATGGGCAGCAGCCAGGTCTTCGCGATGATCGATCCCCAATCCGCCACGGCACAGAATCTGCTTAACAGTCGCGGCTATAAACTGGTGCTGATGCATCAGGATGATGAAGACGCTTACTGGCAGCTCTTCAATCCACAGGCGGATCCCTGTTTTCCGCAGTCGCAGCGCATTCAGTTCATCGTGGTGCTGAGTACGCCGCAGCACAAAGTCCCGGCGGCGGTGATGCCGGGAACTGAGGTCGGGCGTCGTGTTAAAGCCCGGGTGCTGCAGCGCGCCAGCCAGGCGGAATTCAGCGCCGGTGTCAAAGCCCGCTACGGCGCCTGTGTGATGACCGGTACCGAGCTGACCGAACGGCATAACTGGCCCTGGGTGGAAGCCTGCCATATCGACACGCAGGAAGGGGATGACGGTGTACTGGCAGATAACAGCATCGATAACGGCCTGTTTTTACGCAGTGATTTGCAGCGGCTGTTTATTAACCGACTGATTAGCATTGATGGTGAATCGGGCGAGATTCTGGTGCATCCTGGCGAGGAGGCGCAGCAGCATCTTGCGCCCTGGTATCAGGAACTGGAAGGTCGCGTCTGCAGCCTGTGGGCGGCAGTGCCGCCCGCCACCCGGCAACGGCTGCGTGCCCGTCGTTAATCTTCACTGAAGAGTGCAGAAGGATCTGCACTCTGACGTAACAAAAATGAAATAGCCTCGTTTTACCCCGCCTATTCAGCCAATCGAAAACGCTACAGAATTGGATAATCATGCCGATAACTTCATTAACGCAGGGTAGTCAACGTGAACGATTTCTATACCGCCGAAGGCGTGATGGACAAGCATTCGCTCTGGCAGCGCTACGTGCCGCTGGTGCGCCATGAAGCGTTGCGTCTGCAGGTTCGCCTGCCGGCCAGTGTTGAGCTTGACGACTTGCTGCAGGCGGGTGGGATAGGGCTGTTAAATGCCGTAGAGCGTTATGACGCGCTCCAGGGTACAGCCTTTACCACCTATGCCGTGCAGCGTATTCGTGGCGCCATGCTCGACGAGCTTCGTAGTCGGGACTGGGCACCGCGCAGTGTGCGTCGTAATGCACGCGAGGTGGCCGGAGCAATGCACAGAGTGGAACAGTCGCTGGGGCGTTCTGCCTCTGAGCAGGAAGTGGCGCAGCAGCTGAATGTTTCCATGGAGGAGTACCGGCAGATCCTGCTGGACACCAACAACAGTCAACTTTTCTCCTACGACGAGTATCGGGAAGAGCACGGCGACAGCGCGGAGCTGGTGACGGAAGGCCATGAAGAGGCTAATCCGCTTCATCAGTTGCTTGAAGGGAGTCTGCGTGAGCGCGTCATTGAAGCGATCGAAGCATTACCCGATCGTGAAAAGATGGTGCTGACACTGTACTACCAGGAAGAACTGAACCTGAAAGAGATTGGGGCGGTGCTTGATGTGGGTGAATCCCGTGTCAGCCAGCTGCACAGTCAGGCGATTAAACGCCTGCGTGCCCGACTTGCGGGAGCGCGCTAGCAGTATCAGTTCCTGGCGATTCAAAATTATAAAAAACCGGGGACTCAGTAATGGGAGCCAAGACCAAGGCCAGACCGTTAAGTCGTTATCTTAAAGACTATAAACACAGCCAGAGCAACTGTTCACACTGTGGCAAGGTATTAGATCGAATGGCGCTCGTTTTTCGTGGCCAGATCATCAATAAAGAGGCCATCGCTCGGATGGACCAGATGATTGATGAGCAGCTGTGGCTGAAACTTCAGCCCGAACTGACCGCGCTTTGTCGTTTTTGCAGTGATATTTTTTGTAATACCCATCCTAATTACTTCGACATAATGGCGTTTAAACAGTATCTGTTTGAACAGACAGAGATGAGCCCCAGCACGATTCGTGAATATGTGGTGCGGCTGCGTCGTCTGGATGAGATGCTGAAAGCCAGAAATTTCCCGGCCGACAGGCTTCAGGGAAATAGCTGGCATCAGTGTCTGGAAAGCGATCTGCCCGATGCCGGTAATAACAATTACCGCATCGCGCTGCGCAAGTACGATCAGTTCTTAGGCTGGCAGCAGGGTTAACCCTGATCTGCACCGATTGCTCCCCCGCGTGCCTGCGGCACGTTCCCCTTTTGCCCGCCAGCCGGGTAGAAGGGAAGGGGGAGCACGGCGCTTCTTTCTCCTGCAACTTTCACTACACATCTGTCTCACCGCATCTGCTGACACCTGAATCAGGGTGATCCTTTTCGCATCTTCTGCAACACTGTAAGGATAAATTGAATGCCCGAACGGAGGCAGCATTGTCTTTACATCTGTTACACCAATTCCCACGTCTTGAACTGCTGGGTGCACCCACGCCGTTAGAACATCTGCCTCGGCTCTCTGACTATCTGGGCCGCGATATTTTCATCAAACGCGATGATTTCACGCCGGTGGCGATGGGCGGCAATAAGCTGCGCAAGCTGGAATTTCTGGCGGCGGACGCGCTGCGTGAAGGCGCCGATGTGCTGCTGACCGCGGGCGCTATCCAGTCCAATCATGTGCGTCAGACGGCGGCAGTCGCGGCCCGGCTTGGCCTGAAGTGCGTGGCATTGCTGGAAAACCCGATTGGCACCCACGCTGAAAATTACCTGAGCAACGGCAACCGTCTGTTGCTGGATCTGATGGACGCTGAAGTGATCATGGTGGATGCGCTGAATAACCCTGCGGAACAGCTGGCTGAACAGGCCACGCGTCTGGAAGCCCAGGGTTATCGTCCTTACATCGTGCCGGTCGGCGGCTCAAATGCGCTGGGTGCACTAGGCTATGTAGAGTGCGCGCAGGAGATTGCTCATCAGAGCGAAGGCGTGGTCGATTTCGCCGCCGTGGTGGTGGCCTCGGGCAGTGCCGGCACCCATGCCGGACTGGCGGTGGGTCTGGAGCATCTGCTGCCGGAGACCGAGCTGGTGGGCGTTACCGTTTCACGCCAGGTTGAGGCGCAGTTGCCGCTGGTGGAGCGGCTGCGTCAGTCGCTGGCGGAGACGCTGGAAGTGCAGGCTAAGGCACCGATTACCCTGTGGGATGACTACTTTGCGCCACGCTACGGCGAACCCAATGATGAAGGCATGGCTGCGGTGAAACTGCTGGCGCGGCTGGAAGGGATCCTGCTGGACCCGGTCTACACCGGAAAGGCGATGGCCGGACTGCTGGATGGCGTGAGCCAGAATCGTTTCCGCCGTGAAGGTCCGTTGCTGTTTATTCATACGGGTGGCGCACCGGCGTTATTTGCTTATCATCCTTCGGTCTGAGACAAGCGAATAAAACAGTTTATACTCCGAGGGTTATCCTTCTGGACTGGCAGCGACAAGCCGTGCTGCCCTTATAAGAACACACACACAATACTGTCAATAATGGGGTGAATATGTCCTTTTCTCGTGCAGGTCGTCAGATGATGATGGGCGTCATGGCCGTGGCGCTGATTGCTGGCGTCAACGTTAAAACCTTTGCAGCGGAAAATCTGCTGAACAAAATTAAAGAGCGCGGCACGCTGCTGGTGGGTCTGGAAGGCACCTATCCGCCATTCAGCTTCCAGGATGAAAAGGGCAAGCTGACCGGCTTTGAAGTGGAATTCGCGGAACAGCTGGCACAGCACATGGGCGTCAAGGCGAGCCTGAAACCGACCAAGTGGGACGGCATGCTGGCCTCACTCGACGCGAAGCGCATCGATGTGGTCATTAACCAGGTCACCATCTCTGATGAGCGTAAGAAGAAGTATGACTTCTCCACGCCATACACGGTCTCCGGCATTCAGGCGCTGACCATGAAAGCCAATGCGAACACCATCACCAAACCTGCTGACCTGGCCGGTAAAAAAGTGGGCGTCGGTCTGGGCACCAACTACGAGCAGTGGCTGCGTGAGAATGTGAAGGGCGTGGACATCCGTACCTATGATGATGACCCGACGAAATATCAGGATCTGCGCTCTGGCCGTCTGAATGCCATTCTGGTTGACCGTCTGGCCGCGCTGGATCTGGTGAAGAAAACGGGCGATACCATGGCGGTCGCGGGCGATGCGTTCTCTCGTCAGGAATCGGGCGTGGCGGTACGTAAAGGCAACGACGACCTGCTGAAAGCGATCGACCAGGCCATTGCTGACATGCAGAAAGATGGCTCGCTGAGCAAGCTGTCTCAGAAATGGTTTGGCGCGGACGTGACGAAATAATGCAGGAAAGTCTTCAACTGGTGCTGGATTCAGCACCTTTTTTATTAAAAGGCGCGCTGTTTACGCTGCAGCTCAGCATCGGCGGCATGTTCTTTGGCCTGCTGCTGGGCTTTATTCTGGCGCTGATGCGTCTGTCGCGCTTCTGGCCGGTTCGCTGGCTGGCACGAATCTATGTCTCGATCTTTCGTGGCACGCCGCTGATCGCCCAGCTGTTTATGATCTATTACGGCCTGCCGCAGTTTGGCATTGAACTGGATCCGATCCCCTCCGCGATGATTGGTCTTTCCCTGAATACCGCAGCCTATGCCTCAGAGTCACTGCGTGGCGCGATTTCATCGATTGAGCGCGGGCAGTGGGAAGCGGCGGCAAGTATCGGCATGACGCGCTGGCAAACCCTGCGCCGGGTGATCCTGCCACAGGCAGCCCGCACCGCGCTGCCCCCGCTGGGCAACAGCTTTATCAGCCTGGTAAAAGATACCTCGCTGGCGGCGACCATTCAGGTGCCGGAGCTGTTCCGTCAGGCGCAGTTGATTACCTCACGCACGCTGGAAGTCTTTACCATGTATCTGGCAGCCTCGCTGATCTACTGGGTGATGGCAACGGTGTTATCTGCGTTGCAGAACCGGCTTGAACAGCATGTTAATCGTCAGGATTCGGAGTCGAAATGAGCGCCATCGAAGTCAGAAAGCTGGTGAAGTCTTTTAACGGCCAGACGGTGCTGCACGACATCGACCTTGATGTGGCCGCCGGTGAAGTGGTGGCCATTATCGGCCCCAGCGGATCAGGTAAAACCACGCTGCTGCGCAGTATCAATCTGCTGGAAGTGCCGGATAGCGGCACCATCCGCGTTGGAGAGATTACCGTTGATGCGGCGCTGGCACAGAGTAAGCAGAAAGAGCAGGTGCGTCGTCTGCGTCAGCAGGTCGGGTTTGTCTTCCAGAACTTCAATCTGTTTCCGCATCGTTCAGTGATGGAGAACATTATTGAAGGGCCGGTTATCGTCAAAGGCGAAGCGAAAGCGGATGCGGTGGCCCGCGCCCGCACGCTGCTGGAGAAGGTCGGGCTGCACGGCAAAGAAGAGAGCTATCCGCGCCGTCTGTCGGGCGGGCAGCAACAGCGCGTGGCGATTGCGCGTGCGCTGGCGATGCGGCCGGAAGTGATCCTGTTCGATGAACCGACCTCGGCGCTGGATCCGGAGCTGGTAGGTGAGGTGCTCAGCACCATTCGCGCGCTGGCCGAAGAGAAACGCACCATGGTCATCGTCACGCATGAGATGAGCTTTGCCCGCGATGTGGCAGACCGCGCCATTTTTATGGATCAGGGGCGGATTGTGGAGCAGGGCGAAGCGAAAGCGTTGTTCAGTAACCCTCAGCAGCCGCGCACCCGCCAGTTCCTTGATAAATTTCTGAATCAGTAAACTACACTGCCTTCCCCGGAAGGCAGTTTTCTCCTGTTTCAAACCCTCATTTTTTAAGCTGCAACTGGCTAAGGTCATGCTATTAGCAGGCGCAGTATCATAAATAACTCTGCCGCTGTTAAACCTTTTGGCACATCTGACAAATCTTTTCTTTTCATCGGGGATATATTGGCTTTTCCCGTTGCCACTTTCTCTTAATTATATTTTCTGAATTATGAAGCAATATTATCTTTTAAACAGGCTGAGGCACTGCTAATTAGCGCATTGCGTCGATATTAATAAGTGTAAGGAAACGTTCTGCTGAGTAAATAACTGTGGTAACAGGGCCACGCAGCGGCTTTTAAGAGTTTCGCTACATTCATCACCGGTTCAATGGCGAATAATTGCCGGATAATCATAAAAGCAATACTGATTTCCTCGCTTTTACTTTCCAGCATTCTGACCTACACAGCAGGAGTCATTGAATGAACCAGACTAAGTCAGATCAGATATTGTGGGTAGATACCCTGAAGGGCGCCTGCATATTACTGGTGGTCCTGTACCACACAGTTTTACCCGGCTTTGAAGGGACGATGAAATATCTCTCTGCCGGATGGATCCCCGCCGAAATATGGATACAGTTTAATACGGTACTGTCGCCGCTGCGCATGCCCGCCTTCTTCTTTGTCTCGGGATTACTGGCGACCAATGGCATTCTGAACCGGCCCTGGAAGCAGGTATTTACCAGTCGCATCACCAATCTTTTTTATCTCTATATTCTGTGGGGGTTTATTCAGTGGTGGTCAATTATCGGTATCTCCACTGAAATTACCGGCCAGCGTATTTCGCAGAACCTTAATGCCGCCTATGCGGGTTCGCTATTCGAGTTTCTCAAGCTGACCTTTATGGCCATGAGTACCTCGTGGTATCTGTATGGGCTGGGACTCTATTTCCTCTGTGCCAAAGTTTTCCGTCAATATAAGCTGGCCCTGGTGGCGGTAGCGATCCTGCTGAATTATCTGGCGGCAGAAAAAGTGATCCCGTTCTGGGGACCACAGAGCCTGGCCCAATATTTTGTGTTCTTCCTGTTAGGGGCATTCTGGAGCCAGACGATGCTGCGCCTGAGTGAATGGCGGCGTGAGAATCTGATACCCTGGGCGCTACTGGCGGCAGCCGCCGGGATTCATGTGCTATTCGGTCTGGATAAGAGTCTGTTCCTGTGTGTACTGGCGGTGTTATTCAGTATCGCGGCCTGTCGGTGGCTGAATCAGCACTTCAGCATGCGCTATCTCAACTGGGTTGGCCGCAATACGCTGCAGATTTATGTCATCCATCGTATTTTTATCGAGTTTTTTGGTATGTCTGCGATTCTGTTCGCGCAGCGGCATCATCTGTTCGAGCAGGCGTGGTTTTCGTTTCTCTGGGCCTGTTTCTATCCGGTGGCCATCGTGGGTCTCTGCTCGCTCTGTTCAGTTGCCATCTGGTCGCTGACCAATCGCGGAGTCGGGCAGTCGCTGTTTGTGTTCCCGACGTTAATGAAAAGAGCGCCTGGCGGCGTGAGCGGTGGGTAAGTTACGCCTGGCAGCGGGGAAATTACGCTTCGCAGCGGGTTAGCACTGAGCGGGTTTCGCCCGCCAGGCGATGAGGAGTTTCAGGTTGCCCGAGCAGGCGGACGCGTCAAGGGGCGGACGCCCGCCCCTTAACAATCCCGGCGTCCGGCTGCCTGCGCGCCCCGCTGTGCGGGGTGCCTTCGTCACGCCCTGCGGCCGACGGACCGTCCGGACTCGCCATCCCTGGCTCGTGCCGTCCTTTCGCCGACGTCCTGTCGGCTCATCCTGGCCTCCGGTTGTTCCTCAGCGCTGCGGACGCCTCTGGCAAACCCCTGCCGGTGATTTCTTTGTGTTTTCTTTAGTGCAGCGTTGTCTGGTGATCCGAAAGCCAGTCTCAATTCCGGAAGCTTACCGCAACACTCTTAGTGACCTGAAAATGAGATAACAGCGGGTAGGGTTGAATACCATTCTATGTGCTGAGCCGAAAGTCAGAGGCAATCCCAAAAAACCACGGCGATAAAGCACTCAACATAAAAAGCAGAGATAACAGCGGGTGGGTTGAATAACATTCGGTCTGCTGAGCAAAAATTCAGAGGCAATCCCAAAAAATTACAGCGATAAAGCACTCAACATAAAAAGCAGAGATAACAGCGGGTGGGTTGAATAACATTCGGTCTGCTGAGCAAAAATTCAGAGGCAATCCCAAAAAAACTACAGCGAAAAAGCACTCAACATAAAAGCAGAGATAACAGCGGGCGAGTTGAATGCCATTCTGTTAACTGAGCCGAAAGTCATAGGCAATTTCCAAACTCACAGCGACAGCGAACCCAACATAAAAAGAAAAGATAACAGCGAGGGGGTGGGGAGGCCGTCAGAACCGCTGAGCGGATGAGGGATTTCAGGACGAGCGACAGGGATGTCGCGAAGAGGCGGGTTCGCGCCATGGATGGCGCGTCCCGCTGGTCCGTGAGAAATCCTGAAGTAGCGAAGGAACCGCGAAGCGGCGGTGAAGCAGGCCGGAGCCCGGGGTCAAGGGGGCGCGGCGACTGGCGCCCCCTTGTCGGTCGCCTGCAGAGGCGAATCTGAAACTGCCTGGCTTACCAGGCGAACGAAACCTTCTCATAGCCCGTTCGCGCAGCGAACCATCCCAGCTTCAGCACCGCACCTCAGCCCGTTCGCGCAGCGAACAATCTCGCGAACGCCCCTTACCCTATGGTCATCAGGCTAGCATTACCGCCTGCCGCAGCGGTATTCACACTCAGCGAACGCTCAATCAGCAGACGCTCCAGCAGCAGATTGGTCTCGCCGCGGGCAAAGCCCTGCACCGACACAATCGCGCCTTCACGTGCGGCAATCTGTTCACACAGGGTACGCAGCTGATCGGCATCACCGTGATAGATCACCGCATCAAACTCTGCCGCTAACGGGTCACGCGCCAGCGTGATGCGCGCTTTCACTGCATCCGGCATCGAGGCCAGCAGGGCGCGATGCAGCTCATCATCCTGCCACAATGCTTTACTGCCGACGCTGGTCACCGCGGCCAGCTGGATTAACGCATCCTGCTCGTTATCAGCCAGACAGAGCACCTGATCACGCGGCAACAGTGAGAAGGTATTGCGCTCGCCTGTCGGGCCAGGCAGCAGACGGACCACGCCCGCCTGCGCCAGATCGCCATAGTGCTGGCAGAGTTCAGCCAGTTCAGGCTTATCCTTAGCCCAGTTGCTGAGCGCCAGATGCGGTGCCAGCAGTGACTGACGCAGCGTGCTGTCCGCCGGGTGTTCTGCATCCTGACGATCAAAAGTCAGACGCAGCGCACTATCCGGACGATGCGCCAGCAAGCGGTAAAGATAGAGCGGACCGCCCGCTTTCGGACCGGTACCGGATAAACCCTCGCCACCAAACGGCTGTACGCCGACCACCGCGCCCACCATATTGCGGTTGACGTAGAGATTGCCGACTCGGGCGTTCGCCGTAACCTGTGCAATCGTTTCGTCGATGCGGGTATGTACGCCCAGCGTCAGGCCATAGCCGGACGCATTGATCTGCTCAACCAGCTGCGGCAGGTTATTGCGGGTGAAACGCACCACGTGCAGCACCGGGCCAAAAATCTCTTTATCCAGATCGCTGACCTGACCCAGCTCAATCAGTGTCGGTTTAACAAAGGTACCGCTATTCCACTCTTTGCTGTCCTGCGGGTTTTCCTGCACCGCCTGATAGACCGTGAAGCCTTTATTACGCATCGCCTGAATATGGCGATCGATATTGGCTTTCGCTTCGGCATCAATGACCGGACCGATGTCGGTCGAGAAGCGTTCCGGATTGCCCATGCGGCACTCCGCCATCGCGCCACGCAGCATCTTCAGGGTATGGTCGGCGACATCTTCCTGAATGCAGAGCAGGCGCAGGGCAGAACAGCGCTGTCCGGCACTGTCGAAGGCAGAGGCGACGATATCGATCACCACCTGCTCAGTCAGCGCGGAAGAGTCGACGATCATCGCATTCATCCCGCCGGTCTCAGCAATCAACGGCACAGGACGACCGTGCTGGTCAAGGCGGCCCGCCAGATTACGCTGCAGCAGTGTCGCCACCGCAGTTGAACCGGTAAACATCACGCCACGCACCCGAACGTCACCGGTCAGCTGTGCACCGACGGTTTCACCCTGACCTGGCAGCAGTTGCAGCACGCCTGGTGGCACACCCGCATCCAGCAGGATCTGAACCGCCTGTGCGGCGATCAGCGGTGTCTGCTCGGCCGGTTTGGCCAGCACGCTGTTGCCCGCTGCCAGTGCAGCCGCAATCTGACCGGTAAAGATCGCCAGCGGGAAGTTCCACGGACTGATGCAGACCACCGGGCCCAGCGGACGATGGGTTTCGTTGTCGAAATCGTCACGCACCATTCCGGCGTAGTAATAGAGGAAATCAACTGCTTCGCGCACTTCCGCGATGGCGTTGTTGTAGGTTTTGCCCGCTTCACGCACCAGAATGCCGAGCAGCTGCTGCATCTGGCCTTCCATGATCTGTGCGGCGCGTTCCAGAATGGCGGCACGCTCCTGCGGTGGTGTGGCAAACCAGATTGGCCCGCTGTTCACCGCGGCATCCAGCGCCATAGAAACTTCCTGCTCTGTGGCTTCACGGACCTGACCTACACGGTCGCCAGGCGCTGCCGGGTTCAGAATGTCGCGCAACTCGCCGGCACCCGCTTCACCGTCGATCATCGGCTCGGCCAGGCAGGGCTGTGCGGCGCTGCTCAGCAGGGCGCTGGAGAGTGAGGCAAGGCGGTGTTCGTTGGCCATATCCAGACCCGCAGAGTTAACACGGTTATCGCCATACAGCTCGCGCGGCAGGGGGATTTTCGGATGCGGCAGACCAATGGCGCCTTCGCTGGCTCCCAGTTTCTCGACGGCAGTCACCGGATCGGCCACCAGTTCATCAATCGGCAGCGAGGTATCGGCAATGCGGTTAACAAACGAGGTGTTGGCCCCGTTTTCTAACAGGCGGCGCACCAGATAGGCCAGCAGGGTTTCATGGGTACCGACCGGCGCATAGATACGGCAGGGACGGTTAAGCTTGCCGTCCGCCACTTTGCCGACCACCTGCTCATAGAGCGGTTCGCCCATGCCGTGCAGGCACTGGAACTCATACTGACCGGGATAGTAGTTGTTGCCCGCCAGCTGATAAATCGCCGCCAGGGTGTGGGCATTATGGGTAGCGAACTGCGGATAGATCAGGCTTGGCACGGCCAGCAGTTTGCGGGCACAGGCCAGATAAGAGATATCGGTGTAAACCTTGCGGGTGTAGACCGGATAGCCTTCCAGTCCTTCCATCTGGGCGCGCTTGATTTCGCTGTCCCAGTACGCGCCTTTCACCAGACGAATCATCAGGCGACGGCGGCTGCGCTGCGCCAGATCGATCAGCTCATCAATCACAAACGGACAGCGTTTCATGTAGGCCTGAATCACGAAACCGATGCCGTTCCAGCCTTCCAGCTCTGGCTCGAAACAGAGTTTCTCCAGTAAATCCAGCGACAGTTCCAGCCGGTCCGCCTCTTCTGCATCGATGTTGATGCCGATGTCATAGGAGCGGGCCAGCAGCGTCAGCGATTTCAGAATAGGGTAGAGCTCTTCCATCACGCGCTCATACTGCGCGCGGCTGTAGCGGGGATGCAGTGCTGAGAGCTTGATAGAGATGCCGGGACCTTCATAGATGCCACGACCATTCGACGCTTTACCAATGGCATGGATCGCCTGCTGATAAGAGAGCAGATAGGCTTTGGCATCGCCTGCCGTCAGGGCCGCTTCGCCCAGCATGTCATAGGAGTAGCGGAAGCCTTTCTCTTCCAGCTTGCGGGCGTTAGCCAGCGCTTCGGCAATGGTTTCACCGGTGACGAACTGCTCGCCCATCAGACGCATCGCCATATCCACGCCTTTGCGGATCAGCGGTTCGCCACCCTTACCGATAATGCGGTTAAGCGAGCTTGAGAGATTCGACTCGTTGTGGGTCGAGACCAGGCGGCCGGTAAACAGCAGGCCCCAGGTCGCCGCGTTGACAAACAGTGACGGGCTGCGTCCCAGATGTGACTGCCAGTTGCCGTTGCTGATCTTGTCGCGGATCAGCGCATCGCGCGTTGGCTTGTCGGGAATACGCAGTAGCGCTTCAGCCAGACACATCAGCGCCACACCTTCATGGGAGGAGAGTGAGAACTCCTGCAGCAGGCTCTGCACCATGCCAGCGCGTCCGGTTGCCCCTTTCTGGTGCCGCAGCTTGTCGGCAAGCTGGTAAGCCAGCTGATGGGTTTTCTCTGCCAGCGCCGCCGGTAAACGTGCCTGTTCCAGCATCATTGGCACCGCATCCGTCTCCGGACGACGCCATGCGGCGGTCACCGCTGAACGGGTCACTGACTGAGGTAAAATCTGCTCTGCGAAATCAAGGAACGGCTGGTGCGTCTCCTCTGGCTGGGTGTCGTCGGACTCCGCGGCTGCCTGGGCAGAAAGCGGGATCTCCGGCACGGTATCGCCGGTTTCCAGCTGGCCCAGGTAGTTAAAGATCGCCTGTTTAATCAGCCAGTGTGGCGTGCGATCAATGCGCTGCGCAGCCAGTTTGATGCGCTCGCGTGTCGCGTCATCCAGTTTTACACCCATGGTAGTTGTAGCCATGACTCCAGAGCTCCTTGATAGTGGTTCGATACGGCGTTGGCTGCACTATCACTTAAGTTGCAACTTTGTGCAACCGTGTTAAATGTGAGCCAGTTAACACCCTTTTAACGTCGACGATTGTTAAATCCCGCAATGCGGCACGGATATTGCTGCAAGATCCTCGCCAGTCTGGCAGACCCGATGAAAAGCGGGTTTCAGGCAGGTAATACGATGGTGCAACCGGATAACTGTGAGCGAGTGCAACCTATGAGCACGTTTTCACAAACGGTTAGTGAAATCACTGTAACGCCTGTGTTAAATCCATTGTGCGCACAACGCCTTTCCGGCAGGATACCGCGCCGCTGGGAAATGAGTGACGCCCTGACGAAGAAAATCGGCCCGCTTTGCCCCGTTCCGGCAGGCGGGTAGCTGGCGATTTCTCTGGGATATCAAATAATAAGTGGAGAGACAGATGAGTGTAAGTACACCTTTGCTGGTGACCTTTTTGGTTTATATTCTTGGGATGGTATTAATCGGGTTTGTGGCTTATCGCTCGACCAAAAACTTTGATGATTACATCCTCGGTGGCCGCAGTCTGGGTAGCGTGGTCACGGCACTCTCTGCCGGTGCATCCGATATGAGCGGCTGGCTGCTGATGGGCTTACCGGGTGCGATCTTCATCTCCGGTATCTCTGAAAGCTGGATTGCGATTGGCCTGACGATCGGTGCCTGGCTGAACTGGAAAATCGTGGCCGGTCGCCTGCGGGTTCAGACTGAACATCACAACAACGCCCTGACGCTGCCGGACTTCTTTACCAGCCGCTTTGAGGACCACAGTAAAATCCTGCGCGTGATCTCCGCCATTGTGATCCTGGTGTTCTTCACCATCTATTGCGCCTCAGGCGTGGTAGCCGGTGCGCGTCTGTTTGAAAGCACCTTCGGTATGAGTTACCAGACCGCTCTGTGGGCGGGTGCAGCGGCGACCATTCTCTATACGCTGGTGGGCGGTTTCCTGGCGGTGAGCTGGACCGATACCGTTCAGGCGAGCCTGATGATTTTTGCGCTGATCCTGACGCCGGTGTTTGTGATTATCGCGGTCGGCGGCTGGTCTGATTCGCTGGCGGTGATTGAAGCGAAGAGCCTGGAAAACCTCGACATGCTGAAGGGACTGAACTTCGTCGCGGTGATCTCCCTGCTCGGCTGGGGCCTGGGCTACTTCGGGCAGCCCCATATTCTGGCGCGCTTTATGGCGGCGGATTCGCATCGTTCAATCCGTACCGCTCGCCGTATCGGTATGACCTGGATGGTGCTCTGTCTGGCCGGTGCCGTGGCGGTGGGCTTCTTCGGTATTGCCTACTTCCAGAACAACCCGACGCTGGCGGTTGGCGTTAACGCCAATGCGGAGCGGGTCTTTATCGAGCTGGCGCGTATCCTGTTCAACCCGTGGATTGCCGGTATTCTGCTGTCAGCGATCCTGGCAGCCGTGATGTCAACGCTGAGCTGTCAGCTGCTGGTCTGCTCCAGCGCCCTGACCGAAGATCTCTACAAAGGCTTACTGCGTAAAAATGCCAGCCAGAAAGAGCTGGTATGGGTAGGGCGTCTGATGGTGCTGCTGGTGGCGCTGATTGCGATCGCGCTGGCGGCTAACCCGGAAAACCGCGTGCTGGGCCTGGTGAGCTACGCCTGGGCGGGCTTCGGTGCGGCGTTTGGTCCGGTAGTACTGTTTGGTGTCTGCTGGAAGCGGATGAACCGCAACGGTGCGCTGGCGGGCATGATCGTCGGTGCGCTGACCGTGCTGGTGTGGAAACAGTATGGCTGGCTGGGACTGTATGAAATCATCCCGGGCTTCATTTTCGCCAGCATCGCCATTGTAGTGTTCACGCTGATGGGCCGTGAGCCATCAGCAGAAGCGCAGCAGCGCTTTGCCGCTGCAGAGGCGGAGTTCCAGACAAAATAAGCGAGGCGTTAATCGCCTGGCCCGTCCCGAAAGGGGCGGGCTTTTTTGTTACAAAGATAAACCACTCAAAGATGAAATTATCTCCACCGGCAACTTGTTTTTTTCTCAGCGATAATGATAATCGGTATCGTTTACACTTTACCTTATTTTACTGTTTATTGACGCTGCTTAACATTCAAGAGGTTGGCGATGTTTGTTCCTTTTCTCATCATGCTGCGCGAAGGGCTTGAAGCCGCGCTGATAGTCAGCCTGATAGCCAGCTATCTCAAACGCACCCAGCGCACCCAATGGTTTCCCGCGATGTGGGCTGGCGTGTTTATTGCCGCCGGGCTCTGTCTGGGCCTGGGTCTGTTCATCAATGCCACCACCGGTGAGTTCCCGCAGAAAGAGCAGGAGCTGTTTGAGGGCATCGTGGCGCTGATTGCGGTGGTGATCCTCACCTCAATGGTTTTCTGGATGCGCAAAGTCGCCCGCAACATCAGGGTCGAGCTTGAACAGGCGGTGGATCAGGCGCTGCAACGCTCAGGTCGTGGCGGTCTGGCACTGGTGCTGATGGTGTTTCTTGCCGTGGCGCGCGAAGGGCTGGAGTCGGTGTTCTTCCTGCTGGCGGCGTTTACCCAGGATGTCGGTTATGCGCCGCCGATTGGCGCGGTGCTGGGTCTGGCAACCGCGGTCGTGCTGGGCATGCTGCTCTACTGGGGCGGTATCCGTCTTAACATGGCCCATTTCTTCCGCTGGACCAGCGTATTCATCCTGTTTGTCGCCGCGGGTCTGGCAGCGGGCGCCATCCGCGCCTTCCACGAAGCGGGTTTATGGAATCGCTTTCAGGATGTCGCCTTCGATCTCAGCAATACCTTATCGACCCATTCGCTGTTCGGCACCCTGCTGGAAGGGGTGCTGGGTTATCAGGAGTCCCCAAGCGTCAGTGAAGTGACCGTTTACTTCGCTTACCTGATTCCGGCGCTGATTCTTTTCTTTATGCCTGCGCGTTCTGCTGCGTCGGCCACTGTGTAATTTGACATTTAACGGGCGCATCTTACGCCTGCAACATGATAGGGAAAGAGAGATGACAATGCGTTTCCGCCGCAAGGCACTGCTGCTTCCTCTGCTGGCAATCTCCGCAACGGCGGCCGCGGCGGTTCCTCAGGTTACCGTAAGCGTCACCGACAAGCAGTGCGAGCCGATGAGCTTAACGGTCAAGGCCGGTAAGACCCAGTTCCTGATTAAAAACAACAGCCAGAAAGCGCTGGAGTGGGAGATCCTCAAAGGCGTGATGGTGGTTGAAGAGCGTGAGAATATCGCGCCGGGCTTCAGTCAGAAACTGACCGCCAATCTGGAGGCGGGCGAATATGAGATGACCTGTGGGCTGCTGAGCAATCCAAAAGGCAAGCTGATTGTGCAAGCCGGTGAGGGTGCGGCAAAAAGTGGCACCTCAGCACGTATGCAGCTGGAAGGCCCGATCACCGAATACAAAGCCTATGTGACCGACCAGGTGAACCAGCTGGTGAGCAACACCCAGGCCTTTACTGACGCCGTTAAAGCGGGTGATGTTGAAAAAGCCAAAGCGCTGTTTGCTCCGACCCGTCAGTATTATGAGCGCATTGAGCCGATTGCTGAGCTCTTCTCCGATCTCGACGGCAGCATTGACGCCCGTGAAGATGACTATGAGAAGAAAGCGGCCGATCCAAAGTTCACCGGTTTCCACCGTCTGGAGAAAGCGCTGTTTGCTGATAACAGCACGAAAGGCATGGCGGACTACGCTGAGCAGCTGAATAAAGATGTGAAAGATTTGCAGGTGCGCATCAGCGAACTGGCCTTCCCGCCAGCCAAAGTGGTCGGCGGCGCAGCCGGCCTGATTGAAGAGGTCGCTTCCAGCAAAATTTCCGGTGAAGAAGATCGCTACAGCCGGACTGACCTGTGGGACTTCCAGGCGAACATTGATGGCGCGCAGAAAATTGTCGATCTGCTGCGACCAATGGTAAGCAAAGCCAATCCGCAGTTGCTGGCCAAGGTTGACGCCAACTTCAAAAAAGTGGATGCGATCCTGAGTAAGTACCGCACCCAAACCGGTTTTGAATCCTATGAGAAACTGACCAGCGCCGACCGTAACGCGCTGAAAGGACCGATCACCGCACTGGCGGAAGATCTTTCATTACTTCGTGGCACCCTGGGTCTGGATTAATCATGAGTCGCAAGGAAGATGACGCGCAGCCTGCGCGTCGTCGGTTACTAAAAGGGCTGGGGCTGCTGGGTGGCGCGGCAGCGCTGGGCGGCGGCTGTCCGTTCCATGCAGCCGCCGCCGACAGCTTTTCGCCGGGGACGGTTACGCCGCAGGCCCGACAGCAGATGCAGCCGTTTTATGGTCAGCATCAGGCGGGTATCACGACGCCACAGCAGGCATCGATGATGCTGGTGGCGTTTGATCTGCTCAGCAGCGATAAAGCGGAGCTGGTGCGTCTGTTCCGGTTGCTGACCCAGCGTATCGCTTTCCTGACCACGGGCGGTCCGGCACCGGTAGTCACCAATCCGCGGTTGCCGCCAATGGATTCCGGCATTCTTGGGGCGACTATCGCGCCTGATAATCTGACGATTACCGTGTCGGTCGGCAATTCACTGTTTGATGAACGCTTTGGTCTGGCGCCGCACAAACCGAAAAAATTGCAGCCGATGACTCGCTTTCCCAATGATTCGCTGGATGCCAGTCAGTGTCATGGCGATCTGCTGTTGCAGCTCTGTGCCAACACGCAGGATACGGTGATTCATGCCCTGCGGGATATCATCAAGCATACGCCTGACCTGCTTGGCGTACGCTGGCGGCGTGAAGGCTTTATCTCCGATCACGCCGCGCGCAGTCAGGGGCAGGAGACCCCGATCAACCTGCTGGGTTTCAAAGATGGCACCGCCAATCCGGATACCCACAACCCTGCTCTGATGAATCAGCTGCTGTGGGTGACCGACGATCAGGACGAACCGGTCTGGGCGCGCAATGGCAGCTATCAGGCTGTACGGTTAATCCGCTTTCACGTCGAAATGTGGGATCGCACGCCGCTGGGCGAGCAACAGACTATCTTTGGTCGCGAGAAATTAAGTGGCGCGCCGCTGGGGATGCAGCATGAGCGCGACGTTCCGGATTACGCCCGTGATCCGGACGGCGAAGTGATTGCGCTGGATGCGCACATCCGTCTTGCCAATCCCCGCACACCAGAGACGGCAAGCAGCCTGATGCTGCGGCGCGGCTACAGTTACTCCGCGGGTATCTCTGCATCGGGACAGCTGGAGATGGGGTTACTATTCGTCTGCTATCAGCACGATCTGGAACGCGGCTTTCTCACGGTGCAGCGGCGCCTGAACGGCGAAGCGCTGGAAGAATATATCCGGCCTTTTGGTGGCGGTTACTTTTTTGTTTTGCCCGGTGTACCAGACGCCAGCCATTATTTAGCGCAGTCGTTGCTGGAAGCCTGATTAAAATTCAACCACTGTGGGCGTCCCTGTTCTGGTCGCCCACGTTTTACGGTTTTCGTGCTTTGCTGGCTGAGGTTAAACTGAGTTTTAGCGGTTGTCTGGCATATATAAAATAAGCTAATCCGCTGTAATACAACGCTTTTACATTTTGCCTTAAAAGAAATACATACACGTGATTAGCAATTCTTTTGCCAGCAGGTAAAATTACTATTGCAAAGGCCCAACAAAATGGTGCACTTTATTAAACAGGCGTAATCGGATGTGTTGATGTATCACACTGGAGTTCGCGCATGGGTCGAGTCTTTAATGGAAAGTCACTGTCAGTAAATAGATTGCGCCTGACCGCGAGGGCAATTCTGCCTCGTTATTTCTTCCTTCCTTCAACCATCTCTTTTGTCTTATCGCATCCTGTTTTATCCGGTGTTCAGCTACGCTATTGCGCTGCTGCATACCCACTATCCTGTCCTGTCATGGCTCAAAAGGAAGCCAACTGAAACCTCTAAAGCGTTCACGTTATCGCAACGGGCCACCGGCCTGACGCAGGAAATGAAACCAACTGAAAGGTGCCACTATGGGAAGACAGAAAGCAGTGATCAAAGCGCGTCGTGAAGCAAGAAGAGTGCTTCGTAGTGACTCAAGAAGTCATCGTCAGCGTGAAGAAGAGTCGGTCACTTCGCTGGTGCATATGAGTGGACTGGATGCCATTGGCATGGCGCGCGATACGCGTGACCGGTTGCCGATTGAAGCCCGTAATGAAGCTCAGGCGCACTATCTTAACGCCATAGAGAGAAAACAGCTGATCTTCGCAACCGGTGAAGCCGGGTGCGGTAAAACCTGGATCAGTGCCGCAAAAGCGGCTGAGGCCCTGATTAATAAGGATATCGACAGGATTATCGTTACGCGCCCGGTACTGCAGGCAGATGAGGATCTGGGATTCCTTCCCGGCGATATTTCTGAGAAATTCGCGCCTTATTTCCGCCCGGTTTATGACATTCTGGTTAAACGTCTTGGCGCATCCTTTATGCAATATTGTCTGCGTCCGGAAATTGCCAAGGTAGAGATTGCACCGTTCGCCTATATGCGTGGTCGCACCTTCGAAAATGCTGTGGTAATTCTGGACGAGGCGCAGAACGTCACCGCCGCGCAGATGAAAATGTTCCTGACCCGACTGGGCGAAAACGTCACGGTCATTGTTAACGGCGATATTACCCAGTGCGACTTGCCCGCTGGGGTGCCTTCCGGTCTCGCAGACGCGCTGGCGCGTTTCGAAGAGGACGAGATGGTTGGCATTGTACGCTTCGGCAAAGAAGATTGTGTGCGTTCTGCGCTGTGTCAGCGCACCCTGCACGCGTATAGCTAGCGTTTGATTGAGTAGAAGTGTAGCGCCCAAACCCGGCTCCGGCCGGGTTTTCTTATTGTGGGGCAGCGGCTGCGCACGTGGTCGTTCCCCGGCGGGAGTTATCACGCTCTCTCAGAGTGAAATATGCAAAAAAAAGAGCCTGAACAAAAGTTCAGGCTCTTCTTTGAAGATGGCGGTGAGAGAGGGGTTCGAACCCTCGATACGTTGCCGTATACACACTTTCCAGGCGTGCTCCTTCAGCCACTCGGACACCTCACCAGATTTACTTCGCTGACCGCGATGGGTCAACGGGGCGGTACTATAGGGAGTCGACTGAAAACGGTCAAGCACTATTTTTCTCTTTTGATCTATTCGCTTAAGCTCTGAACGAATCGATTTACTGCGGCATAAAACCCGCCGTTTTACCGGCCACATCCCGCCATACTGATGAACCCGGTCAGGTGAGTTTTATGGCAGCAAATAAACCGGGGCGGCGTTCTCACCCTCGTTACTGGTCAGACGCTGCCCCGACTGATGCCGGAATCAGCTCTTTACTCTGTTAGCGAAACTTTTCCGCAGCTTCTGCAATTTCGGTGGAATGACCGCCATGCAGTAGCCGTTGCGCTGGCCCGCGCCTTCCCAGTAATCCTGATGATAAGCTTCAGCGGGATACCACTCTTTCAGCGGCTCAATGGTGGTCACCACCGGCACATCATGGTCAGCCTGAGCGCGGGCAATGGCGGCGCGTGCTTCCGCTTCCTGCTCTGCATTGGCCGGGAAAATGGCGGAACGATACTGGGTGCCAATATCATTACCCTGACGGTTAAGCTGGGTCGGATCATGCGTCACAAAGCTGATATCCAGCAGATCGCCAAAGCTGACTTTCTCCGGGTCGAAGCCAATGCGGATCGCTTCCGCATGACCGGTCGCACCGCTGCAGACCTGCTCATAAGTCGGATTCGGCCGGGCACCGCCGGTATAACCGCTTTCTACCGACTCTACGCCGATTACATCCTTAAATACCGCTTCGGTACACCAGAAACAGCCGCCAGCGATAACTGCGTATTCGATTGCCATAATAATTTACTCCTGTCAGGTCGAAAGAGGTGAATGGGGGCGCGGCAGACCGCTTTCAACTAGATCAGCATCTCCGGTTTAAAATCGCCGCTCTTATCCAGTATTTTGTCGCTCATCACGCTGAACCGGCCTTCGCCAGTGTAGTGCAGGGTAGTGGGATATTCCGGCTGCTCGGCAACGTGCGCTTTAACAATCTCAAAAATAAACAGGTTGTAGTTAGCGACCATCGAATCGTCATAAAGCTGACACTCAAAGCTGGCAAAACATTCGGCAATCATCGGCGCGCCAACCACCTGAGCGGGTTCCGGCGTCAGGCCAAATGCCTCAAACTTATCAATGCTGTCACCGTGGCTGTTGCCGATTGCCACAACTTCTTCAATCAGCGAGGCAGAAGGAATGTTCAGCACGCACTGACCGCTGTTGCGGATCAGCTCATGGCTGTGGTTCATACCGGCAATCATGCAGCCGACCAGTGACGGAGAAAACTCCAGCACCGTGTGCCAGCCGAGCGTCATGATGTCATGTTGATCTTTGTACTGCGAACTGAGCAGTAGCACCGGTCCGGGCTCAAGATATTTGCGGGCTTTGCTGACCGGAAAAGCATATTTGTGCATGCGTTGGCTCATGGCGTAACTCCTGAAACGGAACGTAGCCATTAAGTGTAGAGCACCGGGCGGATGCAGCAGGCGTGTCAGCGGGCAGAAATGCGAGGTTGATGGCGGCGTCCGGCAGCGCAGACATTTTTAGCGGCAGTGTCGCGAGCTTAAGGTTTCCTTAATATGCAATCGCGATACTGCCTGCTTTAACTGAGGATGATGCTATGAAAACTGCTCCTGTTGCCCTGACTGTGACTGCTCCGCGTCCGATGAGTGAATATGCTGCACTGCTGATTGCCGCAGCTACGGTCGTTCTGTTCCTCTCCGCCTGGTTCAGCGCTTAAAACTTCACCACGGCACGACAACCGCTTCGGTCGCGGCGGTTCTCTAAGAAAAACTGAAACCGGTGTAACTGGACGATGCGGCTGACGATGCTCAGCCCGAGTCCGATACCGCCGTAGCGACTGTCCATCCGGATAAACGCTTTACTCAGCTCGCCACTTTTACTCTCATCAATTCCCGGACCCTGATCTTCCACCACCAGCATCAGCTGAGGAGTTAACACCAGCTGCACACTGATGGTGCTGTTATCGGGACTGTAGCGATGGGCGTTCTCGACCAGGTTACGCAGCAACATCTTCAGCAGCGTGGCATCACCACGCACAAACTGCTCCTGCGGCAGATCGAGCACCAGCGTCTGCTGATGCGCCTCCAGCATGATACTCAGCTCTGCCTCCATTGGCAGGATCACATCTTCAATCAGCCCCACGTTCTGATAGGTGCCAGAGGTAAAGGACTGTCCGGCGCGCGCCAGATTCAGCAGTTGCGACACACTGTGCGTCATCTGATCCAGGCGCTGCACCAGCGGCTGAACTTTGACATCGCTGTTACGTTCGATTAACTCCAGATGCAGCCGCAATCCCGCCAGCGGCGTGCGCAGCTCATGTGCCACGTCGGCAGTGAATAACCGTTCGCGCTCCAGACTGCTGTTCAGACGCGCGACCAGCTGGTTTATCGCCTGCGTCACCGCATCGATCTCCTGAACCTGACTGTGGCAGGCGACGGGATCAAGATTCTCTTCGCTGCGACTCTCCAGTTCACGCTGCAGCTGATAAAGCGGCCGGGTAATCCACTTCACCGCCTGATAGCAGAGCAGCAGCGTCAGGGTAATCATCACCAGACTCGGCACCGCCAGGCTGGCTACCGCTTCATGCACTTCACGCTTAACGTGACTGTCCATGTTGCGCTTCTGCAGCTGCGCTTCCACCAGAAACTGAATCTGCTCTTTGCTCTCATGCCACAGCCAGACCACGCTGATCACCTGGAAAACCAGCAGGATCAGACCGATGGTCAGGATGAGACGAAAGCGCATACTGCGATGATCGAAACGTCTTATCATGTTGCCTCACGAACGCCATCCTGCGTCACCAGCGCATAGCCAAAACCGCGCACGGTGCGGATAGCGCTTTTGCCGATTTTGTCGCGCAGATTATGGATATGCACTTCCAGGGTATTAGTAGAAGGCTCGGTCTCCCAGTTATAGATATCCTGGTAGAGAATTTCACGGTGAACCGGATTCCCGGCCTTGAGCATCAGCCGTGACAGAATCGCAAACTCTTTGGGTGTCAGATCCAGCAGTACGTCGCTGAGCGTAATCTGGCGATGGGTCATATCCAGCGCCAGCGCACCCACTCTGACATGACTGTCGCCCTGATTGACGTGGCGGCGGATCAGGGCGCGGATCCGCGCCAGCAACTCATCCAGCGAGAACGGTTTGATAAGATAGTCGTCCGCGCCTGCGTCGAGTCCGGCAATGCGTTCGCTGATGGTGTCGCGTGCGGTCAGGATCAGCACCGGCGTCATCTTCTTCTGCCGCCGCAGTCGTATCAGAAAATGCAGTCCATCTTCATCCGGCAGGCCAAGATCCAGCACCACCAGGCTATACAGGCCGCTGGCGAAATGCGCTTCAGCATCCCGCACCCGCGTAACGCCATCACAGACGTAGCCTTCGCCTTCCAGCGCCAGCATCAGACCCTGCAGCAGCAGGGCATCATCTTCAACAATCAGTATCTTCATTAAGGTTGGCTCCGACACGACGTCAAAATATCATCCGCAGGCACATATTCGTGGGTCGCGGTGCCGGTTAATCCCAGCATGGTTGAAAACAGATTATCCTGTGAAAAATCGTCTGTCGCCGCCAGTTTATTCAGACAGCCGCGATTAACCGCATAACGTTTCTGATAATCATCGGAGAGCCAGATCAGCAACGGCACATGTTTCTGGGTGTCCGGCGCGATAGCATAGGGCAGGCCATGCAGGTAAGCACCATTTTCACCCAGGGATTCACCATGGTCAGACAGATAGACCAGGCTGGTGGTGAAGCGGTCCTGATGTGCACGCAGTACGTTAATGGCTTTATCGACGATGTGATCCACATTGACCAGCGTATTGTCATAGGTGTTGATCAACTGTTGTTGCGAACAGTCCTGAATCTGGTTGGTGTCGCAGGTCGGTTCAAACTGACGAAACTGTGGCGGATAGCGATGGCTGTAAGTCGGGCCATGACTGCCAATGGTGTGCAGCACAATCACCGCGTTGCCTTTTAACTGGCTGATGTACTCATCCAGACCGTGGAACAGCACGTCGTCGTAACACTCACCATCAATACACATGCCGGGCAGGTTCAGGCTGGTCATGTCCTGATGCGGAACGCGATCGCAGGCCCCTTTACAGCCCCCATCGTTCTCATTCCACAACACGCTGATCCCGGCGCGCTGAATAATATCCAGCAATCCCTCCTGATGGGCGGCCAGCACATCATCATAGTGGGCGCGCGGCATGTTGGAGAACATGCAGGGCACGGAAACCGCCGTCGCCGTTCCGCACGAGGTGGTGTGCGGGAAATAGATCACATCATCTTTGGCCAGTAAGGGGTTGGTCAGACGACCGTAACCGCCTAGCGAGAAATTTTGCGCACGCGAGGTTTCGCCCAGCACCAGAATCGTCAGGTTAGGTTTGCCACTGCTGCGGCTGGGCTGCAGGTGCGCATCTTCACCGATGCGTATCAGCGGCGCGTTCTGTAACTGCTCATGCTTATACCAGGAGAGCGTCGCCGCGATGCTGTTAGAGGGGCTCAGCGCTTTAACCAGTTCGCGGTTGTTACGGAACAGCGAAGCGTAATCTTTATAGAAGAGCAGGGCGATCAGCACAATCAGCGCCGCTGACAGCAATACGCTGAGCAGTCGCGCCAGCACGCCGCGCCACTGCTGTTTTTTGATTCGCGGCCAGAACAGCAGCAACGTCATCAGCACGCCTGAAGTGAGCAGGGTTACAAGCAGCTGTGGCGTAATCAGCGCAAAGGATTCCGAGGCGGTGGTATCCATCATGTTGGTGATCATCGAGCGATCGACCACGATGTTATAGGTGTGAATAAAGAACTGTGCCGAGGCGGAGAGCAGAATAAACAGCGCGGCCAGCAGCCGATCCAGCCAGATAAACGAGGCCAGCGTAATCACGATATTGATCACGCTAAAGGCGACCAGCGGCATCGATAAAAAGACCAGCGTGGTGTGCAGGTCGTTCAGCGGCATCACCGCCAGCACCTGACGGTAATAGGCAACGTTAAGGAAAACCGCGATGTAAACCGCAGCCAGAATCAGCAACGTAAGGCGGCTAATCAGCGGCCTCTTCAGGGTAAACGCCATGTGAGCAGGAACCAGAGTAATAAAAGTGTCACGAGAATGCGCTTTCAATATTAGGAATACCTTAAGAAGCTTAAGGTTTGAGGAGTGCCGACTCTGCCGGGTGCGATACGTGCGTGACTCCAGTCAGCAGCGGATCGTGTCTGGCCTGATCAGCGGAAGCGCAGCAGGATTGAATGGTGCTTTTATGCTGACTTAACCGCAGCGGCTGGCATGAAACCTGCATCTTTCTGGCATAACCCCTGTTAATGACTACACTTACTGTGAAGATGTTCTCAGTTAGCCAGTATTGTCAGCAATGCGCTTGCAAGTTTGAGGAGAGTGACCTATCCCGTTACCGCGTTTTATCCCTCAATCACCGCTTTATCAGAATTTCCCGCTTGCTGACCTGACTGCGTCAGGACATTCTTGTTTTAACTCAATGTTTTATTAAAATTCGATTTTCAGGAGAAGTAACGTGACCCAAGCGGCAGACACCCATGCCAGGTACCCGACATTAAGCGGCGGGCAGTACGCCTTCTTTTTTGATGTCGACGGCACGCTGGCAGCGATTCAGTCCCGTCCCGAAGCGGTATTTATTCCTGAGCAGGTCATCGCGCAACTGCAGCAGCTCTCTGCACTCTCGCAGGGCGCGCTTGCGCTGGTCTCCGGCAGACCCATAGAACAACTCGATGCGCTGGCCGCTCCCTGGTACGGCCCGGCTGCGGGCGTACATGGTGCTGAGCGCCGTGATGCAGAGGGTAATCTGCAACGCATCAGCCTGCCGGTCGAGGTGGAGCAAACGCTCAGGGCGGAATTGCAGGATGCCATGGCATCCTGGCCTGGCACCCAGCTGGAGGTAAAAGGCATGGCTTTCGCACTTCACTACCGCCAGGCGATGCAGCATGAGCAGGATGTGATGCGACTGGCTGAACAGTCAGTGAAACGTTTTCCCGGACTGGCGCTTCAGCCGGGGAAATGTGTGGTAGAGATTAAACCGGCAGGTATCGATAAAGGCGCCGCAATTAGCGACTTTATGCAGCAGCCCCCTTTTGCCGGACGTACGCCGGTCTTTATTGGCGACGATCTGACGGATGAGAAGGGCTTTCTGGCCGTGAACGCACGGCAGGGCGTCTCGATCAAAGTCGGAGAAGGTTCCACCCAGGCCCATTATCGGCTTCATGATGTCGATGCGGTTTACGGCTGGCTGGAAAGAACATTATTACTATCAGATCAAGACAACGTCGGTAAGGAGTTTAGGTTATGAGTCGTTTAGTGGTTGTATCTAACCGTGTCGCCATGCCCGATGGGTCAAAAACCAGCGCTGGCGGTTTGGCCGTCGGTATTCTCGATGCACTGAAAAGCACCGGTGGACTGTGGTTTGGCTGGAACGGTGAAATCAGCGAGTACACAGGCGAAGAGGTAGAAGAAGTCACGGTTCAGGAACATGAGGGTATTGAGTATGCCTCGTTCCCGCTGAGCCAGAACGATTACGATCTCTACTATTGCCAGTTCTCAAACACTGTCATCTGGCCCGCATTCCATTATCGCCTTGACCTGGTTCAGTTCCAGCGGGAAGCCTGGGAAGGGTATTGCGACGTTAACGATGCGGTGGCACAGCGTTTAAAACCGCTGATCAAGCCGGATGATATTGTCTGGATCCACGATTATCACTTTTTACCGTTTGCAGCCGCGCTGCGTCGGGCGGGCATTAATAACCGCATCGGCTTCTTCCTGCATATTCCGTTCCCGACGCCTGAAATATTTAATGCGCTGCCCCCGCACAAAGAGCTTCTGGAAATGCTGTGCGAATATGACCTGCTGGGTTTCCAGACCGAATCGGATCGGGTTGCCTTCCTCGACAGCGTCAGCCAGCTTACACAGCTGCAGAATAAGGGCGACAAAAAACATCGCGCCTTTGGCAACACCTTTATGACTGAGGTTTATCCCATCGGGATTGAGCCAGACAGTATTAAAGAGATGGCCGAAGGGCCGCTGCCACCGAAAATGGCCGCCATGAAGAAAGAGCTGGGCGATGCACGCAATATTATTGCCTGCGAACGTCTCGACTATTCCAAAGGTCTGCCTGAGCGTTTTCTTGCCTATGAAGCGCTGCTGGAGAACTTCCCGCAGCATCGCGGCAAAATTCGCTACTCGCAGATTGCTCCGACCTCGCGCGGCGATGTGCAGGCGTATCAGGATATCCGTCATCAGCTGGAGACCGAAGCAGGGCGCATCAATGGTAAATACGGTACGCTGGGCTGGACCCCGCTCTACTACCTTAACCAGCATTTTGACCGTCGACTGCTGATGAAAATCTTCCGTCTGACCGATGTCGGTCTGGTTACGCCGCTGCGTGACGGTATGAACCTGGTGGCGAAAGAGTACGTGGCTGCGCAGGACCCTGATGATCCCGGTGTACTGGTGCTGTCGCGCTTTGCGGGTGCGGCTAACGAGCTCACCTCCGCGCTGATTGTGAATCCGTATGACCGTGATGAAGTGGCCGCCGCGCTGGATAAGGCGATTACTATGCCGCGTACCGAAAGGATTTCACGCTACAACGACATGATGGCGGTATTGCGTAAAAATGATATTACCGCCTGGCGTGAAGGCTTCCTGAAAGACCTGGAACGCATTGAACCGCGCAGCGTTGACCACAACACGGTTAACAAGGTCGCGACCTTCCCAAAACTCGCCTGATATCTGTTCTGACTCAGGTTATGAAAGCAGCGGCGCCTCTACGGCGTCGCTGCTTTTTTTTCGGCCCAGGTCACAGAAAACTCGCCTGCTATCTGTTAATGACCGTTTGTTACGATTCTACGCTGATAACGTCAGTGGCTGCCCGGAGTGGCCCGATAAATGCAGGTAAGCCCGGAAATCCCCGTCCTGTCAGCCCCTGCCTCTTTCTTTACCTTCTTTACTCAAGTTTCTCTTCAGGCTGCCGATAGTGATAGTGCCAACGCATAACCCTTCGTTAATTCATTCGACTTTCTTATATAACCCCTTGTTACAGTGGGAATCAGAGTCTGTACACCCCGCCACCACTGTTAACGTCAGGTTGCCAGAAATCTGACCTGCTGCCGTATAAACCTTAACGCTTTCATTACTCACCCTCTGCGATACTCCCCTTAAGTAACTAATTTAAAAGCAAATACCTGAAGGTCGCAGCAGCATAATATGCTGATAACCTTTCTTTGGGTGGTTCTAAATAGGGTGTTAAAACGATTAACACCCGATATTCATTCCGGACTGCGCAAAGCGTCGAATAGCGATGCTTTTACCCCCTATTAAACCTTTCTCAGGACCAATTGGACTTAAAATCGGGCTTTTTTGCTCAAAAAATGACCAGTCGGTAAGTAATGGTAAAGGGTTGCTGAAGAAATTTGCGTTAAAAGTGTGATCTGCGTCACACTTTATCTAAAATTTCACATCACTGTCGTTGTATGTCGAAATCAGACGATATAGATTTGCGTTGTTTTCGGAATAGTCCTAAAAAATGTAAGAAGACGTCACGGAAGATGTCCAGAACTCGAAAATAAAATGGCATGGATTTTCGACCTTCGGTGGGTCTGAAACCCACACAAAAATGGAAGGCGAAAACGGTGACATTAACGTTACATAAAGTTTTTTTTGCCATCTTTTGATTTAACAAACAGCAGCTCGAACCGCAGATTTATTCTGCGATACAGTTACGTCGCATCTCTCAGGATGGAAAAATAATGGGCACCTCTGAAGTACTGAAACATATTTACGATCTCAACTTGTCTTATTTACTGCTTGCGCAGCGTTTAATTAACCAGGATAAAGCTTCTGCAATGTTTCGCCTCGGAATTGACGAGAAAATGGCGAATGCATTATCTGAATTAACATTGCCTGAGATGGTAAAAATGGCGGAAACCAATCAACTGGTTTGCCAGTTTCGTTTTACCGATAGCAGCACCATTAATCGCCTGACGCAGGAATCACGCGTGGATGATTTACAACAAATCCACACCGGCATTTTATTATCGAGCCGTTTACTGCGTAATGCGTCTAAAGATGATGCACCTGCTAAAAAGAGAGCAATGTCATGAGTGAGAAAAGTATTGTTCAGGAAGCACGTGATATTCATCTCGCGATGGAGCTCATCACATTAGGTGCCCGCTTACAGATGCTTGAGAGCGAAACCCAGCTGAGCCGCGGTCGTCTCATCAAGCTCTATAAAGAATTACGTGGCAGTCCGCCACCGAAAGGTATGCTGCCGTTCTCTACGGACTGGTTTATGACGTGGGAGCAGAACATTCATGCTTCTATGTTCTGTAACGCCTGGAAGTTTTTGCTGAAAACCGGGTTGTGCAGCGGCGTCGATGCCGTGATTAAAGCTTACCGCCTGTATCTTGAACAGTGTCCTCAATCGGACGAGGGCCCGCTGTTGGCGCTGACTCGTGCCTGGACCCTGGTCCGATTCGTTGATAGCGGTATGCTGGAACTGGCAGATTGTAAAAGCTGCAACGGCAGCTTTATTAATCATGCGCATCAGCCGGTTGGCAGCTTTACCTGCAGCCTGTGCCAGCCACCATCACGGGCAGTAAAAAGACGTAAACTTTCTGCAGAACCTGCCGATATGTTTCCACAACTGCTGGATGAACAGGTTAAACACGCCGTTTAAGTTTGTTCGCACTGTGGAAGCCATCCAGCAGCGGTTAATACCGCTGCTTTTTTTTTGCTTGCGGTTCAGGAATAACATCTGCGGCTCTCTGGCTTAACTTCCACCAACACGTTACGGACGTAAGGATTTTTTTGTGCTGATAATTATAGGTTACCTGATTGTTTTAGGCTCCGTGTTGGGCGGATATGCGCTGGTAGGTGGCCATCTGGGCGCGCTTTATCAGCCAGCCGAATTATTAATGATCGGCGGTGCCGGTGCCGGTGCTTTTTTAGTCGGCAACAACGGTAAGTCGATTAAAAAAACGCTGAAGGCGCTGCCTAAGTTATTTCGCGGCTCCAAGTACAACAAAGCGGTTTACATGGATTTGATGGCGCTGCTTTATCGCCTGATGGCGAAGTCGCGTCAGCAGGGTATGTTATCGCTGGAACGCGATATTGAAGATCCCAGCCAGAGTGAAATTTTTGCTAATTATCCCCGCATTCTTGCCGATAAACAGTTAGTGGATTTTATTACTGACTATTTGCGCCTGATGGTGAGCGGCAACATGAACGCTTTTGAAATCGAAGCGTTGATGGATGAAGAGATTGAGACCTACGAACACGAGTGTGACGTACCAGCGCAAAGTATTGCTGCAGTGGGTGATGGTCTTCCGGCATTCGGTATCGTCGCCGCGGTAATGGGCGTGGTCCATGCACTGGCTTCGGCCGATCGTCCAGCCGCTGAACTCGGTGCGCTGGTCGCGCATGCGATGGTGGGCACCTTCTTGGGCATCCTGCTGGCCTACGGGTTTGTCTCTCCACTCTCGTCAGTGCTGCGTCAGAAGTGTGCGGAAACCACCAAGATGATGCAGTGCATTAAGGTGACATTGCTGTCGAGCCTGAATGGTTACGCGCCGCAAATTGCGGTGGAATTTGGTCGTAAGACACTCTATTCCGCCGAGCGCCCGTCGTTCAGCGAACTGGAAGAGCACGTACGTAACGCCAAGAACCCGGCTAAACAGACTTCAGACGAGGCTTCATGAAACACGGCAATCGCCCAATTGTGCTGATCAAAAAGCGCAAACATAAAGGCCATGAAGGCAGCCACGGATCGTGGAAGATTGCCTACGCCGACTTTATGACGGCGATGATGGCCTTTTTTATGGTGATGTGGCTGCTCTCAATCGCCAACCCGCAGGAGCTGGTGCAGATAGCAGACTACTTCAAAACACCGCTGAAGGTAGCGATTACCGGCGGGGCGCGCAGCAGCGACAGCGAGAGCCCGATCCCCGGCGGCGGTGATGATCCGACCAAAAAGATTGGCGAAGTGAACAAAGTCGTCGATATGGACGCCCAGAAACGCAAGCTGGATGAGATTCGCCTTAACCGGCTGCGTGAAAAGCTCGACCAGCTGATTGAAGCGGATCCGCGTCTGAAAGCGCTGCGCCCGCATCTGATCATCAACATGGTGGAAGAGGGGCTGCGTATTCAGATTATCGACAGCCAGAATCGCCCGATGTTTAAGACCGGTCGGGCCGAGGTTGAGCCCTATATGCGCGATATTCTGCGTGCGATAGCGCCAGTCCTTAACGACATTCCGAACCGCATCAGCCTGGCCGGACATACCGATGATTTTCAGTATGCCAGCGGTGACAAAGGCTACAGCAACTGGGAACTGTCGACAGACCGTGCTAACGCCTCACGCCGTGAACTGGTGATGGGCGGCTTAGACAGCGGAAAAATTTTACGGGTGTTGGGTATGGCCGACACCATGCGCCTGAAAAATCGTGGCGGTAATGACGCCGTTAACCGCCGCATCAGCCTGCTGGTGTTGAACCACGACACCGAAGCGGCAATAGAAAAAGAGAACGCAGAAAGTGATGCCGTCCAGATCAGCGATCCGGCGGCCATTGAACAGATTACCGCACCTGCAACACCAGGCGGCGCGGTGAATACAGCAGCCCCCTCACAGCCGAGGTGATTCCCGTGAGTATGGACATCAGCGATTTTTACCAGACGTTTTTTGATGAAGCCGATGAGCTATTAGCGGATATGGAACAACACCTGTTGGGCTTAGACCCGCAGGAGCCAGATTCGGAACAGCTTAACGCCATCTTCCGTGCCGCTCACTCCATTAAGGGTGGGGCCGGAACCTTTGGTTTTACGGTATTACAGGAAACGACTCATATCCTGGAAAACATTCTGGATGGTGCTCGTCGCGGCGAGATGCAGCTCAGCACCGACATCATCAACCTGTTTTTGGAAACCAAAGATATTATGCAGGAACAGCTCGATGCTTATAAAACCGCGCAGGAGCCTAACGCGGAGAGCTTCAAATATATCTGTGAAGCGCTGCGCCAGCTGGCGCTAGAGGCCAAAGGTCTGCCGGTTGATGTTCCGGTTAGTGTTGCCACTGCCAGCGCAGAATCGGCCAGCACCAGCGGCCTGCGTGTACAGCTGATCGATCTCAAAGAGAAAGAGGTCGATCTGATGCTGGAAGAGATGAGTAATCTCGGCACCCTGACCAACGTGCAGAAGGGCAGCACCACGCTGGATGTCTGCATTGATGGCGTCGGTAAAGATGACATCGTGGCGGTGCTCTGCTTCGTCATCGACGAAGCACAGATCCGCTTCCCGGCAGCTGACGAAGCCGTTGCCGCGCCAGCTGCTGTTGCAGCCGAGGCCGAACCGGTGGTGGAAGACGTTCACACCGCCACCGTCACCGAACTGCCGGTGGCCGCAGTGAAGCGTGAAAGTAAGCGCGTCGCGGCACCTGCCAAATCGAGCGAATCCACCAGCATCCGTGTTGCGGTGGAGAAAGTCGATCAGCTGATCAACCTGGTGGGCGAACTGGTGATTACCCAGTCAATGCTCGCTCAGCGTTCCGGCGAACTCGATCCGGTCGCGCACGGTGACCTGCTGAACAGCATGGGTCAGCTGGAGCGTAACGCCCGCGATCTGCAGGAATCGGTGATGTCGATTCGTATGATGCCAATGGAATATGTCTTCAGCCGCTTCCCGCGTCTGGTGCGTGACCTGGCCAGCAAACTCGGCAAAGAGGTCGAACTGACGCTGCTGGGCAGCTCAACCGAACTCGATAAGAGCCTGATTGAACGCATCATCGATCCATTAACGCACCTGGTGCGTAACAGCCTTGACCACGGTATCGAAACGCCAGAAAAACGTCTGGTGGCCGGTAAAGTGGCAACCGGTAACCTGACGCTTTCAGCGGAACATCAGGGCGGCAACATCTGCATTGAAGTGTCTGATGATGGTGCCGGTCTGAACCGTGAACGTATTCTGGCTAAAGCCCTCTCATCGGGCCTGCCGGTTCACGAGAACATGAGCGACGAAGAGGTCGGCATGCTGATCTTCGCACCGGGCTTCTCCACCGCAGAGCAGGTGACAGATGTTTCAGGACGCGGCGTCGGTATGGACGTGGTGAAACGAAATATTCAGGAGATGGGCGGTCACGTTGAAATCGCCTCGAAGCAGGGCAAAGGCACCACCATTCGTATCCTGCTGCCGCTGACCCTGGCCATCCTTGATGGGATGTCCGTTCGTGTGGCCGATGAAGTCTTTATTCTGCCGCTGAATGCGGTGATGGAGTCGCTGCAACCGCGCGCCGAAGAGCTGAAACCGCTGGCCGGTGGCGAGTGCGTGCTGGAAGTGCGTGGCGAATATCTGCCACTGGTCGAGCTGTGGAACGTCTTTGATGTGCAGGATGCCAAAACCGAGGCCACTCAGGGCATTGTGGTAATCCTGCAAAGCGCGGGCAAACGTTACGCGCTACTGGTCGATCAGCTGATTGGCCAGCATCAGGTGGTGGTGAAGAACCTGGAAAGTAACTATCGCAAAGTGCCGGGCATCTCTGCCGCCACCATTCTTGGCGATGGTAGCGTGGCGCTGATTGTTGATGTTTCAGCACTGCAATCACTTAACCGTGAAAAACGTGTGGCTGGCGCTGCCGCCTGATTGATAACGAAAGGGTAAATAACATGAATGGAATGGCAACCGTGACAAAAATCGCTGGCGAAACCGTGGGTCAGGAGTTTCTGGTCTTCACGCTGGGCGACGAAGAGTACGGCATCGATATCCTCAAAGTTCAGGAAATTCGCGGTTACGATCAGGTAACACGTATCGCAAATACCCCTGAATTTATCCGCGGCGTCACTAACCTGCGCGGCGTTATCGTGCCGATTATCGATCTGCGCGTGAAGTTTGCGCAGCCCGATGTTGAGTACAATGAAAACACCGTGGTTATCGTGCTGAATCTGGAAAATCGCGTGGTCGGTATCGTGGTTGACGGCGTCTCTGATGTGCTGTCGCTGACCCAGGATCAGATCCGTCCTTCACCTGAGTTCGCTGTGACCATGTCCACCGAGTACCTGACCGGTCTGGGTGCGCTGGGCGATCGCATGCTGATTCTGGTCGACATTGAGAAGCTGCTGAGCAGCGACGAGATGGCGCTGGTGGATAACCTGCGTAGCGCGTAATTGAATCATCACGGGCCGGTTATGGCTGGCCCGTGATAGTTTCACTGAGCGATAATTCCTTTCTATTCATAGAATAAAGCCGCATTGCACTCTAATTTCCCGCTGTCACCTGCCGATAATCCCTCAGTCACTTTAATTACCTACTTTCTTCAGGGTTACTCATGTTAACGAAAATCCGTGTTGTCACCAGCCTGTTACTGGTGTTGCTGGTGTTTGGGCTGTTACAGGCCTTCTCCGGTTCTGTTTTCTACTCCGCATTAAGCCACGACAAGCAAAGCTTCGCCGTGTCGCAGCTGGCGATGCAAAATACGCAGTCGCTCAACGACGCCTATATGAGTCTTAACCAGAGCCGGGTGCTGCTGACCCGTATTCAGCTGCGTTTCGCCACCAGTAAGCTGGAAGGCAAAACGGCCGATGTCGCCACGCTGTTTGACGACAGCAAAAACTTTCAGCAGGCGGCCGCCGGTTTTTTCAAAGTCTTTAAAGAGACACCCGATACGCCGGGACAGAATAGTGAGTTAAACAACCAGCTGGAGCAGCGCTACAGCGACTATGGCGCTGCGCTGGATCAGTTGCAGACGGCGCTACAGGCAAACGATCTGATTGCGGCCGGTAAAGCCCCGGTGGCGCCAAGCCAGAGTGCGTTTCTGACGCTTTACCGTGAATGGCGAGCCGATCAGAATCGCCTGACTACGCTTGGTGTTGAAGAGAACAGTTCTGCTTACAGCCGTATGATGTGGATCCTCTCCACCATCATGGCCGTCGTGGTCGCGGTGATCGTGCTCTGCTGGTTTGGACTGCGCAAAATCGTGATGACACCCCTCAACAGCAGCATTAATCACATTCAGCATATCGCCCAGGGCGATTTAACCCAGCCGATTGTGGTGGAAGGGCGCAATGAGATGACTCAGCTCGCGGCCAGTCTGCATGACATGCAGCAGTCACTGGTGCGCACGGTGACCAATGTGCGTGACGGCTCGGATGCGATTTTCACCGGTGCCAGCGAGATCTCTGCCGGAAACAATGATCTTTCTGCCCGCACAGAACAGCAGGCTGCGTCACTGGAGCAGACGGCGGCCAGCATGGAGCAGCTCACTGCCACGGTGAAACAGAACGCCGAAAACGCCCGCCAGGCGTCACAGCTGGCACTCAGCGCCTCAGAAACCGCAGAAAAAGGCGGCAACGTGGTGGCGGGTGTCGTGAAAACCATGAGCGAAATCGCCAGCAGCTCGAAGAAGATTGCCGATATCACCAGCGTGATTGATGGCATTGCTTTCCAGACTAATATTCTGGCGCTTAACGCCGCCGTTGAAGCGGCGCGTGCCGGCGAGCAGGGTCGCGGTTTTGCCGTGGTCGCGGGCGAGGTGCGTAATCTGGCCCAGCGCAGCGCCCAGGCGGCAAAAGAGATCAAAGGGTTGATCGATGACTCAGTGAACCGGGTCAATGTCGGTTCGCAACTGGTCGGCACCGCCGGGGAAACCATGAGCGATATCGTCAGTGCGGTTACGCGCGTCACCGACATCATGGGTGAAATCGCCTCGGCGTCGGACGAGCAGAGTCGCGGTATCGATCAGGTCGGGCAGGCGGTCACTGAGATGGATCGCGTTACCCAGCAGAACGCCTCGCTGGTGGAAGAGTCCGCTGCGGCAGCCGCCTCGCTGGAAGATCAGGCCAGCCGGTTAAGTCAGTCAGTGTCGGTCTTCAAAATTAAACGCGGCGCGTTGCAGCAGACGCTGACAAAGCATCTGCCGATTGCCGCACCCGCCACGGCGGCGCTGGCACCACGCAAAGCCCTGACGGCGCCGGTCAGTGATACTCACTGGGAAACCTTCTGATGTCACGCTGCGCATCCTGCGGGATGCGCAGCAACCCCTCGCGATTCCTCTGCGTAAAGCCAAACTCAGCAGCTCATGCTGATAAAAATAATTACAAAAGCCACTTCTCTCCTGAAAGCGCTGAATAGCGTTAATTAATCCTGTTACATCGCCGATATAGCCGCTGCACCTAAATTAACCTGCAGGGGAACAAGATGTTAAAAAAAATAAAAGTGGTGACCAGTTTAATCGCAGTCCTGGTCATCTTCGGCGCGCTCCAGCTAGTCGCTGGCAGCCTTTTCTGGTCAGCCCTCAATAAAGACAAAGAGTCCTTTGCGCTGTCGCAGGTCTCTAATCGCAATGTCACCGAGATGACTGACGCCTATATTTCACTGAACAACAGCCGTACCACGCTGAACCGCGGCATGCTGCGCTTACAGACCAGCATGGCCTCGCAGATGAACGGTGGTCAGCTTGATGAGCTGATCAACAAAGCCAATACCCAGTTAGCGGAAGCCGATCGCCACTTTAAAATCTATTACCATCTGCCAACCACGTCAGGTCTTGACGAAACCATGGGCGACACGCTTGAAGCCGATTACGCTAACTACGAAAACGGCCTGAAGGCGATGGTAAAAAGCCTGCAGGCGCGCGACCTGGAAGGGATGTTCAAACAGAACATTGAGCAGAAACAGGTCGCGATGCAGGAGAGTTACAACAAATGGCGTGCGCGTCAGACTGAGCTTTCCGATCAGGGAATGGCGCAGAACCAGAAAGCCTTTAAACAGATGATGTGGCTGCTGGCCGCGATTGGTGTTGCGGTGCTTGCGGTGATTATTACCTGCTGGTTTGGCCTGCGTCAGGTGCTGATTCAGCCGCTGCAACAGCTGCTGGCACAGATTCGCGCTATTGCCTCCGGCGATTTGACCCAGCCGATTGTGGTTGAGGGGCGTAATGAGATGAGCCAGCTGGCAGCAGGCATCCATGAGATGCAGCAGTCGCTGGTGATGACGGTGGGGAATGTGCGTGACGGCTCTGATGCCATCTTTACCGGTGCCAGCGAAATCGCTGCCGGTAACAACGACCTGTCGGCCCGCACCGAAGAGCAGGCCGCTTCGCTGGAGCAGACCGCCGCCAGCATGGAGCAGCTCACTGCCACGGTGAAGCAGAATGCTGACAACGCCCGTCAGGCATCCCAGCTGGCGCTGACCGCCTCCGAAACCGCGCAGCAGGGCGGTAAAGTGGTGAATGGCGTGGTCACAACCATGAAAGAGATCGCCGGCAGCTCAAAGAAAATCGCGGACATCATCAGCGTGATCGACGGCATCGCCTTCCAGACTAATATCCTGGCGCTGAATGCGGCGGTTGAAGCGGCACGTGCCGGTGAACAGGGTCGCGGTTTTGCGGTGGTGGCCGGTGAAGTGCGCAGTCTGGCCCAGCGCAGCGCTCAGGCCGCCAAAGAGATTAAAGGCCTGATTGAAGACTCGGTGTCACGCGTCAACAGCGGTTCACTGCAGGTTGAAAGCGCCGGCAGCACCATGAATGAGATTGTGGGTGCCGTGACCCGCGTTACCGACATCATGGGTGAGATCGCCTCGGCTTCCGATGAGCAGAGCCGCGGTATCGAGCAGGTCGGTCTGGCCGTTACCGAAATGGATCGCGTGACCCAGCAGAACGCCTCGCTGGTTGAGGAGTCTGCCGCCGCTGCGGCCGCACTGGAGCAGCAGGCCAGCGTCCTGACCCAGGCCGTCTCCGTTTTCAAAATTTCCCGCGCCTGATTTTTTCCTCTTTCAACATGGCGGCGGCGTAAAGCCGTCGCCATGCATAAAGTTCCCCCCGTCTCCGCCGATAAATACACACGAATCGCCAACCAATGAGGTGTTTATGTTTAGTCGAGTACGAGTCGTCTCCGGCCTGCTGTGTGTGCTGGCGCTGTTTGCGCTGCTGCAGCTGTTTTCCGGCGGAATGTTTTTCAAAACTGTCAGTTCAGATAAAGAGAATTTTGCCTACAACCAACGCCTGAATACTCTGCAACAGGCGATGGGCACCTCATGGGTTTCGCTGGTTCAGGCGCGTAACACCCTTAACCGCGCCGGTATCCGTTTTCTGCAGGATGCACAGATGTCGGGCTCGGGTGCCAGCGTGAAAGAGCTGGTCGCCCTGGCGGGCGAGGAGCTGAAGCAGGCTGAAGTCAGCTATCAGATATTCAACGATAACCTGTCAGAAGAAGGCAAAACGGCCGAAAACGTCCGGGCGTTACAGGCGAACTACAAGGCCTATCACGATGCGCTGGCGGAGCTGATGGTCTTCTTCACCGCCGGCAATTTCAAAGGTTTTGTGGATCAGCCGACCCAGAGCTACCAGGACAAGTTCCAGAAAGATTACAGCGAGTGGCTTGAGCACAATAAAGCGCTGTCTCAGCAGGGTGTGGAAGCTAACCAGCACGCGTATACCCGCTCCATCACTATCGTTATCGCCACGCTGGCAGTGACCTTGCTGATGATTATCCTGGTGTGGAACGTGATGCGCTCGGTGCTGATCCGTCCGCTGCGTCAGAGCATTGAGCATATCCAGCACATCGCACGGGGCGATCTGACCCAGCCGGTTGAGATTAGCGTGCGTAACGAAATCGGGGAGTTACTGACTTCGCTGCAGCACATGCAGCAGGAGCTGGTCCGTACCGTGCGAACCGTTCGAGACGGCTCTGATGCCATCTATACCGGTGCGAGCGAAATCTCCATCGGCAATAACGATCTCTCTTCGCGTACCGAACAGCAGGCCGCTTCGCTGGAGCAGACCGCTGCCAGCATGGAGCAGCTCACCGCGACCGTGAAGCAGAATGCCGAAAACGCCCGTCAGGCGTCCAAGCTGGCGCTGACCGCCTCTGAAACCGCGCAGCAGGGCGGCAAAGTGGTGGATGGCGTGGTCACCACCATGAAAGAAATTGCGGGCAGTTCCAAAAAGATTGCCGATATCACCAGTGTGATTGATGGCATCGCCTTCCAGACCAACATCCTGGCGCTGAATGCGGCCGTTGAAGCGGCGCGTGCCGGTGAACAGGGTCGCGGTTTTGCGGTCGTTGCCGGTGAAGTGCGCAGCCTGGCGCAGCGCAGCGCCCAGGCCGCCAAAGAGATTAAAGGTCTGATTGAAGATTCGGTTAGCCGCGTTAATACCGGCTCGGTGCTGGTAGAGAGCGCCGGTGACACCATGAGCAACATCGTCAGCGCGGTCACCCGCGTCACCGACATCATGGGTGAGATCGCCTCAGCGTCAGACGAGCAGAGCCGTGGCATTGACCAGGTGGGCCTTGCCGTGACCGAGATGGATCGCGTCACCCAGCAGAACGCCTCACTGGTCGAAGAGTCAGCGGCAGCGGCTGCAGCGCTCGAAGATCAGGCAAGTCACTTAAAACAAGCGGTATCAGTGTTCAATATTGGTAAAGAATTTGTCGCTCAGGCCGTTAACAAGACAACGGCGATGAAAACTCTCCAGTCAGATGCACCGTTAGCCGTTGGTCGTTCGCCTGCTACCCGCAGCGACGACAACTGGGAAACCTTTTAAACGCCCGTGGCCCGGCCGCTATTGAGCCGCCGGGCATCGCAGCAGACAAATAATGTATTGAGTTCGGGCCAGGTGCAGAGATGAAAAAATCGACAATTTTAGATCAAAATGAGACGACAACGCTGCTGTCGCAAATGGTGCAGCGTTTACCGCTCTCCGATACGCATTTTCGTCGTATCAGCCAGCTGATCTATCAGCGTGCCGGTATCGTACTGGCCGATCACAAGCGTGAGATGGTTTACAACCGTTTGGTTCGTCGCCTGCGTACGCTGAACATCGATGATTTCGGTCGCTACCTGGCGCTGCTGGAATCCGATCCGAACAGTGCCGAGTGGCAGGCGTTTATCAATGCCCTGACCACTAACCTGACCGCGTTCTTCCGCGAAGCGCATCACTTCCCGATTCTGGCGGAGCATGCACGTAAGCGACAGGGCAACTTCAGCGTCTGGAGTACCGCAGCGTCAACCGGCGAAGAGCCTTATTCCATCGCCATGACGCTGGCGGAAGCGCTGGGCACCGGACCGGGCAAGTTCCAGGTTCATGCCAGCGATATCGACACCCAGGTGCTGGAAAAAGCGGTGGCGGGTGTTTATCGCCAGGAGGAGCTGCGCACGCTGTCACCCGCGCAAATGCAGCGCTACTTCCTGCGCGGCACCGGTCCTCATGCCGGTATGGTGCGGGCGCGTCCCGAGCTGACCAATATGGTCACTTACGCGCAGCTTAACCTGCTGGCCAATGACTGGGCACTGCCGGGTCAGTTCGACGCTATTTTCTGTCGCAACGTGATGATCTATTTCGATAAAGAGACGCAGGAGAAGATTCTGCGTCGGTTTGTCCCGCTTCTGAAGCCGGGCGGCATTCTGTTCGCCGGTCACTCAGAAAACTTCAGTCAGATCAGTAAAGAGTTCTGGCTGCGCGGGCAAACCGTCTATGGACTGACGAAGGAAAGATGATGAGCAAAATCACCGTGATGTGCGTAGATGACTCTGCGCTGATGCGGCAGTTGATGACTGAAATCATCAACAGCCATCCGGATATGGAGATGGTCGCTACGGCGCCCGATCCGCTGGTCGCCCGCGATTTGATTAAGCAGTTCAATCCGCAGGTGCTGACGCTGGATGTGGAAATGCCGCGCATGGATGGCCTCGATTTCCTGGAAAAACTGATGCGGTTACGGCCAATGCCGGTGGTGATGGTTTCATCGCTGACCGGGAAAGGCTCTGAAATTACCCTGCGCGCGCTGGAGCTGGGAGCGGTGGATTTCGTCACCAAACCACAGCTCGGTATCCGTGAAGGGATGCTGTCTTACAGCCAGATGATTGGCGACAAAATTCGTGCAGCCTCCCGGGCCCGACTGCACAACCGTGCAGCGATGCCGGTGCCGGCGACGCTGAAAGCGGGTCCGCTGCTGAGTAGTGAGAAGCTGATTGCGATTGGCTCCTCCACCGGCGGCACCGAGGCGATTCGCCATGTGCTGCAGCCGTTACCGGCGACCAGCCCGGCACTGCTGATTACCCAGCATATGCCGCCAGGCTTTACCCGCTCTTTTGCCGAGCGTCTGAACAAGCTGTGTCAGATCACGGTGAAGGAAGCTGAAGATGGTGAGCGTATTCTGCCGGGCCATGCCTACATCGCGCCAGGCGCAATGCACATGGAGCTGGCCCGAAGTGGCGCCAACTATGTGGTGAAACTGAATGAAGGGCCACCGGTTAACCGGCACAAACCCTCCGTGGATGTGCTGTTTAAATCGGTGGCAACTTACGCCGGACGAAATGCGGTGGGGGTGATCCTCACCGGCATGGGCAACGACGGTGCCGCCGGGATGCTGGAAATGCATCGGGCAGGCGCCTGGACTATCGCCCAGAACGAAGCCAGCTGTGTGGTATTTGGCATGCCGCGTGAGGCCATTGCCACAGGCGGCGTGAGCGAAGTCGTGGATTTAAGCAACATCAGCCAGCATATGCTGGCGAAAATTAGCGCCGGACAGGCATTGCGTATTTAACAGGCCCGTCCCGCCGGGCGAGACAACTCAGGAGTAGATATGGCTGATAAAAACATGCGCTTTTTGGTAGTAGACGACTTCAATACGATGCGTCGTATTGTGCGTAACCTGCTGAAAGAGCTGGGCTTCAATAACGTAGAAGAAGCGGAAGATGGTGTGGATGCCCTCGGCAAACTGAAAGCGGGTGGTTTCGACTTCGTGATTTCCGACTGGAACATGCCAAACATGGATGGCCTGCAGCTGCTGCAGACCATTCGTGCCGACGCGGCAATGAGTTCGCTGCCGGTGTTGATGGTGACCGCGGAAGCGAAGAAAGAGAACATTATCGCCGCCGCCCAGGCCGGTGCCAGCGGATATGTCGTGAAGCCATTCACTGCGGCAACCCTGGAAGAAAAGCTGGGTAAAATTTTCGAAAAACTGGGCATGTAAGGGGATGTGATGAGCGACTTTCCGAAACCAACTGAGGATGCCGCGGCACACGACATCATTTCACGTATTGGCTCTCTGACGCGCATGCTGCGCGACAGCCTGCGCGAGCTGGGGCTGGATAAAGCCATAGCCGATGCGGCTGAAGCCATTCCTGATGCCCGCGACCGTCTGGATTATGTTGTGCAGATGACGGCGCAGGCCGCCGACCGTGCGTTGAACTGTGTTGAAGCAGCACAACCCCATCAGGATAAGATGGAAGCCGGGGCAACCCAGCTGAAAGGGCGTTGGGATGAGTGGTTTGAGAACCCGATTGAACTGGGTGATGCGCGGGAGTTGGTGACGGATACGCGCGCATTCCTCACCGCTGTGCCAGAGCATACCGCCTTTACCAACAAGCAGCTGCTTGAAATCATGATGGCGCAGGATTTCCAGGACCTGACCGGTCAGGTGATCAAGCGCATGATGGATGTGATCCAGGAAATTGAGCGCCAGCTGTTAATGGTGCTGCTGGAGAATATGCCAGAAGTCAGCGCTGAGAAGCGTCAGGAAGGCACCAGCCTGCTGAACGGTCCGCAGATTCACGCCGATGCACCGGGCGTGGTGGCGAACCAGGATCAGGTTGATGACCTGCTGGACAGCTTAGGGTTCTAGGTTTCGTCCGCCTGCGGGCGTGTGAAACAGCTGCAGGTTATAATAAACAGGGTCACCTTCGGGTGGCCCCGTTCCGCATTGTCAGACCCATCCCCGAAAGAACGCCTGTTTTCTTCATCTTATCTCCGCTTTAACTTAAGCCAGATTTGGCATCCTATGCTCAGAATTCCTGCCAACCGAGGTTTGTCGTGGCTGAAGATAGCGACGAAGACAAAACAGAATCGCCCACGGCCCACCGACTTGAGAAAGCGCGTGAAGAGGGCCAGATTCCGCGTTCGCGCGAACTCACATCCGTACTGATGCTGCTGGCCGGCATCATGATCCTGTGGATGGGCGGCAACATGATGGCGCACCGGCTGGCGGCGATGGTCGCCACCGGACTCCGTTTTGATCACGGCATGGTCAGAGATGACAAAATTATCGTCAGCCACATCGGCAGCCTGATCACGCAGGCACTGATGGCGCTGCTGCCATTGATGGGCGGTCTGGTGCTGGTGGCAATCGCCGCGCCCATGCTGCTGGGCGGTATCGTTTTCAGCGGTAAATCGATCAAGTTCGACCTGAAGAAGATGAGCCCGATGGCTGGGTTCAAGCGAATGTTTGCGGCGCAGGCCTGGACCGAACTGTTTAAAGGCATCCTCAAGACCATCTTAGTAGGCTCGGTGGGCTGGTGGTACATCTGGAGCCACTGGCCCGAGATGCTGCGGCTGATCAGCGAAGCGCCCGTCACCGCGCTGATTCACGGCATGGAGATGATCGCAGTCTGCTGTTCGCTGGTGATGCTGGGGCTGATCCCGATGGTCGGATATGACGTCTTCTGGCAGCTGCACAGCCACTTTAAAAAGCTGAAGATGTCGATGCAGGAGATCCGCGACGAGCATAAGCAGCAGGAAGGTGACCCGCACGTTAAAGGGCGCATCCGCCAGCAGATGCGGGCCGCAGCGCGACGCCGAATGATGGCGGATGTGCCGAAAGCCGATGTCATCGTCACCAACCCGACGCACTACTCGGTGGCACTGCAGTACAACGAGAAGAAGATGAGTGCGCCGAAAGTGGTGGCGAAAGGCGCAGGAGAGATCGCCCTGAGAATTCGTGAACTGGCTGCCGAACACCGCATCCCGGTTCTGGAAGCACCGCCGCTGGCGCGTGCGTTATACCGACATACTGAAATTGGTCAGCACATTCCCGGCGCGCTCTATGCCGCCGTGGCCGAGGTGCTGGCGTGGGTCTGGCAGTCGCGTCGCTGGAAGCGCGAAGGCGGCCTGATCCCAACCAAACCAAAAAACCTGCCGGTTCCGGCAGAGATGGACTTTGCAGGAGAGAGCAAAAACGATGGCTAATAACCTGGCCGCAAAACTACGTTTACCGGGCAACTTTAAAGATATGCAGTGGCAGGTGCTGGCCGGGCCGGTACTGATCCTGATGATCCTGTCGATGATGGTTCTGCCATTACCGCCGTTCATCCTCGATCTGCTGTTCACCTTTAACATTGCGCTGTCGATCATGATCCTGCTGGTGGCGATGTTCACCCAGCGGACCCTGGAGTTTGCGGCGTTCCCGACCATTCTGCTGTTCTCTACCTTGCTGCGTCTGGCGCTGAACGTGGCCTCAACCCGTATCATCCTGATGGAAGGGCATACGGGTGCCGCCGCGGCAGGACAGGTGGTTGAAGCGTTCGGTCACTTCCTGGTGGGCGGTAACTTCGCCATCGGTATCGTGGTGTTTATCATCCTCGTCATCATCAACTTTATGGTTATCACCAAAGGTGCCGGCCGTATCGCCGAAGTGGGCGCGCGCTTTGTGCTGGACGGGATGCCCGGTAAGCAGATGGCGATCGATGCCGACCTCAACGCCGGTCTGATCGGTGAAGATGACGCCAAACGCCGCCGTGCCGAAGTGACCCAGGAAGCGGACTTCTACGGTTCGATGGACGGTGCCAGTAAGTTCGTTCGTGGTGATGCCGTCGCCGGTATTATGATCATGGTGATCAACGTCATCGGCGGCCTGCTGGTGGGCGTGGTGCAGCACGGTATGGATGTGGGTCATGCCGCAGAGACCTATACGCTGCTGACCATCGGTGATGGTCTGGTCGCGCAGATCCCGGCGCTGGTTATCTCTACCGCAGCCGGTGTTATCGTGACGCGCGTTGCCACCGATCAGGATGTCGGCGAGCAGATGGTCACCCAGCTGTTCAAAGATCCGCGCGTGCTGATGCTGAGTGCCGGCGTGATTGGTCTGCTCGGTCTGGTGCCGGGCATGCCGAACTTCGTCTTCCTGCTGTTCACCGCCGCCTTACTGGGTCTGGCCTGGTGGCTGCGCGGCCGCGAAATGCAGCCGAAGAAGAAAGTGGAAGTCACGGGCGGCATCGCCAAAACGGCGGACACGCCAGCCGCCACCGAAGCGTCGTGGACCGATGTGCAGCTGGAAGATACGCTGGGCATGGAAGTGGGCTATCGCCTGATTCCGATGGTCGATCATCAGCAAAACGGTGAGCTGCTGGGACGTATCCGCAGTATCCGTAAGAAAGTCGCTCAGGATGTCGGTTTCCTGCCGCCGGTAGTGCATATCCGCGACAACATGGAGCTGCCACCGGCACGCTATCGCATCCTGATGAAAGGGGTGGAGATTGGCAGCGGTGATGCCTATCCTGGTCGCTGGATGGCGATTAACCCGGGTACGGCTGCCGGAAGTCTGCCAGGCGAAGCGACCGTTGATCCCGCCTTTGGACTGGCGGCGGTCTGGATTGATAGCGCGCTGAAAGAGCAGGCACAGATTCAGGGCTTTACCGTGGTTGAAGCCAGTACCGTGGTGGCAACCCACCTTAACCATCTGATTGGCCAGTTCGCCAGCGAGCTGTTTGGCCGTCAGGAAGCACAGCAGCTGCTGGAGCGTGTGACTCAGGAGATGCCGAAGCTGACCGAAGATCTGGTGCCGGGAGTGATCTCGCTGACCACCCTGCACAAGGTACTGCAGAACCTGCTGGTGGAGCGGGTGTCGATTCGCGATATGCGCACCATTATCGAAACGCTGGCGGAACATGCGCCGGTACAGAGCGATCCGCAGGAGCTGACCAGCGTGGTGCGTGTGGCGCTGGGCCGTGCGATTACTCAGCAGTGGTTCCCGGGTAATGACGAAGTGCAGGTTATCGGGCTCGATTCCACGCTGGAGCGTCTGCTGTTACAGGCGTTGCAGGGCGGTGGCGGACTGGAGCCGGGTCTGGCCGATCGGCTGTTAAGTCAGGCACAGGCAGCGTTGCAACGTCAGGAGATGCTGGGCGCGCCGCCGGTACTGCTGGTCAATCATCCGCTGCGTGCGCTGCTGGCGCGCTTCCTGCGCCGCAATCTGCCACAGCTGGTGGTGCTCTCTAACCTGGAGCTGAGCGACAACCGTCAGATCCGCATGACTGCCACCATCGGAGGCAAATAATGCGCTGGCTGGTGATGGCATTCGTGATGCTGCCACTGATGGCGCAGGCGGCCGGTGGTGCCTGGAGCGCTTCGGCCAATGGGCCGCTGCTGGCGAACCGCGGCAGCTGGCAACGGGCGCAGCCGCTGACGCCGCCCGCTGACATTGGCGGGGAGGTCAGCGTTATTAACTGGCGTTATCAGCTGAGCAGACCGGCCCCGTCCGGCCTGCAGGTGCGCTTGTGCGGCGAACAGCGCTGCACTTCCCTGGAGGGGGCAAGCGGCACCACGCGCGGGCTGGCACATCTGAGCGCCGGTGAGACCCTGCACATGGTGTTTGGTTTTGCCGGAAGCGGGGCGCTACCACCCGGATTACGGGTGGTGAGCAGTGAAGTGATGGTCAATTACGAGTAAGGGTATCGTTGCTGAATTGACTGAAGGCGAGCCGGAGATCGCCTCCTGGCTCCCTTGTTACGTGATGACCCTGGCTGTAAACCGATGCTAACCCTGACCCAGCGGCTGACAGATAATTGACCCGTTTCAAATCCCGTCATGACCAGTGCGTTATAAAGCTTTTCACGCCAGCTGATTCTCTTTCTGCGCCAGAAAATCCTTCAACGGTGTTACGCGACTGATCTCCTCCTGTGCCCTGGCATCATGCATCACTTCCCAGATATCGACACTGTTTTGCAGATTAAGCCAGAACTCAACGCTGGTTTCGAAAGCTGCAGCCAGCCTGAAAGCCATATCCGGCGTCAGCTTCCGGTTATTGTTGACCAGAGCGCTGACGGTGTTGCGGTGCACTTTGAGCATCTCCGCTAAGTCGAGAATCTTCAGGCCGGTTGGCTCCAGATATTCGTAAAGTAATACGTCACCGACAGTGGTCGGTTTGCGGGTCGCCTGGTTCATAGTCTTGCTCTCTTTATTACTGACAGAGGTTGATGTGTTACATGCTGTCTTACAGCGCCTGATGCAGCCAGGCTCAGTTTTCATCGCTTGTGCTTTTTATAGCTATGAGCATCCAGATAAAGGTCAACGGCCTTACCTTCTATCCATTTAAAGATCAGCCGATATTGCTCATTGACCCTGATTGAAGCATATCCCTCGAGAGGCGGGTTTAGCTCCTCATAACGATTGCCAGGCGGCGACTTTAAATCCTTATAGCTAATCGCCGCATTGATGATGTCGAGCTTTCGCGCCAGCGCTGATGAGAGGCTTGACGGTATTCTTTTGGAAAATTTGCCATATAAAAAATAATCCTTAAGCCAGTCATCCCTGAAACTTTCAATATTCCTTAACGTCGCCACCTCATTACCTCCCTGTATCACACTGAAAACAATTTAACGCACCGATGCACAGTGCGCAAGTGCGTAGTTTGTATTCAGGCGTTCACCCCCTTCATTCCCTCCTCAGAGTAGCGACCGCCTTTAACTTCAATCTGCTGATGCACAGCGTTCAGCAACCCGATATCTTCCTCTTCCAGCTCGATATCTGCGGCCTGCGCATTTTCAGTAAGGTAAGCGATCTGTTTGGTGCCCGGTATCGGCACAATTTTGTCATACTGTGCCAGTAGCCAGGCCAGCGCAATCTGCCCGGTGGTGGCGTGATATTTCTCAGCCAGTGGCGTCACCGCGTTAAGAAGCTGGAGATTGTGATCGATATTTTCCTGCCGGAAACGGTCATTGTTTTTGCGGAAATCACCCTCGGCAAAATCGCTGTTTTTACGGTATTTACCCGTCAGGAATCCTCTGCCCAGCGGCGAATAGGGCACCAGTCCGATACCGAGCTTTTTCACCATAGGGAGAATCTCCTCTTCGATGTCACGCGTCCAGAGTGAATACTCCGTCTGCAGCGCGGCCAGCGGATGGATCGCCTGCGCCCGATTCAGTGTTGAAGCCGATGCTTCACACAGCCCAATCCGGGCAATCTTTCCCTCCTGCACCAGACGGCTGAGACACTGCATGCTCTCCTCAATCGGTGTCGCCGGACTGATCCGGTGCAGATAAAAGAGATCGATACGCTCAACGCCTAGCCGTTTCAGTGATGCATGGCAGCAGCGGGTAATGTAGTCCGGCTGATTGTTGATGGTGCGGGCATAGGCCTCTTCAGCAGGACGTTCAATGCCACATTTGGTGGCCACGGTGAACTTCAGCCGTTCGGCCTGATTGAGCCCGGCAAGAAACTGACCTATCAACTGCTCGTTGTGACCGCGACCGTAAAGATCGGCGGTATCGATAAAGGTGATATCCAGATCGCGCAGCTGGCTGAGCAGTTGCAGGGAATGACGGTCATCGGTCTGACCATAAAATTCGCTGAGCCCCATCGCGCCATAGCCGATTGCGCTGACGTCCAGACCCTGAGTTAACGTTCGCTTTTTCATTGTCGCTCCTCGTATGTGAGACGCGATTGTTTCACTCCGCGTGAAAGCAATGAATTGCTCTTTCCGTCATGCAAAAAAGGTATCAGGCGAATGAAAGCGCTTCAGACATACATCCGGCATGCCGACACAGTAAGATCTCAGCAACAGGCTGAGCGGGGATTAACAAGTAAGAAGAGGGGGATGCTTCGCTGCGTTTCAGCGATGCAGCATCATGCGGACTTTATCGCATCCCGGGATCAGAGAGTTCTCTCAGCGCATTGAGAACCGCCTCATTTTTTTCATCGGCGCGAATCGCCGCGTAAACATCAATCGCCAGCTGCTGTGCCGCATCTTCTGTCAGCGGGCGGTAACAGAGACCTGCCTGATTAAAGGTGCATTTTGACTGCGGCATCAGGGCGAACCCTTTTCCTCTGGCGATGTGTGACAGCATCAGCAGGGAATCGTCCGGCTCTCTCACCCGTTTCAACGTGACGCTGAGCGTGGCGAAGTAGCGCTCGCATTTATCGTAAAACAGCGGATTGGCGCTGCGGGCAAACCAGAACAGCGGCAGATCGGCCAGCGCTTCCAGCGAGACCCGTTCCGCCACACTGGCAGGATGCGCCGACGGTATGGCTATCAGCAGCGGCTCACGGTAAACCCAGGCGTACTGAACGGTCTCTTCCGCATCCGACCCCTTTTCTCCGGTAAGTATTAAATCCAGACTGTTTTTGGCCAGGCTTTGCAAAAGCTGAGGGGAGGTCAGGCGGGGCATCTCCATCTCTTCGCTGGCATGAAAAGCGGCGAGCAGCCGGTTAAGTGGCGCAATCAGTTCAAAGTTCAGCGTGCGGGTCAGCCCGATGCGTAGCCGTGCCGCTGCGGGCTGCGCATCCTGCTTCAGGGCATTCAGCGCAGTCAGGATCGCTTCCGCCTTCGCGACCAGCGCACGTCCAGAATCGGTGAGCGTTACCTCATGGGTCGTGCGGCTGAACAGCGAGTGGCCCAGCAGATCTTCCAGACTCTGAATCTGACGGGTCAGCGGAGGTTGCGTCATGCTGAGACGTTCTGCGGCCCGGCGAAAATTCAGCTCGTGCGCAACAGCCAGAAAGCACTGTAACTGTTTTATGGTGGGAAGGTGGCTGCTGATGAGGTGCGCGGCTACAGACATAACACCATCCTGCTGCGAAGATTTGGGGGATCAGAGCGGATATACGAATTCAGCAACGGAGAGGGAAACCCCTCTCCGTTTCAGAGGTTACATGCGCTCGACGGTGTCGATGCCCAGCGTATCCAGACCCTGCTTCAGCGTCTTCGCGGTCAGCGCGGCCAGCTGCAGTCGGCTCAGACGGGTTGTGTCTGATTCTGCGGTGAGAATCGGGCAGTGCTCGTAGAATCCGGAGAACAGACCGGCCAGATCGTAGAGATAGGCACACATCACGTGTGGCGTGCCGTCACGAGCGACCTGCGTAATAACCTCTTCGAACTGCAGCAGACGGGTGGCCAGCTGCGCTTCACGCTCTTCGCTGATCACAATCTCCGCATCCAGCGAATCGGCATCAATGCCCGCCTTGCGGAACACGGAGAGTACGCGGGTATAGGCATACTGCATGTAAGGCGCGGTATTGCCTTCGAACGCCAGCATGTTGTCCCAGTCGAAAATGTAATCGGTGGTACGGCTTTTTGACAGATCGGCGTATTTTACCGCGCTGATGCCAACCACTTCCGCCAGCGTTTTCACTTCCGCTTCGCTCATCTCCGGGTTCTTCTCACGCACCAGCGTGTAGGCACGCTGATAGGCTTCATCCAGCAGATCGGAAAGCTTGATGGTGCCGCCGCTGCGGGTTTTGAACGGACGGCCATCTTTGCCCAGCATCATGCCGAACGCATGGTGCTCCAGCGGAACAGATTCCGGCACATAACCCGCTTTACGGACGATAGTCCAGGCCTGAACCAGATGCTGATGCTGACGTGAGTCGATGTAATAGAGTACACGATCGGCTTTCAGCGTTTCGTAACGATATTTCGCACAGGCGATATCGGTGGTGGTGTAGAGGTAGCCGCCATCCTTTTTCTGGATGATGACGCCCATCGGTTCACCCTCTTTGTTCTGGAATTCATCCAGGAACACCACGGTCGCACCTTCACTCTCTACCGCTAAGCCTTTCTGTTTCAGGTCGGAGACGATACCAGGCAGCATATCGTTATAGAGACTTTCACCCATAACATCGTTGCGCGTCAGCGTGACGTTCATGCGGTCATAGATTTTCTGGTTCTGACTCATGGTGATGTCGACCAGCTTCTTCCACATCTGGCGGCAATAGTCATCGCCGCCCTGTAATTTCACCACATAACTGCGCGCGCGCTCGGCAAACTCAGGATCTTCATCATAGGTGCGCTTGGCTTCACGGTAGAAGCCTTCGAGATCGGCCAGCGCCATCTCTGCATGATCTTCATTCTGCTGCTTTTCCAGGAACGCGATCAGCATACCGAACTGTGTTCCCCAGTCGCCAACGTGGTTCGCACGGATCACTTTATGGCCGAGAAACTCCAGCGTACGCACCGCCGCATCACCAATGATGGTGGAGCGGACGTGGCCCACATGCATCTCTTTCGCAACGTTAGGCGCGGAGTAGTCGACGACGATAGTCTGAGGTTCGGCCAGCTGCACACCAAGGCGCGGCAGACGCAGCGCTTCCCGGGCATGGCTGGCCAGCCAGTTGTGGTCAAGGAAGATATTGATGAAGCCCGGCCCGGCAATTTCGACTTTGCTGGCGATGCCGGTCAGGTCGAGGTGCTGAATCACCGTTTCCGCTAATTGTCGCGGTGCCTGTCCCAGCTTTTTCGCCACGGCCATAATGCCGTTGGCCTGATAGTCTCCAAACTGAACCCGGGCGGATTGGCGAACCTGGGGTTCGCAATCGGCGGGTGCGCCGGCTAAAACCATTGCCTGACTGACTTTTGCGGAAAGAAGTGCCTGAATATTCACCGAGTTACCTTCATGTGCTGAGCAACGCCCGGACCAGAAAGCCGGGCTGTCATCATCTTGCCTGAGCGCATCGCGTCACGGAGAGGCAGAAACGGATGGGGCAGACAAAACGGAAAAAAATGAGGGGAAAAGTATACGTGAAATGTCAGTGGGCGTCAGCAGTTGGATGAAGCGGGGAAACAGAGCTGAATAAGATGTTTCCCTGAGGCATTAACGACGTCGCAGATGACGGCGTGGGTTCTTTACGCTTTTATCTTCACGCACCTTCCAATGGCGGGAGATTGCAAATCCCATCAGTGCGATCAGGACAGCGACAACGATGAGCATAGACATAGAGCCATTCCTTTTGGTTGTGTTAGGTCAAATTTATAGGAAGGCGGGGTGGGCTGCAATTGTTTGCCAGGTAAATGAGAGTTATCTTATTGTATTAAAGAAGTTGATAATAATCATATATTTAACATGCTTTCATCAAGGAACTCATGGTCCTAAACAGGAGATAAATCCGAAATGAAAGATGTTATTATAAGGATTAGCGTTAAATTTCGGGCCAAATAAGATGAATCTTATCATTATGTGATGCTCAGCACGCGGCGCGCCAAAAGCCAGGCGGGTTATAAATGCTAAACAAATTGAGAGGAACTGGGGTAGTGAAGAGATCTTTTCCGGCAGAATTGGATGATTTAAAGACAGATTTAGGACGTTTTGAAGAATCGTTGCAAAGTTTTGCGCAGCGGCTCGGTTTGCGTCTTACCGATCTGGAGGTGGACCATATCGCCGTGCGTTGCCATCAGGACACAACGGCGATGCGCTGGCAGCAAGGTTTGCAGCAGATTGGCACGCAGTTTTCGGCGGCGATGATCAACGGCAGGCAGATTTGTCTGTTCAAACTCCATGACCCGCTGATTGTCGCAGGCAGGCAGATTGAGGTGGTTGAACTGCCATGGCCGGGTGAAAAGCGTTATCGCCATGAAGGCTGGGAGCATATTGAGGTGGTGTTACGGGGCGACCATCAGACGCTGGGCGTGCGCGCGATGGCCTTGCTGTCAGATGAGGCGCTGACGCAGCCGGGTATTTCATTTAAAACCAGTTCACCGCAGGGCGAGAATGAGCGCCTGCCCAATCCGACCCTGGCGGTTACGGATGGGCAGACGACAATCAAGTTCCATCCGTGGCGACTGGAGGAGATTGTCGCCAGCGAACAGAACTAAAGGCGGGCGGCTAACGCACGCTTCAGGCGCGCAACAGCTTCGTCGAGCAGCGCGCGGGTACAGCCGAAATTGAGCCGGACAAACTGGTCATTGCCAAACTCACGTCCGGCGGTTAAGCCCAGCCCGTGCTTTTCAAAATAGAGCGCCGGACTGGCCACACCCAGCGCGCTGGCGTCGATCCAGGCCAGGTAGGTCGCTTCCGGCGAGGCGAGTGACAGGCCGGTCATCTTATTGACCTGCGACACCAGCCAGTCACGGTTACTGCGCAGATAGGCATTCTGCGCATTCAGCCAGGGCTCACCCTCGCGCCATGCCGCTGCTGCTGCCGTGAGTGCCAGAATATCAACATCTGGCACAATGCCGCGTCGTACCCGGTTAAAGCGCGCGCGCAGCCCGGCATTGGGAATGATGGCGATGGAAGCTCCAAGACCGGCAATATTAAAGGACTTTGAGGGCGACATCAGCGTCACGCTACGCTGGGCTGCATCTTCGCTCAGTGAAGCAAAGGGTATGTGCTTAACGCCGGGTTCCAGCAGCAGATCGCTGTGGATCTCGTCGGAACAGACAATCAAATCGTGCTTCTGCGCCAATTCCAGTTGCGCCTGCAGTTCTTCGCGGCGATAGACGGTGCCGCCCGGATTCTGCGGGTTGCACAGCATTAACAGCCGCGCTTTATCGTCCAGCTGACCTTCCGGCGCAGCCAGATCCAGCAGCCAGCGTCCCTGTTGCAGCGTCAGCGGCAGCGTGATCTGACCGCGCTCTGCCAGTTTTGCTGCACCGCGAAACGGCGGATAGATGGGTGTTGGCGCAATCGTCAGCTCGTCAGGCGCGGTGAAAGCGCGCACTGCCAGATTCAGACCGCTTACGACACCCGGCAAAACCACAATCCATTCCGGATTAACGTGCCACTGATAGCGCGAGGCGAGCCAGGCTATCGCGCTATCGATAAATTCAACTGGCGTGTCGCCATAGCCAAAAATCCCATGTTCGGCACGGGTTTTAATCGCATCGATGACGCAGTCAGGCGATCGGAAATCGGTGTCTGCCACCCACAACGGCAGAATGTCCTGGTCCGCATATTTGTTCCATTTAAGGCTATCGCTGTGACGACGGTCTATCCGTTGGTCGAAATTGAATGCCATAGTTAACTTTCCCGGTAAACTCATTCCAGCAGCCAGACTAACTGATGAATCTGCCTTGAACCAGAGTCATGTAAAGGAGAAGAGAATGACCACACTGGAAATTTGCTGCTATGGCGTGGATTGCGCTGTGACCGCACAACAGGCGGGTGCCGATCGGGTTGAACTTTGTGCCGCACCGCGTGAAGGCGGCCTGACCCCGTCGGCGGGGATGCTGAATGCCGCCCGGCAAGAAGTTTCGATTCCGGTTCATCCTATTGTCCGGCCACGTGGTGGCGATTTTTGTTACACCGCACGCGAATTTGAAGCGATGAAATCGGATGTGGCGTTAATCCGTGAACTTGGTTTTCCTGGTCTGGTGATTGGGATGCTGGATGAAGATGCTCACATTCATCATGGTCAGATGCGGCAGATTATGGCGCTTTGTGACGGCCTGGCCGTAACCTTTCATCGCGCCTTCGATCTCTGTCACAGCCCAAAGCGTGCGCTGGAAGAACTTACGGATTTGGGAGTGGCGCGTATTCTGACATCCGGTCAGCAGCAGAGCGCTGAAAACGGAATTGCATTACTCAGGGAACTAAATGAGGCCAGCACCGGTCCTATTATTATGGCGGGTGCCGGGGTACGTCTCAGCAACCTGCAAAAGTTTCTCGACATGGGGATTGATGAAGTTCACAGCTCGGCCAGCCGCCTTGTCGCGTCGCCGATGCGCTACCGCAAAGCGGGGGTCTCCATGTGTTCAGAAGCCGAGACTGACGAGTTCAGCCGCTACTGTGTAGACGGCGATGTGGTTGAGGCGATGAAAAGCGTGATGCAGATGAGCACCGTTCGGGTCGCCTGAATCACAACAGATTTTGCCGCGCAGCACGCCGATCATTGACGTGGTGTTTGCAAGTACCAAACCCCAGTATCCTTGCTGGGGTTCTTTTTGTGCAAAACACACTCCGTCCCGGTTAAATTGTTTTGCGCTTCTCTGGCATATTATTGATGTCAGAGGGATCTGAAATCTGGCTGCAGCGAAGTTATCACTCTTTCGCCTGGCTCGATAAAAATCACCTGCTCCTTATTAATCATTACATGTCATCCAGGACTTTCAGGCCCGGCAGCAACTTAATCACCTGCTTTATTCGTTATGCTGATGCCGTGTCGCCTCTCCGGTCCTTAAAACCTTAAAAGGCGATGCAGGCTGAAATCTTCACAGATTGCCGCTGTTCATCACCGCAGCGTTTACACTGAAAGCAACGTCGCCTGGAAAAGTATCCTATGAAACCCAATCCGATTGCTGTCCTGACTCTGATCCTGACTGCTCTCTGCAGTGGCAGCGCTGCGGCCAGCGCATGCAGCCCGAACAACATTGCTGTGGCTAACAGCAATAACCTGATTTTGCTGGGCGGGAATGCGAAAGGCGCGGTCAAGCAGGTGGTTGCGGGCGAGTTTGGTAAAGATGTGAACTCGCAAAAGCGCGTACTGGGGCAGTTTGACGCCTGTGGCGATCTGACGGTTGCCGACGTCAGCTATGACAAAAGTGAGCGCAACGTTATTCTCAGCATGGAGCAACACATTGCCCGCGTGCAGGGCGGCTGGGTGGCGGAATATGCGTATCTGGTAAAAGTGCTGAAAGAGGGCAAAGAGGTGGTGGTCGATAACCGACAGGGGACGATTAACTGGCAGAAAGGTCAGCATGGCAACATTACCAGCGCCTCCGACAGGTTTACCAGCATGGGTAAAAGCGGCTTTACCGACACGACTTACCGTTATGATCGGCAGTTCAGGCTGGAGAAGAGCGTGGCACGCGGCAGCGATCCCCTGACCAACGGTGAAAATCATTACCACTGGAATCCGCAGGGTCTGGTGACCCGCACCACATCGGCCCGCAGCACCGACAGTTATACCTACGATCCTCAATGGCGTGAAGTGCGGCTCAACGGCACGGCGACCACACCGCTGAGCACCATCCGGTCAGTAGATGAGTGTCAGTCCTGGGATCAGGTAGGTAACTGTACCCTGAGTTATCTGCATGAGACCGAAATCTTCACGCGCGGCACTATTGAGCGCCATCTCAGTTCCGCCTACAAATATGAGTACTGGGACCAGCCAGCGGCGGCGGAGTAAAAGGCGATCGGATGATCGCCTGTCGGGTGGTTATTTAACCGTCTGACTAAAGGCATCCAGCGCCAGCAGCGCGTTTGCAATATCTTCCGGTGAAAGGTTTGGATTAAGGTTTTTCAGCGTGTCGCCCTCACTGTTCGCCAGTGCACCCACTTTGACCAGATTCTCCCAGCTCTCATTTTCCAGATGCAGCTCCCGGAGCGTGGTCGGCATGTTGATCGAGCGATAGAAGCGGATATAGCGCGCAATTTCCTCATCCGGACGCTTCTCAAGCACCATCTGCGTCAGTGTGCCGTAGGCGACTTTCTCGCCATGGGTCAGATGGTGGATATCACCATCAATCGCGGTGAAACCATTATGAATAGCGTGCGCAGCTGCCAGCCCTCCGTTTTCAAAGCCCAACCCTGATAGCAGCGTATTCGCCTCAACCACCGCTTCCACGGCGGGCGTCACTCGTTTTTGGGTGACGGCAACATAGGCGCTGTAACCCCATGTAAGCAGCGTTTCTTCACAGGCACGGGCAATCGCCAGTCCGGCAATTGTCGGATCACCATTGACCATCGATTTTGAATGCGAACGCGCCACCGCCTGCGCTTCAACCCAGGTCGCCAGTCCATCGGCAATGCCGGAGGCAAAGAGTCGTGCTGGCGCACTGGCGCAGACTGCGGTGTCCACCAGCACCAAATCAGGATTTTTGCTGTAGAAGCGATAGCTCTCAAATACGCCGCTATCAGAATAGATGACCGACAGGGCGCTACAGGGGGCATCGGTGGAGGCGATCGTAGGCACGATGGCTACCGGCTGCTTCAGCTCATCCGCCACCGCCTTAACCGTATCCAGCGTTTTGCCGCCGCCCAGTCCGACAACCACATTACAGCCCTGACTTTTTGCCAGCTGGCTAAGGCGGGTGATCTCATTGCTCGACGCCTCGCCGTTGAACTGGTGCCAGTTGAAGGTAACGTCCGCCTTTTGCAGCGCCTGTTGGGCGCGTTCGCCAATCAATTTCCAGACGACATCATCCGCGACCAGGAAAGCGTTATCACCCAGTTCGGCCACGTAGGGACCCAGTTCATCCAGCACGCCCGCGCCCTGCACATATTTACGGGGTGAAGAGAAGATAAATTTACTCATAATCACAGCTCCTTAATATGAAGTTAAACCGCCCTTAGCCTGGCACACGCTGACGAACAGGGAGAGTGTTCAGGGTGAGATAATTCGACGGGCCTGTTACGCTGGCAGGACACCCATACGCTGCTGACCGGCTGTTACCTCCAGGGAGAACGCCATGACCACCACGCTGTTTTCATTTCTGTTTGCCATCACCATACTGACGCTGACGCCGGGCTTTGATACCGCGCTGGTGCTGCGCTCTGCAGTCGCTCAGGGCGCAAAGCGCGCCAGCGTGACGGCACTGGGTATCACGCTCGGCTGTCTGGTCTGGGGTGTTGCGGTGGGATTCGGTTTAGGCGCGCTGCTGCTGGCCTCCGAAATGGCCTATAACCTGCTTAAATGGCTGGGTGCCGCCTGGTTACTTTATCTGGGGCTGAAATTGTTGCTGAAACCCCGTCAGACAGCAATCGACACGCAACAACCGGCGCTGCAACAGGGCTATCTTGCCTGCTTCAGCCGCGGGCTGCTGGGCAATCTGCTAAACCCCAAAGTGGGGATCTTCTATGTGAGTTTTTTGCCACAGTTTATCCCGGCGGGGGCGTCGGTGGCGCTCTGGTGTAGTCTGATGGCGCTGGCACACATGCTGCTGGGGCTGATCTGGAATGCGGTACTGATTGGCGGCAGCCACTATTTCGCCGGTCATTTGCGCAAACCGCGGGTGCTGAAGGTGATGGATCGCCTGACCGGCTGTGTGTTTATAGGATTTGCGGCGAAACTGGCATTGTCTCGCCGCTAGGGCATTACGGTTTGGTGGCGACCAGCACGGCGCGCAGAGGCGCCGGATAGCCCTCAACCGTTTTGCTGGGGTCATCGGGATCGAGGAATTCAGCCAGAGACTCGCTGGTCATCCAGTCGGTGCGGCGTTGCTCTTCAGTGGTAGTGAGGGCGAAATCGACAATCCGGACATCCACAAAGCCGCTTTTTTCCAGCCAGCTTTTCAGCGCTTCAGCTGACGGAATAAAGAAGACATTGCGCATCTGCGCATATCGCTCACCAGGCACCAGCACCTGATTTACATCGCCCTCAATCACCAGCGTCTCCAGCACCAGTTCGCCACCGCTGACCAGCTGATTCTTAAGCTGTAACAGGTGATCCAGCGGCGAACGGCGATGATAGAGCACGCCCATCGAGAACACGGTATCGAATGCCTGCAACACCGGTAACTGCTCAATGCCCAGCGGCAGCATATGCGCCCGGCGATCGTCGTTCAGCAGCTTACGCACCGCTTCGAACTGCACCAGGAACAGCTGCATTGGATCGATGCCAACCACCAGATGGGCACCCGCGCCAATCATCCGCCACATGTGATAGCCACTGCCGCAGCCCACATCGAGCACTGTGCGGCCGGCCAGTGGAGAGATGTGCGGTAGTACGCGCTCCCACTTCCAGTCAGATCGCCATTCGGTGTTGATGTGGGTGCCATAAAGGAAATAGGGCCCCTTACGCCACGGCATCAGGTTGCGCAGTAATTTCTCAATACCCTGACGATGGCGATCGCTGATGTCATCGCGGTCGGCAGTAACGCTGTGCAGCAGGTCAAGTTTTTGAGGCTCCAGCAGCGGCAGATACTCCAGCGACTTGTACCAGTCGCGGAAGTGCCCATGCAGGTTTTCACGCTGCCACTCGCTGATTTGCGCCGGTAACACTTCCAGCCACTTCGCCAGCGGTCCCACCGCAATTTGCTGATAAAAACGGCCAAAGTCGATCATTTCAACGCCACCAGAGATCCAAAATTAAAGCACTGGAACCAGAGTTCGGCGTGCGAGAAACCGGCCTGTTTCAGACGGGCTTTATGAGCTTCAACGCTGTCAGTCAGCATCACATTTTCCAGCATGCTGCGTTTCTGGCTGATTTCCAGTTCGCTGTAGCCGTTGGCGCGCTTGAAGTCGTGATGCATGTTAAACAGCAGCTCACCGACTTCGGCATCTTCAAAACTGAATTTTTCTGACAGCACCAGCGCGCCGCCCGGTTTCAGTCCCTGCCAGATCTTTTCCAGCAGCGCCAGACGCGCAGGTGGTTCCAGAAACTGCAGCGTAAAGTTGAGTACCACCAGAGAGGCGTTCTCAATCTCAATGTCGCGGATATCCGCTTCCAGCACCGTTACCGGTGTGTCTGCGCGAAACGCATCAAGATGGCGACGACAGCGCTCCACCATCGCCGGGGAGTTATCCACTGCGATGATCTGGCAACCCGGCACCTGAATATTGCGGCGCACCGACAGGGTGGCCGCGCCCAGCGAGCAGCCCAGGTCATAAACCTTGCTGTCCGGGGTAACAAAACGTTCTGCCAGCATGCCAATCATCGAAATGATGTTGGAGTAGCCCGGCACCGAGCGCTGAATCATGTCAGGAAAGACTTCAGCTACACGCTCGTCAAAAGTCCAGTCGCCCAGTTTTGCAATGGGCGCTGAGAAGAGTTGATCGCGGTCAGACATATCGAAAATCCGAAGAGACGACGGAAAGGGCGCTATTCTCGCAGAAAGTGGGGCGGGCTGCACCCCTTAACCCAGGCCAGCTTAATGCAGCGTCAGCACCAGTTCCCACGGCATATAGATCAGGTTAAAAATCACCATGCCGCACAGGGAAAACAGCGTCAGCAGCATGCCATATTTGCGGCCTGCCATTGCGCTGCTGCGCAAACCCCAGGCGTGCAGCAGGCGACTGATAAAGAACAGCAGACCCGTAAGATGCACCATCCAGATATCGGCGCCGTTCATCTCCATCATTACCAGCAGAAACAGCGCCAGCGGAATGGTTTCGATGGCGTTGCCGTGAATGCGAATCGCCATTTTCAGGTCGTGGTAGCCGCCATCGCCATACGCCACACGGTAGAATCGGCGATAGCGGACCACGTCCAGCGTGAATTTCATCACCAGTAATGCACCCATCACCACATATAACGCGCTAACCATTGCCACCCCTGCGACTGTCCATAATGCTTCTATTCTAACGGGCGCACAGCCCGCTGTCCTGGGCAGGAATCAAAACAGTGACGTCTGCTGCGGCCAGTCCGGTCCGCTACCTATGCCGGGGTCGATCTGTTGCAGCTGCGGCCAGAGCGCCTGTACCAGCGGAAAAACCTGACCCATATCGGGCGTGTGCAGAAACAGCATGGCGTCGCCCTGTTGCTGCCATTCTGTCAGTTTGTCACGCCAGATCTGAAACAGCGGCACGCTCTCTTCCACGCTATCGCTGCCGATAAACCGCACCATCGGCTGTGAGCCGGTTCGCAGCGCATGAGGCGGCACCCGGGGTTTTTGCGCGCGGGCCACCAGCGCGGCCGGACTTTGCGAGGTAGAGGAGTGAACCGGACGGCTGTCGAGCATCACGCGATTGATGCTGCGCGCCAGCAGGCCGCGATTCAGCGCCCGTTCGGCATCCCCTTTAGCGAAGAAAGCAGGATGGCGGACTTCGACGCCATAGTGAAAACGGCGCGGCAGGCTGTCGAGAAAGCGCCACAGGTCGTCGAGCTGCGTCGGAGAGAAGCTGGCAGGCAGTTGCAGCCAGTACTGACCGATGCGATCGGCCAGCGGCTCCATCAGGCGCAGGAAATCGGTCAGCAGGTCATCGCTGTGCTGCAGCGCCGCCTGATGGCTGATGGTATTGGGAAACTTAAAGCAGAAGCGAAACGCATCGTGCGTCATATCGCGCCAGCGCATCACCGTTTCCGGATTTGGCAGCGCATAGAGCGTGGTATTTCCCTCTACACAATGGAAATAGCGGGCATAGTCCGCCAGGCTTTCGATGCCCCAGCGTTTCCAGTGTGAATGCTGCCACTGGGGCAGGCCAATACGAAGTGTCACGCGCGCTCCTGGCTGCAGATTAAGATACCCCATTATCCGCTATGGTCAGGCTGGGGGGCAAATGCACAGAGGAAATCGGCGCTTTGGCGCGGATCTGCTTATCCTGTCTGGCTTTTTCCATTATAATGACCGCCATTTTTGCGACAGCATCGCAACAGGTAACGCGGCCGGATGCTGTCAGATGCAGCGGCGAAGTTAAAAGGATAGTGTTATGCGTACAGAATATTGCGGACAGCTCAATCTGTCTCATGTGGGTCAGCAAGTCACGCTTTGCGGCTGGGTAAACCGCCGTCGCGATCTGGGCAGTTTGATTTTTATCGATATGCGCGACCGTGAAGGCATCGTGCAGGTGTTTTTTGATCCCGATCGCCAGGACGCATTTAAGCTGGCTTCTGAACTGCGTAACGAATTCTGTATCCAGATCACCGGTACCGTACGTGCGCGTGATGAGAAGAACAAAAACAGCGACATGGCGACCGGTGAAGTGGAAGTGTTTGCCCAGGCACTGACCATTATTAACCGCTCTGAGCCACTGCCGCTGGACTCGAATCAGACCAACAGCGAAGAAGCGCGCCTGAAGTACCGCTATCTGGATCTGCGCCGCCCTGAGATGGTGACGCGTCTGAAAACCCGCGCAAAAATCACCAGCTTCGTTCGTCGCTTTATGGATGACGCAGGTTTCCTGGATATCGAAACCCCGATGCTGACCAAAGCGACGCCGGAAGGCGCGCGTGACTATCTGGTGCCAAGCCGGGTACATAAAGGCAAATTCTATGCGCTGCCGCAGTCACCTCAGCTGTTCAAACAGCTGCTGATGATGTCCGGTTTTGACCGCTACTATCAGATCGTTAAATGCTTCCGCGACGAAGATTTACGCGCCGATCGTCAGCCAGAATTTACCCAGATCGACGTGGAAACCTCCTTTATGACCGCGCCACAGGTGCGTGAAATCATGGAGCGTTTAATCCGCAATCTGTGGCAGGACGTGCAGGGCGTTGATCTCGGTGAGTTCCCGCAAATGACCTTTGCGGAAGCAATGCATCGCTACGGTTCAGATAAACCGGATCTGCGTAACCCGATGGAGCTGGTGGACGTCGGCGACCTGCTGAAAAACGTGGAGTTCCAGGTCTTCTCTGGCCCGGCTAACGATGAAAAGGGCCGTGTTGCCGCGCTGCGCGTACCGACCGGCGCACAGCTGAGCCGTAAGCAGATTGATGAATATGGCAAGTTCGTGGAGATTTACGGCGCCAAAGGTCTGGCGTGGATGAAGGTTAACGTCCGTGCTGACGGCCTGGAAGGCGTGCAGAGCCCGGTTGCCAAATTCCTGAATGCAGAGATCGTGGAAGGCATTCTGAGCCGCACCGGCGCTCAGGATGGCGACATTATCTTCTTTGGTGCCGATCGCGCCAAAGTGGTCGCGGATGCACTGGGTGCGCTGCGTCTGAAAGTGGGCCGCGAGCTGAACATCACTGATGAGAAAGCCTGGGCACCGCTGTGGGTAATCGACTTCCCGATGTTCGAAGAGGACGAAGAGGGCGGTCTGGCTGCGATGCACCATCCGTTCACGGCGCCAAAAGAGATGAGCGCAGAAGAGCTGGCCGCCGATCCAACCCGTGCCGTGGCGAATGCCTACGACATGGTGATCAACGGTTATGAAGTAGGCGGTGGTTCAGTGCGTATCCACAACGGCAAAATGCAGCAGACGGTGTTCAGCATTCTGGGTATCGAAGAGCATGAGCAGCGTGAGAAGTTTGGTTTCCTGCTGGATGCGCTGAAGTTCGGTACGCCACCGCATGCGGGCCTGGCCTTTGGTCTGGATCGTCTGACCATGCTGCTGACCGGCACCGATAACATTCGTGACGTCATTGCGTTCCCGAAAACCACGGCGGCCGCCTGCATGATGACCGAAGCGCCAAGCGAAGCCAATCCGGCTTCACTGCTGGAGCTCGGCATTCAGGTCGTTAAAAAAGAAAAGCCTGAGAATAAATAATGGGCTATAAACACCCGGTTTCAGTGCTGGTCGTCATTTCGGCGCGCGATACTGGCCGGGTGTTGATGCTGCAGCGGCGTGACGATCCCACGTTCTGGCAGTCGGTCACCGGCAGCCTGGAGGCGGGAGAGTCACCGCTGGCGACCGCGTGTCGTGAAGTGAATGAGGAAATCGGCATCGACGTGCTGGCCGAGCGGCTGGAGGTGGAGGATTGTCAGCGTCAGATCGACTTTGAAATCTTTCCCCATTTCCGCCATCGCTATGCCCCTGATGTCACCCATAATCACGAGCACTGGTTTCGCCTGCAACTGCCGACGGAGCGCGATGTGATGCTCACCGAGCATCTGGCGTTTCGCTGGCTGGCACCCGCTGACGCTGCAGCATTAACCCGATCATGGAGTAACCGCCAGGCAATTGAAGAATTTATCTGAATGCTCGCCATCGCCCGGTATTCCGGCGGCGGATAGATTAAATTTTATGAATCTGGTGAGTTTTAACAGGACTTCACCAACATATTGAACAGTCAGGCGTAATCGGCAACGTGAGGTTGTTCACCGCCCGCGCGATATCGTCAGCGTACGGTTGTACGTGAGGATGCTTCGCGAAGCTCGCCCTCGGGGCATTCAGGTTGTCAGTCACCTGTATGCGTACGGACGGTAAACAGGCTCGCAAGCAGGATAGCCTGCACCCTGTAAAAGATCGGAGAAAATTTAAAATGGCAGGACACAGTAAATGGGCAAACACCAAACACCGTAAAGCGGCGCAGGATGCCAAGCGCGGCAAAATCTTCACCAAAATCATTCGTGAGCTGGTGACGGCGGCCAAGCTGGGCGGCGGCGATCCGGGCTCAAACCCGCGTCTGCGTGCAGCAATGGATAAAGCGCTGGCGAACAATATGACGCGTGACACCATGGATCGCGCTATCGCGCGCGGTGTGGGCGGCGATGACAATGCCAACATGGAAACCATCATCTATGAAGGCTACGGTCCTGGCGGCTCGGCCATCATGATTGAATGCCTGAGTGACAACCGTAACCGTACCGTGGGCGAAGTGCGTCACGCCTTCACCAAAACCGGCGGGAATCTCGGCACCGACGGCTCCGTGGCTTACCTGTTCAACAAAAAAGGCGTGATCTCCTATGCGCCGGGTCAGGATGAAGATGCGGTGATGGAAGCGGCTCTGGAAGCGGGCGCAGAAGATGTGGTCAGCTATGACGACGGCGCGATTGATGTCTTCACCGCATGGGAAGAGATGGGCACGGTGCGTGATGCACTGGAAGCGCTCGGCCTGAAAGCGGACACTGCAGAAGTGGCCATGATTCCGACCACCAAAGCAGAGATGGATGCGGAAACCGCACCTAAACTGCTGCGTCTGATCGACATGCTGGAAGATTGCGACGATGTGCAGGAGGTCTATCACAACGGTGAAATCTCCGACGAGGTAGCGGAAACGCTGTAATGGCGTCTACCGTAATCACTTTAACCAAAGAGGCGTAATGTCGATTATCCTGGGTATTGATCCCGGCTCACGCATCACCGGTTATGGTGTTATTCGTCAGACTGGCCGCCAGCTCACTTATCTGGGCAGCGGCTGTATCCGCACTAATACCACCGAGTTGCCCGCCCGTCTGAAGCTGATTTATGCGGGCGTCTGTGAAATCATTACGCAGTTTTCACCCGACTTCTTCGCCATTGAACAGGTGTTCATGGCGAAGAATGCAGACTCCGCGCTGAAGCTGGGCCAGGCCCGCGGTGCCGCGATTGTTGCCGCGGTTAACCACGATCTGCCGGTGTTTGAGTATGCCGCCCGTCAGGTAAAACAGACCGTGGTTGGCATCGGCAGCGCCGAGAAAAGTCAGGTGCAGCACATGGTGCGAACCCTGCTGAAGCTGCCGGCGAACCCACAGGCAGATGCCGCCGATGCGCTGGCGATTGCCATTACGCACTGTCATGTGGCTCAGAATGCAGCTCGCATGAGTGACAGCAAGCTGGTGCTGACGCGCGGACGGTTACGCTCAGGTTAGCCGTCATCGCTCAGGTCTCACTCTCAGGCTGGATATTCATCCAGCCTTTTTTATGTTATAAAATCCGCCACATTCGTTAGTTAAGGAAGCGTTCAGGTGATAGGTCGTTTACGGGGCAATATTCTGGAAAAGCAGCCGCCACTGGTGCTGCTTGAGGCACACGGCGTCGGCTATGAAATTTATATGCCCATGACCTGTTTTTATGAGTTGCCTGAGCTTCAGCACGAAGCGGTGATTTTTACCCACTTCGTGGTGCGTGAAGATGCGCAGCTGCTGTTTGGTTTTAACAGCAAGCAGGAGCGCGCGCTGTTTCGCGAACTGATTAAAGTAAATGGCGTCGGACCCAAGCTGGCGCTGGCGATCCTCTCCGGCATGTCGGCGCAGCAGTTTGTGACCGCTGTCGAGAAAGAGGAGATCGCGTCACTGGTGAAACTGCCAGGCGTGGGCAAAAAGACGGCAGAGCGTCTGGTGGTCGAGATGAAGGACCGCTTCAAAGGAATGCACGGCGACCTGTTTGGCGGCGATTCTGCCTTTACGCTGACCACGCCGAGCGCCGAGCCGGAAACCAATGATGCGGAATCCGAAGCGGTTGCAGCGCTGGTATCACTGGGTTATAAACCGCAGGAAGCGAGCCGTATGATCAGTAAAGTCGGTCGACCGGATGCGGATTGCGAAACCCTGATCCGCGAAGCGCTACGCGCCGCCATTTGAGGTAATTCATGATAGAAGCCGACCGCCTGATCTCCGCTGTCAGTATCAGCGAAGAAGAGGTTATTGACCGCGCTATTCGCCCGAAGATGCTGACCGAGTATGTCGGTCAGCCGCAGGTGCGTGAGCAGATGGAGATTTTCATCAAGGCAGCGCAACTGCGCGGCGATGCGCTCGATCATCTGCTGATCTTCGGGCCGCCGGGACTGGGTAAAACCACCCTGGCGAACATCGTGGCCAACGAGATGGGCGTTAATCTTCGCACTACTTCAGGTCCGGTGCTGGAAAAGGCGGGCGACCTGGCGGCGATGCTGACCAACCTTGAACCGCATGACGTCCTGTTTATCGATGAAATCCATCGTCTCTCACCGGTGGTGGAAGAGATACTCTACCCGGCGATGGAAGATTATCAGCTGGATATCATGATAGGCGAAGGCCCGGCTGCGCGCTCAATCAAGCTCGATCTGCCGCCGTTTACCCTGATTGGCGCCACCACGCGTGCTGGCTCGCTGACCTCGCCGCTGCGCGATCGTTTTGGGATTGTGCAGCGGCTTGAGTTCTACCAGGTTAAAGATTTGCAGCACATCGTGGGCCGCAGCGCCGCCTGTCTGGGTCTGGCGCTGAGTGACGAAGGGGCGTTAGAGATCGCCCGTCGCGCCCGCGGCACACCGCGTATCGCCAACCGCCTGCTGCGCCGCGTTCGTGACTTCGCAGAGGTGCGGGCAAACGGTGACCTGAGCGGTGAAGTCTCCTGCAGCGCGCTGGATATGCTTAACGTAGATAGCGAAGGGTTCGATTATATGGACCGTAAACTGCTGCTGGCGATCATCGACAAATTTATGGGTGGGCCGGTGGGGCTGGATAACCTGGCTGCGGCCATTGGTGAAGAGCGGGAAACCATCGAAGATGTGATTGAACCCTTCCTGATTCAACAGGGCTTCATTCAGCGCACACCGCGTGGCCGGATGGCCACGCAGCACGCTTATCGTCACTTCGGCATTACGCGCGAAGAGTAATTAGACTGCTGGTTTCCGGACCATGCTGAAAATAAACAGGATGGCGGCGCAGAGCACCACTGACGGCCCGGCAGGGGTGTCGTAGAAGGCGGAGAAGGTCAGGCCGCCGGTGACGGCAATCACCCCGATGACTACGGCGACGGCCGCCATGCCTTCCGGTGAACGCACAAAGCGACGAGCGGTCGCAGCGGGGATAATCAGCAGTGAGGTGATAATCAGCGCACCCACGAACTTCATCGCCACTCCGATAGTCAGTGCCGTGACCAGCATCAGAATCAGTCGGGTACGCTGGATATTGACGCCGTCCACCTGTGCCAGTTCCGGGCTGATGGTCATCGACAGCAGCGACCGCCACTGCCACGCCATCACCAGCAGCACGATCACCACGCCGCCACCCATCATCCAGAGGTCGTCTGGCGTCACCGCCAGCAGATCGCCAAACAGATAAGCCATCAGATCGACGCGAACGTTCTTCATCAGGCTGACCACCACCAGGCCCAGCGACAGCGCGCTGTGCGCCATAATCCCCAGCAGGGTATCGATAGCCAGATGTGGACGACGCTCCAGCCAGACCAGTCCCAGCGCCAGGCAGACCGTGACCAGAATCACCGCGTAGTAAGGATTCACGTTAAACAGCAGGCCAAATGCCACGCCAAGCAGAGAGGCATGCGCCAGGGTATCGCCGAAATAGGACATCTTGCGCCAGACAACAAACGATCCCAGCGGACCGGCAGCCAGCGCTAACATCACACCGCCTATCCAGCCCGGTAATAACAACTCAATCATGATGGACCCTGTCCTTTGCGTAAAACGATACGTCCCTGAAGGTCGTGACGGTGATTATGATGATGACGATAAATCGCCAGCTCCTCCGCGCCGCGCGGACCAAACATGGCGATAAATTCCGGATGCTGCGATACCGCTTCCGGGGTGCCGGAACAACAGATGTGATGGTTAAGGCAGAGCACTTCGTCGGTTTTGGCCATCACCAGATGCAGATCGTGGGAGACCATCAGTACGCCGCAGTTCAGTTCAACGCGTAACTGATTGATAAGGTCATAGAGTGACACCTGACCATTCACATCGACACCCTGGGTAGGCTCATCGAGTACCAGCAACTGAGGCTGATTCAGCAGGGCGCGCGCCAGCAGCACACGCTGGGTTTCACCACCGGAAAGCTTTTGCAGCGGGGCGTTGAGCAGGTGACCCGCCTGCACGCGTTTCAGTGCCGGCAGGATCTCGGCGTTTTTGCTGCCACGAGTCAGACGCATAAAGCGTTCAACCGTCACCGGCAGGGTCGGGTCGATGTGCAGCTTCTGTGGCACATAGCCAATTCGCAGTGCGGGATCACGCTTAACGCTACCGGTGGTGGGAGCGAGCAGTCCCAGCACCACACGCACCAGCGTTGATTTTCCGGCACCGTTAGGACCCAGCAGGGTGAGGATGCGGCCAGGCTGCAATGCCAGGCTGACACCGGATAACACATTGCGCTGGTTAAACTTTATCGAAACATTATCGAGTGTGACAAGTGAGGTCATAGTATTTACAGGTTGCACAGAATTTCGAATGTTATAATATCACATTCCACTTCATGGTCACGATGGAATGACGCAATATGTTACATAATAAAAAGGGCGCAATTTTCGCCTTAACTGCTTTCTCCGTTACAGCTTCGTTAACCCTTCCAGCTCAGGCGAATGTCGTGGCTTCACTCAAACCGGTAGGGTTTATCGCTGCGGCCATTGCCGATGGTGTCACACCGGTTGACGTTCTGCTACCGGACGGTGCCTCTGAACACGACTATTCCCTACGGCCCTCAGATGCAAAACGCTTAAAAAACGCGGACTTAGTTGTATGGGTCGGGCCTGAAATGGAAGCCTTTATGGCGAAGTCTGCGGCTGAACTTCCGGCCCAAAAAAACCTCGCGATGGTGAACATCGACGGGGTAAAACCGTTATTGATTAGCGGTGGTGAAGATGAAGATGAACACACAGCGGAAAAATCCGAAGAACAGGACGCCGATGCCCATCACCATCATCACGGCGAGTTTAATATGCACCTGTGGTTGTCGCCAGAGATTGCGCGCAAGACCGCGGTTGCAATCCATGGAAAATTATTGGAACTTATGCCGCAAGATAAAGCCAAACTTGACGCCAACCTCCAGCAGTTTGAGGTAGCTTTGGCGGACACGGACAAACGCGTTAGCGCACAACTCGCTCCGGTCAGAAATAAAGGATATTTCGTTTTTCACGACGCTTACACGTACTTTGAAAAACAATACGGTCTCTCGCCCACCGGGCACTTTACCGTCAATCCTGAAATTCAACCGGGCGCTCAGCGTTTACATCAGATACGAACACAGTTGGTTGAGCAAAAGGCGGTCTGCGTCTTTGCTGAGCCACAATTCAGGCCAGCAGTCATCGATGCTGTCGCCCGCGGAACGCAGGTGCGTAAAGGCACGCTCGATCCCCTGGGAACAGACATCAGCTTAGCCAAAGACAGCTATGTGAAATTCCTCTCACAACTGTCGAGCCAGTATGAAAGCTGCCTGAATGGAGCATGAGGAATAGGTAAAAGTGCAGCAGATAGCCCGCTCTGTCGCCCTCGCATTTAATAATTTGCCGCGCCCCCACCGCGTAATGCTGGGTTCTTTAACTGTAGTCACTCTGGCCGTCGCTGTCTGGCGGCCTTACGTTTATCATCCTTCGGATGATGTGACGCCCATCGTCAAAAACATTGAACTGGATAAAAACACGTTCCGCACGCTGTTGCCGGAAGCCAGTGAGCCTATCGATCAGAGCACACCGGAACCGGAAGAAGAATTGCCTGCGGACGATGTGGACACCGACGTGCCCGAAACGGCCGGGGTTCATGATTACACCGTTTCATCCGGCGATACCCTGAGCAGTGCCCTGAATCAGTATGGCATCGACATCAGTGACATTAATGCGCTGGTGATGAGCGACCGCGACCTGCGTAATCTGCAGGTTGGTCAGCAGCTGAGCTGGACGCTGGATGATGATGGCGGCCTGAAAACCCTGAGCTGGGAAATTTCCCGCCGTGAAACCCGCACCTATGAGCGCACCCCTAAAGGTGGCTTTAAGATGGATGCGGAGATGCAGAAGGGTGAATGGCGCAACAGCGTGATGCAGGGCGAAGTGCGCGGCAGTTTTGCCGCCAGCGCCCAGCGTGCCGGACTGAGCAGTGCCGAAGCCAGCGCCGTGATCAAAGCGCTGCAGTGGCAGATGGACTTCCGTAAACTGCGTGCGGGTGACCAGTTCAGCGTACTGATGTCACGCGAAATGCTGGATGGCAAGAGTGCGCAAAGCCAGTTGCTGGGTGTGCGCCTGCGTAGCGGGGGTAAAGACTATTACGCTTTCCGCGCCGAAGATGGCAAGTTCTACGATCGCAGCGGCTCCGGTCTGGCGCGCGGCTTTATGCGCTTCCCGACGGTTAAGCAGTATCGTGTCTCCTCTAACTTTAATCCGCGTCGTCTTAACCCGGTTACTGGCCGCATTGCGCCTCATAAAGGCGTCGACTTTGCGCTGCCGATCGGTACGCCGGTGCTGGCAGTGGGTGATGGTGAAATAGTGGTGGCGAAGAACGGCGGTGCCGCGGGTAACTACGTCGCCATTCGTCATGGCCGTCAGTATATGACGCGCTATATGCACATGAAGAAAGTGCTGGTGAAGCCAGGTCAGAAAGTGAAGCGTGGCGACCGTATTGGACTGTCAGGCAACACCGGACGATCTACCGGGCCGCATCTGCATTTTGAAATCTGGATCAATAATCAGGCGGTCAACCCATTAACGGCGAAACTGCCGCGGATGGAAGGCCTGACCGGTAAAGATCGCAGCGATTACATGGCACAGGTTAAATCCTGGTTGCCTCAGCTGGGTCTGAAGTAAGCGAATTTCGTCAAATCGCGCAAAAACCGACGGGTTTCCCGTCGGTTTTTTGCTATATGGCGCAGGATGATTGCAAATTTTCAGGTCGTCACTATCATTAGCCGGTCATTGCTTGAGGCGAGTGCATGGAAACCCGTAAAAAAAATAACACTGAATTTATTCCCGTTTTTGAACGTTCTTTTCTCAAACCTAAATACTGGGGCAGCTGGCTGGCGATTGGTGGTCTGGCCGCGATGGCGATGCTACCGCCGAAAGTACGCGATCCTCTGCTGGGTCGGTTAGGCAAATTCGCCGGTAAGCTGGCAAAGGGTGCACGGCGCCGTGCGCTGATTAACCTCTATTACTGTCTGCCGGAACTCAGCGAGGCGCAGCGTGCGACGCTGGTCGATGAGATGTTTGCGACGGCACCGCAGGCGATGGCAATGATGACCGAGCTGGTGCTGCGCGATCCGGCACGTATCCGTGAACGTGTAGAGTGGCATGGTCGTGAAATTATCGACCAGATGAAAGCGGAGCAGCAGAATGTGATTTTCCTGGTGCCGCACGGCTGGGCGGTGGATATCCCCGCCATGCTGCTGGCGTCAGAAGGTCAAAAGATGGCGGCGATGTTCCATAACCAGAGCGATCCGCTGATGGACTATGCGTGGAACACCGCACGCCGCGGTTATGGCGGACGGCTGCATGCGCGCAACGACGGAATCAAACCCTTTATCAGTTCAATCCGCCAGGGCTACTGGGGCTACTACCTGCCCGATCAGGATCATGGCCCGGAGCAGAGTGAGTTCGTCGATTTCTTTGCTACCTATAAAGCGACGCTGCCTGCGGTAGGGCGACTGATGAAAGTCTGCCGCGCGCGTGTGGTGCCGCTGTTCCCGGTTTATAACAGCAAAACGCATAAGCTTGAGATTTATGTGCGTCCGCCGATGGACGATCTGCTGGAAGCCGACGATCACCAGCTGGCTCGCCAGATGAATGCAGAAGTGGAAGTGTTTGTCCGCCCGCATCCCGAGCAGTACACCTGGATCCTCAAGCTGCTGAAGACCCGTAAAGAGGGTGACATCGAGCCCTATTCGCGCAAAGATCTCTATCCGCGCAAATAGCAAAAAGGCCGCGAAAGCGGCCTTTTCTTATCACTTAATCGCTGGCTACAGGCGTATGCTCCCGTCGCTTTGAGCTTCTGAGCGGCCTGCTCAGGGCAAACCTGTGGCTGGGCTGCCTGTTTATAACGCTTCCAGCCTGCTGCGACGTTTGCGCTCGCGCATAAACAGGATCACCAGGCCAAACCAGAGCACGCCGCTGATAAAGTTGACCAGGCAGAACCACAGCGTGCCGCCGCTGAAGTAGCCACTTTTCGCCAGCTCAATTCCCACCGCCAGCGTCATAATACTGATCATTCCCAGCATCGCTGCCACGCTGCCTTTGCCTTCGTTGCTGGCGTAGAGCGTCAGGCGATACAGTCCGGCATTGACCATGCCAGCACCAAAGGCGTAGAGACTCAGGCCAGCGGTTATCAGCAGATAACCGTGGCTGTTCATCAGGCTCGCCACCAGCGCCAGGCTCAGACCAATCAGAATCGGCCAGGCGGCGAACTTCACCGGCTGTTCAATCGGCACGCGTCCCGCCAGCTTACTCAGCGTCAGGTTACCGGCGATCATCGCCAGAAACACCGGCAGCTGCAGCAGGGCGTACTGCATGCGTGACAGACCTTCGTCGTGCATCAGGATCACCGGCGAAAGGGCAACCCAGGTGAGGATCGGGATAAACACCAGCCCGATAGCGAAGGAACCAAACATCACCAGCCGGTCTTTCATCAGCCGGCCATAGTTGCGGGCCAGATTGGGCAGGGCGATGGAGTGACTGCGGTCGCCTGCGGTCTCAGGCATTACACGCCATAGCACCACAAAGGCGACCAGGCTGCAGGCGGCAAACAGCCAGAACATGCTGCGCCAGCTGCCAATGGTGAGCCAGGCTGCACCGGCAAGCGGACCCGCCAGCGGAGCCAGCAGCGCCACGTTGGCCATCAGCGCCATCATGCGCACCGCCAGCGCCTCATCAAAAGCTTCCTGAATTGCGGCATAACCGACCGCGCCGATAAAGCAGAGGCTGATGCCCTGAATAAAGCGCAGGCTGACAAATTCCTCAATCGAGCTGACCCAGTGCATCAGCATGCAGGCGACGGCAAAAAATAGGATGCCGAAGAGCATCACCGGTCGCCGGCCAAACTTATCAGAGAGAGGACCCAGCAGCCATTGCAGCACCACGCCGCCAATCAGGTAGGCGGTCAGGGAGGTAGAGACCCATTCAGGGCCGACGGAAAATTCACTGGTGACGATCAGCATGCCAGGCTGGATCATGTCATGAGCAATATAGGTGGCAAACTCGAACAGCACTAACGCCAGAGGAAAGAGTAAAATTCGGCCGGTAAGCTGGCTGATGGGGTGGAAACGGGCCATCTGGCCTCCTTGTCAGAAAAGAAAACGCGACTGCCAGGCAGTCGCGTCGTTTATTCTACACCGACATTGTAAACCCGGGCTCAATTAATCCACGCGCAGCACACGTGTGGTATTGGTGGTGCCAGTGGCGCCCATCACATCGCCCTGCGTTACAATGACCAGATCGCCAGAGACCAGGAAGCCTTTGTCGCGCAGCAGGTTAACCGCATCGTGTGCAGCAGCCACACCGTCGTTATTGCTGTCGAAGAACACCGGCGTTACGCCGCGATAGAGCGCGGTGAGATTCAGTGTGCGTTCATGGCGTGACATGGCAAAAATCGGCAGGCCTGAGGTGATACGTGAGGTCATCAGCGGGGTACGGCCCGACTCGGTCATGGTGATGATCGCGGTAACGCCCTGCAGGTGGTTCGCTGCGTACATGGATGACATAGCAATCGCTTCTTCGACATTGTCGAACTGCACGTCCAGACGATGCTTGGAGACGTTGACGCTCGGGATCTTCTCCGCGCCCAGGCAGACCTTCGCCATCGCGGAGACAGTTTCAGCCGGATACTGACCCGCTGCGGTTTCCGCAGAGAGCATCACGGCATCGGTGCCATCCAGCACGGCGTTCGCCACGTCCATCACTTCTGCGCGGGTCGGCATCGGGTTAGTGATCATCGACTCCATCATCTGCGTCGCGGTAATGATGGTGCGGTTAAGCTGGCGGGCACGACGAATCAATGCTTTCTGAATGCCGACCAGTTCCGGATCGCCAATCTCAACGCCCAGATCGCCACGCGCCACCATCACCACATCAGAGGCCAGAATGATGTCATCCATCGCTTCCTGGCTGGCGACCGCTTCAGCACGTTCCACTTTTGCGACCAGTTTGGCGTCACAACCCGCTTCGCGCGCCAGACGACGTGCCAGATTCATATCTTCACCACAGCGTGGGAAAGAGACGGCCAGATAGTCGACGCGGATTTTGGCGGCAGTGATGATATCCGCTTTATCTTTTTCGGTCAGCGCTTCAGCTGAGAGTCCGCCGCCCAGTTTGTTAATGCCTTTGTTGTTCGACAGCGGGCCACCCACGGTGACTTCTGTGAACACTTTCATGTCCTGAACTTCCAGCACTTTCAGCTGCACGCGACCATCATCCAGCAGCAGGATATCGCCCGGCACCACATCTGCCGGCAGGCCTTTGTAGTCGATACCGACGCGTTCTTTATCGCCTTCGCCTTTACCCAGATTGGCATCCAGCAGGAAGCGGTCGCCGATATTCAGGAAAACTTTGCCTTCTTTGAAGGTTGAAACACGAATTTTTGGACCCTGGAGGTCACCGAGGATGGCCACGTGGCGACCCAGTTTTGCGGCAATCTCGCGCACTTTATCGGCACGTAGCTGGTGATCTTCTGGCGTGCCGTGAGAGAAGTTGAGTCGTACAACGTTCGCGCCGGCAGCGATGATTCTTTCTAAATTATTATCACGATCGGTGGCCGGGCCGAGGGTTGTAACGATTTTGGTTCTTCTGAGACGTCTTGACATCGAGGACTCCGTAAACATTTAAGCGTGCCCTGGTCTGTGGACACAGCATGGTTATCTATTCTATATGATCGACGGGTTGTGATACGACTCACATTGTAAATGTGATGTTAATTTTTTTGCTGATCATCCTTTTCCCGAATGGTGTGCTTTTCGTAACGCGACGCTTTCAACGCCTCTTTCACGCGTTTCAGGTTTTCCCGGAAGGGCGCACCCCGTTCCAGGGTAAAACCGGTCGCCAACACATCGATCACGGTCAACTGCGCCAGGCGCGATACCATCGGCAAATAGATATCCGTATCTTCCGGTACATCAAGCACTAAAGCTATCGCTGCTTCATGGGCAAGGGGAGAATCGGCAGAGGTGATGGCTATAACGGTGGAACCGTTTACACGGGCCAGGCGAGCCAGTTCTACCATATTTTTTGTGCGTCCAGTATGCGAAATGAGAACAAAAACGTCACCGGCTCGACTATTTATGCAACTCATGCGCTGGATCACAATATCGTCTGACCAGATGACCGGCAGATTAAAGCGCAGAAATTTGGTAAAGGCGTCATGCGCCACCACAGCGGAAGCCCCCAGCCCGAAAAAGGCAAGTTTGTCAGCCTGAGTAATCAGGGTGACGGCCTGCTGCAGTTGGGCGCTATCCAGTTGATCCCGCACTCGCTGCAGCCCTGCCAGCGCCGAGTCAAAGATTTTGTGGCTGTAGTTCACCACACTGTCATCGTCCTCCACGCCCCGGCTGACCCAGTTGCTGCTTTTCACCAGGCTCTGCGCCAGTTGCAGCTTAAAGTCGGGAAAGCCGCGCGCGCCCAGTCGATGACAGAAGCGATTCACCGTGGGTTCGCTGACGCACGCTTCGCGCGCCAGGGTCGCAATGCTGGAGTGCATCGCCGCCTGCGGCGCAGCCAGAATCTGCCGGGCGACTTTCTGTTCCGCATTGCTGAGCGCGGCGAACTGCGCCTCAATTTTTTCCAGCATATTCATAAGCCGATGACCATAATCACTTTTACCAATTTCAATTATCCCTGTCGTCAGAGTCGATTAACAGAGACTATATCGTGTCAGCACCTGCCAGGCGCAACGGCGGACAAGTCGATTGCCCTTTTTTTTGGGATACTTTGACCGGTGCCTGATTTTCCTGACACCAACAGACACAGAAAAAACCGGCAATACGCACGTGTCATCACACGCGCTTAGCACATCCGGTACAGAGTTAATGCGGTTGACCCGGCGAGTCGGTTTACCTGGCGCGGGGAAAAAAGTACATTGTGCTCAAAGAAAATAATAACCTGGACCCGGTGGCAGAGGATGCATCACCACCGGACTATCCTGCAACGAGGAGAGGAAAATGGCGGTAACACAAACAGCCCAGGCATGCGATCTGGTGATTTTCGGTGCCAAAGGCGATCTTGCACGCCGTAAACTGTTGCCTTCACTGTACCAGTTAGAGAAAGCGGGGCAGATCCACGAGGAAACCCGCATTATTGGTGTCGGCCGTGCCGAGTGGGATAAAGCGGAATACACCAAAGTGGTACGTGAAGCGCTGGAAACCTTCATGAAGGAGAAGATTGACGAAGCGCTGTGGGACAAACTCAGCAATCGTCTCGACTTCTGCAACCTCGATGTCAACGACACCACGCACTTCCCGAAACTGGGCAAGATGCTGGACCAGAAAAATCGCACCACCATCAACTACTTCGCCATGCCACCCAGCACCTTTGGCGCCATCTGTCAGGGTCTGGGCACCGCGAAGCTGAATGCTAAACCGGCGCGCGTAGTGATGGAGAAGCCGCTGGGCACCTCACTGGAAACCTCGCAGGAGATCAACGACAGCGTTGGTGAGTACTTTGATGAGAGCCAGGTGTTCCGTATTGACCACTATCTTGGCAAAGAGACCGTGCTTAACCTGCTGGCGCTGCGCTTTGCTAACTCTATCTTCGTGAATAACTGGGATAACCGCACCATCGACCACGTCCAGATTACCGTGGCCGAAGAAGTGGGTATCGAAGGCCGCTGGGGTTACTTCGATAAAGCGGGCCAGATGCGCGACATGATCCAGAACCACCTGCTGCAGATTCTGACCATGATCGCCATGTCGCCGCCGTCCGATCTCAGCGCCGACAGCATCCGTGACGAAAAAGTTAAAGTGCTGCGCTCGCTGCGCCGCATCGATCAGACCAACGTGCGTGAGAAAACCGTTCGCGGCCAGTACACCGCTGGCTTTGTGCAGGGCAAAAAAGTGCCAGGCTACCTGGAAGAAGAGGGTGCCAATAAGTCGAGCGCCACAGAGACCTTCGTGGCAATACGTGTCGATATCGACAACTGGCGCTGGGCGGGCGTGCCGTTCTACCTGCGCACCGGTAAGCGTTTGCCGACCAAGTGTTCAGAAGTCGTGGTCTACTTCAAAAACCCGGAAATGAACCTGTTTAAAGACTCCTACTCCGAGCTGCCGCAGAACAAGCTGACGATTCGTCTGCAGCCAGACGAAGGGGTGGATATTGAGATCCTGAACAAAGTGCCGGGCCTCGATCACAAGCACAAACTGCAGACCACCAAGCTGGATCTGAGCTATTCCGAGACCTTTAACCAGTCGCACCTTGCCGATGCTTACGAGCGTCTGCTGCTGGAGAGCATGCGCGGTATCCAGGCGCTGTTTGTGCGCCGCGATGAAGTGGAAGCCGCGTGGACCTATGTCGATTCCATTATCGACGCCTGGGCTGCGGATGGCGACTCTTCCAAGCCGTATCAGGCGGGCACCTGGGGCCCGGTGGCCTCAGTGGCGATGATTACCCGCGATGGCCGCTCGTGGAACGAGTTCGAATAACGAAAGTGATGATGAAGCCCGCAACGCGGGCTTTTTTTTCGCCCTTAATCCGGGCCAGCCAACACGAATAAAATTGAACTGCCGTTTCAAAATGGTCGCAGGATGATAGACGCTCAGGAAGCTGATCATGTATGGTAGTGACGCAATTTACAGGGCAGGAGCCGATGCTCCATGACCGGGTCGCAATCCCGGTGTTATCAAGCAAGGGGAACTGATGAAAAACTGGAAAACGAGTGCAGAACAGATTCTGACCACCGGACCTGTCGTGCCGGTCATCGTTGTGAACAAACTGGAACACGCCGTGCCGATGGCAAAAGCGCTGGTGGCAGGCGGTGTCAGAGTGCTGGAAGTGACGCTGCGCACGCCAGTGGCGATGGACGCTTTACGTGCGATGATCAAAGAAGTGCCGGATGCGATCGTTGGTGCGGGAACGGTGATTAATCCGCAGCAGTTACAGGAAGTGACCGATGCCGGTGCGCAGTTTGTGATCAGCCCTGGCGTCACCGAGTCGCTGCTGAGAGCGGCCGTTGAAGGGCCGGTGCCGTTGATTCCCGGCATCAGCACCGTTTCTGAGTTAATGACCGGTATGGACTACGGTCTGCGCGAGTTCAAGTTTTTCCCGGCAGAAGCGAACGGCGGCGTTAAAGCGCTGCAGGCGATTGGCGGACCCTTCCCACAGGTGCGATTCTGCCCGACCGGCGGCATCTCTCCGGCGAACTACCGTGACTATCTGGCGCTGAAAAGCGTGCTGTGCATCGGCGGTTCCTGGCTGGTGCCCAACGACGCGCTGGAAGCGGGCGACTGGGATCGCATCACCCGCCTGGCACGCGAAGCTGTTGAAGGCGCGAAGTAAGTTATGGCGGTGAGCGTCTGCTCACCGCACACGTTTATCCCTGAACCGTGACCGCTGCTGCGCTGGCAACGGCACGCGCAATCGCCTGATCGGTGCTGTCACCGCTGGCGAGCGCCACGCCCAGACGACGCTGACCGCTGATTTCCGGCTTGCCGAACAGGCGCAGTTGCAGACCGGCACCCAGCGCCGCTTCGACATTCACAAACTGCACATTCTGGCTGGTGAGTTGCGGCAGAATAACGGCGGACGCTGACGGACCATACTGGCGAATCGCGCCAATCGGCAGACCGAGAAACGCCCGCACGTGCAGCGCAAACTCTGACAGATCCTGCGAAATCAGCGTCACCATGCCGGTGTCGTGAGGACGCGGCGAAACTTCGCTGAATACCACCTCATCACCGCAGACAAACAGCTCAACGCCAAACAAACCATAGCCACCCAGCGCCTTAACCACCTGCGCGGCAACATCCTGCGCCCGTTGCAGCGCCACATCACTCATCTGCTGCGGCTGCCAGGATTCACGGTAATCGCCATCCTCCTGACGGTGACCAATCGGCGCACAGAAATGAATGCCATCGACTGCACTGATGGTCAGCAGGGTGATCTCGAAATCGAAGTCGACAACCCCTTCGACAATGACGCGTCCGGCACCCGCGCGGCCACCCTGTTGCGCATAGTCCCAGGCGTTATCGAGCTGGCTGGCATCGCGGATAAAGCTCTGGCCTTTGCCGGATGAACTCATCACCGGCTTCACAATGCAGGGAAAGCCGATTTCGGTAGCCGCCTCATCAAAGCGCGCCTTGCTATCGGCAAAGTGATAGCGGGAGGTCGGCAGAGAGAGCTCTTCAGCCGCCAGCCGACGAATGCCTTCGCGGTTCATGGTCAGCCGCGCGGCACGGGCAGTCGGTACCACGCGCTGGCCTTGCTGCTCCAGCTCAACCAGTGTCTCCGTGGCGATAGCTTCGATTTCCGGTACGACAAAATCAGGCTTCTCTTCAGCAATCAGCGCAGCCAGTGCCGCGCCATCCAGCATGTTAATCACATGGCTGCGATGGGCGACGTGCATCGCCGGGGCATCGGCGTAACGATCAACCGCAATCACTTCCACACCCAGACGCTGACACTCCAGCGCCACCTCTTTACCCAGTTCACCTGAACCCAATAGCATCACACGCGTTGCTGCCGGACGCAGCGCTGTTCCGAGAGTCGTCATTTCTTCACCTAAGCAGTCAAAATTCGCGCGCAAGTATAAACGAAAACGTTTGCGTTCTCATCTTTCGTCCATCTGACACGACCTTTTGCCTTACTTTTCCCGCTCTGACGTTTCCTGACATCCTTTTCGTCAGGATAGCGGACTGACATCTTAAAAGGAGTGGATGATGAATAACTGGTTGCAACAAATTCAGTCGGTACTGACGAAGAAGGGCGGTGAGGGCAAATCGGGCGGCGGCTTAAGCGACATGCTGGCGCCGGGTGCGCTGGGCGGCCTGGCCGGTATGCTGATTGCCAGTAAATCGTCGCGAAAACTGCTGACAAAATATGGCGGCAAGGCGCTGATTATCGGTGGCGGTGCGGCTGCGGGCGCGGTGTTATGGAACAAATACAAGCAGCGGGTCAGCGAAGCGCACCAGAATGAACCTGACTTTGGCGTGGCGCAGACGCCGGTTAACCTGCGGGCCGAACGTCTGGTGACGGCGCTGGTGTTTGCCGCCAAAAGCGACGGGCACATTGACGATCAGGAACGGGCAGCCATTGAGCAGAATATTCATCAGTCCGGTTACGGTCAGGAAGCGGAACAGCTGATCCAGAAAGCGATGAACCGCCCGCTGGATCCGCAGTGGCTGGCCGCCGATGTGAAAAACGAGGAGGAGGCGCTTGAGCTCTACTTCCTGAGCTGTGCCGCCATCGACGTTGATCACTTCATGGAGCGCAGCTATCTCTCCGCGCTGGGCGACGCGCTGAAAATCCCCCAGGATGTTCGCGACGGCATCCAGCAGGATCTTGAGGCTGAGAAAGCCCGTTTACCCGCCAGTTAATCCCTCTGATATTCCGCTGGCGGGTCACAGGATGTGATCCGCCAGCGGCTGCTTCTCAACCTATACCTGGCTTCCCGCTGCTGAAGTGTTACGCTTACAGATCATTACGTTCACGGAGACGGATGGATGAAAGCACCCATCGCAAAAAAAATACCCCATGAGATGACGCTGCACGGCGAGACGCGCGTTGACGACTACTACTGGCTGCGCGACGACAAGCGCGAAAACAGCGAGGTCCTTGATTACCTGCGTGCCGAAAACAACTACGGCAAAAAAATCATGTCGTCACAGCAGCCACTGCAGGACCGGGTATTAAAAGAGATTATCGATCGGCTGCCGCCTGAAGATCACTCAGTGCCCTATGTGAAAAATGGCTACCGTTATCAGAGCCGCTACCAGAGCGGTAACGAATACCCGGCCTATTACCGCCAGCCCGCCGCGAGCGATGAGTCTGGCGAGTGGAGCCTGCTGCTGGATGCCAACCAGCGCGCCTCGCACAGTGATTTCTATACCATGGGCGCGCTGCATATCAGTCCGGATAACCGGGTCATGGCGCTGGCTGAAGATTTCCTGTCTCGCCGGCAATATGGCATCCGCTTCCGTAACCTGAAGAGTGGCAGCTGGTACCCTGAAGTGCTGAGCAACGCCTCTTCCAGCTTCGCGTGGGGTAATGATTCGCGCACCCTCTACTATGTGCGAAAACACCCGCAGACGCTGCTTTCTTATCAGGTATGGCGACACGAACTGGGCACGCCGCAGTTCGACGATCAGCTGGTCTATGAAGAGCAGGATGACACTTATCATCTCAGCGTACATAAGACCACCTCCAAGCAGTTCATCATGATTGCCCTCTACAGCACCAACACCAGCGAAATTCAGCTGATTGATGCGAACTTCCCCGACGCGCAGCCGCATGTGTTTCTGCCGCGCCGCCGCGATCATGAGTACAGCATCGACCACTACGATCATCAGTTCTTCATTCGATCCAACCGGGAAGGCGAAAACTTCGGGCTTTACCGCAGCCGCTATCTGGACGAGTCACGCTGGGAAACCCTGATCCCGGCACGTGAACAGGTAGTGATGGAAGATTTTCAGCTGTTTCGGGACTGGCTGGTGGTCGAGGAGCGCCAGCGCGGCTTAACCAGCCTGCGGCAGATCAACTGGGCCAGCGGTGAAACCAGCGGCATCGCCTTTGACGACCCGACCTATGTGACCTGGCTGGCCTACAATCCGACGCCGCGTACCAGCAAACTGCGCTACGGATATTCATCGATGACCACGCCGACCACGCTGTTTGAACTGGATATGGATACCGGCGAACGCCGCATCCTGAAGCAGAGCGCGGTGAAAGGCTTTAACGCGGAAGATTACAAAAGCGAACATCACTGGATCAAAGTCAGCGATGGCACCGAAGTGCCGGTATCGCTGGTCTATCACCGCAAACACTATCAGCCCGGTCAGAATCCGATGCTGGTGTATGGCTACGGTGCCTACGGCAGCAGTATGGATGCCGATTTCAGCGTCAGCCGCCTGAGCCTGCTGGATCGCGGATTTGTCTATGCGCTGATACAGGTGCGCGGCGGCGGTGAGCTGGGGCAGCAATGGTATGACGGCGGTCGCCTGCTGAACAAAATGAACAGCTTCACCGATTTTATCGATGTCACTAACGCGCTGGTGGCGCGTGGCATCGGACACCCGGAACGACTCTATGCCATGGGTGGCAGCGCGGGTGGCTTGCTCATGGGCGGAGTAATTAACCTGGCACCGCAGCGGTTCCACGGCGTGGTTGCCCAGGTGCCGTTTGTGGATGTGGTGACCACGATGCTGGATGAGTCGATTCCGCTGACCACTGGCGAGTATGACGAGTGGGGCAACCCTAATGATCCTGAGTACTACCGTTATATCCGCCAGTACAGCCCTTATGACAACATCGAGGCGAAAGCCTATCCCCACCTGCTGGTCACCACCGGCCTGCATGATTCGCAGGTGCAATACTGGGAACCAGCCAAGTGGGTGGCGAAGCTGAGATCGATGAAAACCGACAATAACCTGCTGCTGCTCTGCACCGACATGGATGCGGGTCACGGCGGCAAGTCGGGGCGCTACAAAGCCTATGAAGGGATCGCGATGGAATACACCTTCCTGCTGGGGCTGGCGCAGGGCACCTTACCGCCAGCCCAGTATTACTGAGATTCGGTCAGGTACTTACGCAGCGCCTGCCGCAATGGCGGGCGCAGATCGCTGACGTTATCCAGCATCCACTTCAGATAGCCCGGATCCTTGCGCGCGACCACCGCGATCGCCTGGCCGCGGTATTTGCCAAAGGGCAGAACGTCGTCGCGCTGGGCTGCCGGTTGTGACCGCACAATCATCTCGGAGGCACTCCAGCCGGAGGTCTCCATAATACGAATCAGCAGCGCCGCCGTAACATAGCAATCATAGAGCGCGCGGTGGGCATGCAGGTCGGCGGGCGGCGTGACATCCAGCTTCAGCGAATGACGCAGTGCCTGATTGCCATATTTAATGCCCGGCCAGAGCTGACGCGCCAGCTGCATGGTGCAGATCCACTCTCCGTACATCTCCGGCAGCATCCGGCGATCAAAGCTGGCGTTGTGCGCCACGTAAAAAGCACTGCCGTGATAGCGCGGGATCGCCTCTTCAATGGTCGGCTTACCGGCGACCATCGCTTCGGTGATGCGATGCACGGCCATCGCCTGACGGCTGATAGGGCGATCGGGCAGGGTGAGATCGCTCATCGGATTCACAATCTGACCGTTGACCACATCCACGGACGCCACTTCGACTACGCCACCCTGCAGACCGCAGGTTTCGGTATCAATAACGCGAAATATCATTGCTTCATCTTCGGTTCATAAGGAAGGCGCGACAGGCTGAGCGACGCCTGGCGGTAATGCATCAGACGCTGACGAAACCAGTCACGCAGCGCTTCGGGCTGCTCCTGCGCCACCATTTCGGCGACGATCGGCATGTTATAGCGCTCTTTAAACGCCACACCCGCTGCCGCCAAATCGACATTAATTTTGTCTTTCTCTTCCTGGGACAGCAGGGCAAGGTTATGGCTCATAATATTCTCCTGACGATAGCGGGCAAAAGTAATGTTTTCGGCGGTCTGAATCAAGGATAAAGGATCGCATCGCTGGCCTCGACAGTGCAAATACAGCAGCGTATCCTTTTGCCACGTTTATCGCCCTGGCGGCGGTTAAAAGGATGATCTTATGCATAAAAAACTGATTTCCCGCATGGTTATTGCGCTGGCGGCAGCCGGACTGATGACATTCAGTTCGCTGGCAGCGGCGCATGCGCATCTCCAGTCTTCTATCCCTGCGGCCAAAGCGCAGGTAACGACATCCACCGATGCGCTGACGCTGAACTTCAGTGAAGATATTGAAGCGGCATTCAGCGGCGTCACGCTGCTGGATAGTAAACAGAAGCCTGTCGCCACCGCTAAAGCCCGCGTTGAATCTGGCCAGAAAAACCGGCTGATTGTGGGCCTGTCTCAGCCGCTGCAAGCGGGCAGCTATCAGGTTAACTGGCATGTGCTGTCGGTGGATGGGCATAAAACCGCAGGAAGCTATCGCTTTAGCGTGAAGTAACGCCGGTGACCACCCTCTGGATCCTGTTACGCGCGCTGCATTTTGCCGCCGTGATGCTGCTGACCGGCAGCGCCTGTTACAGTGCGCTGCTGGCACCCGGACGCTATCGACCCCTGCTGGCGCGACGATTAAACCCGCTGGTGAAAGGGAGCGCCTGGCTGGCGCTGCTGAGTGCGCTGGCGATGCTGGCCTGCCAGAATGTGTTGATGAGCGGCGACAGCGCCAATCTGGCCGATGTCGATATCTGGCTGGCGGTGATTGGCACGCACTTCGGTGGCGTGTGGCTGTGGGAAATCCTGTTTAGCCTGCTGGCCGTTGCCGGTTTGTTACTGACCGGGCGGCTGCGTCAGCAGGTGTTACTGCTGGCGGGCGTGCTGCAACTGGCCTGCATGGCTCTGATTGGTCATGCCGCGATGCGCGATGGCTGGCCGGGATTGTTTCAGCAGCTCAATCATGCACTGCATCTGATTGCCGCGGCGTTCTGGACGGGCGGATTACTGCCTCTGTTGCTGTTGATGCGGGAGGCGCGCCAGATCGATCGCCGCACCGACGCTATCCGCACCATGATGCGCTTTTCGCGCTATGGTCATCTGGCGGTGGCGTTAACGCTGCTGAGCGGCCTGATAAACAGCGTGATGATCGCGGGCTGGACGCTGACGTGGCACGATTCACGCTACATTGTATTGTTGCTGTGTAAAGTGCTGCTGGTTGCCCTGATGGTGCTGGTGGCGCTGATTAACCGATACTGGCTGGTGCCGCGATTCCGCCTGGCGGGCAGCGGGACGCAGCAAAAATTTATTCGCATGACGCAGCTTGAACTGCTGCTGGCGTGTGGAGTGGTTGGGCTGGTCAGCGTATTTGCCACGCTGTCGCCAGCCTGAATGTGGTTTAAGAGAGAAAAGGGTAGTTATGTTGCTGAAGAAAGTGATCCCCGCAATCCTGTTGTTATCCGTATGCGGCCAGGCGCTGGCGGCACAAATCATTACCGTCAGCCGCTTTGAGATCGGTAAAGAGAAGTGGCCGTTTAACCGTGAAGAGGTGATGCTGACCTGCGAGAAAGATGGTGCGATGTTTGCCATCAATCCGAGCACGCTGATGACATACCCCCTGAACGATATCGCCGACACACTGTTCAAAAACAAACAGGTGAAAGCGCAGCCGATCAGCGTGATTCAGGCCGAAGACAAAGCGCATCCGGGCCAGATGATGAGTCTGCAGCCGATTGTTGAGCGCACCCAGGCGCTGTGCGGTAAATAAACCTGTCGGGTGCAGCACCGCGCTGCGCCCAACCCCTCTTTTTTGCCGTTGCGATCACAAACTGATCCGGTTTATGGTCCTGCGCCTCCCGTTTGCTGGCAATTCCACCGTGCTGTTCTAATGTTAAATGGCAAGGCGACATCGCCTTCATAAATGCCAACTTTTAGCGCACGGCTCCTTGAGAGCCATTTCCCTGGACCGAATATAGGAATCGTATTCGGTCTTTTTTTGGTTGGCATTTAAAAACAGTAACTTACAATATAATCAATCATTTAAGCCCAACCCTGTTACCTTCTGTTCTACTCTGCTGGACTCTGAGTCGCCACTTTGTCGCCACTTTTCTTCGCCATCAACGCCAGCGGATTACAACGAATTGCATCCTCAAGATGGTCGGGCGCGAAGTGCGCATAACGCATCGTCACCCTGATGTCGGAATGCCCGAGAATACGCTGCAGTACTATGATATTTCCCCCGGCCATCATAAAGTGACTGGCAAAGCTATGGCGCAGTACATGGCTCATCTGGCCTTCTGGTAATTCAATGCCGGCCAGGCGAATGACCCGATAAAACTGGCGATAGCACTCTGCAAAAAAACGGCCTTCTTTGTCTTTTAATTCGTTATACAGGGCGTTATCGATGGGTACTGAGCGGTTCTTTTTGCCTTTGGTATTGATGAAGGTGATTTTGTTTGGAGACAATTGTGAGGCTTTAAGATTCGCGGCTTCACTCCACCGGCACCCGGTTGAAAGGCAGATTTTGATAATCAGCGTCAGATCAGGGTTATCGTGAACTTTGCAGGCAGCAAACAGCTTTTGTATCTGGGCTTCAGTTAACCATGCCATTTCTTTTTCTGGCTGATCAAACTCCCGTATATTTTTAAGTGGGTTGGGGTAGCTGATTTCGCCAAGCCGTTCCAGCTCATTGAAAAGAGCGCGAAGGAATGCATGTTCACAGTTAATGGTACCCGGTGAGACCTTTAACGATTTATCACTGGTTTTGTATCCATTCTGTATGAGGCCCTGTAAACGCCGATCCCGATAATGTGCCCAATCCTTCGAAGTGATAGAGGCAGCAATGGGGTTCCCCATGCCATTGCAAATAATATTGAGTTTGCCGAGTCGGCCTTTTCTGTCACTTAGCGAGCAACCGTGCAGTTTGTACCATAGCTCGATAAGTTCGCTAAGCTTGCGGTTATCCTCTTTCTCAGCCAGCCAGGGTTTAGCCTTCATTTCGTCCTGAGTGTATTGCTCAAAGGCAATGGCTTCGGCACGGGTCCTGAACTGTCGTCTCACTCGTTTACCATCCCTTCCATTGAGATAGCACTCGCAGAGCCACTTACCTGTATTTAATTTCCTTATTGCCATGCAGTCCCCCTTGATAAAAGGGGATTAAATTACTGTATATAAAAAACAGTATTCAATGTTTGATTATGGATTTTCAAACATGAAAAAGCCCGCTAAGCGGGCTAAATTAATGCAGAAGGGAAGCTTGCTGTTGGCTGGTGTAGAGTGGCACCTTATTGATTTGCCCAGGCGAGACAATCATTCCAGTCACGGTCTCGTGCGTTTTGAATGTGCAGCTGCAATTAATATTCTGGCACTGGTGATAACGTTCTTTTGTTTCTTTTGAAACATAGCGGCTGCTTTTTGCGTGGGCTGCTGTCTGGCATAAAGGGCAGTGCATCATCATCAATATCCTCAAAAAGGGCAGGGGAGAGCCACTTAGTTTGAATATGCAAATCGTGTTTTGCAAATTACACCCGAATTAAGCAGTTTCCGTTTCACCCTCTGTTTCTGACTGATATTCAATATCTGAAAGCAGAACTTCAAACTCAAGCGTGGTTGTATACCCGCTGCCGCTCAGACTATGCGTCACCTTACTGATAATCCACGGCTGCGCATCGATCACTGATTTAAAGCCGCTCACCCTGACCGGCGTCTCCGGGTACAGGTCGGCGCGGCCCATTGCGAGCGTGAGCGAGAACTCAGCGACGCCGCGCTGCAGCTTATCCCATTTCGCTTTAGCCGCCCGCATCGCGGCCGCTTTCGTCGCATACACGGTCGTCAGGGTGAATATGTTGTCTTCCGTGCCAGCCAGATAATCACCCTCTCTGGCCTCCGGCGTCTTGGTCGCGGTCGCCTTTTTCTTCTTCGCCGCCGGGTGCTCCAGCGCGCGCAGATGCTTTTCTTTCGGCTTGCGCTTTATCTTAACTTTCTTAGGCTTAGGGTCTTTGGTATGCAGCCAGCTTGCCGAGACGCCGGTGTATGCGCCACGGTCGGCAACGCTGAAGCTGTGCCGGTCGCCATCCTGCCGCGTAATCGTCATCTGCGGGATTGGCTTGCCGCTGGCGGTGACGCCGTTACCGGGCCGGATAAACAGAAGCCGCCCAGCCTTTACTGCCGCAACAGCGCCATAAAGCGTGGCGAGCCGCGTCAGGAATTTAGCGTCAGTCTCCTGCGTCTGGTCAATGTGAGCCACGGCAATTCCGGCGAACCCATCAGCCAGCATGGGCTTTAAGTTATTGCGCGCGGCTATCTGCGTCACGACTTCCCCCAGTGTGGTGTCGTGATAGGACACCTCCCGGCGGGAATTGAGCGAGCCACGGAAATCAGCACTGCGGGCGCGGATTGTCATGGTGTCCGGCACGCCGTGGTGCTCTACCTCATCCACCGTGAAATTACCTTTGCCGAAAAGCGTCTGGCCTTTCCAGCCGAGAAACAGCGTTATCACTGCGCCGCGTACCGGCATAGCCAGCTGGCCGTCGGCGTCGTCCAGCTCAATGTCCAGCTGGTCAGCCTCAAAGCCGCGATTATCGGTCAGCGTCATCGAGATAAGGCGATCACGGATGTTGGTTGTGACATCCTTAGAGTTAACCTTCAGCATGAAATCAGGCGTCAGCTGCGCCCCTGCCTGCACCGGCAGGCTGCTTATCCCGATCATCCGAACAGCCCCCCTGCAGAAGAAAGCAGGCTACCGGCCGCCGACTTCACGCCGTCGATTGCTGACGTGAGCTGCCCTGGCAGATTCGTAGATCCGCTGATAAGCCCGTCAGCCTGTTTCTTCAGATCGCCGAACATCGAGGTGAGCGACTCATCAACGCGCTTCAGGCTCAGAGTAAACATGATTTTACTGGCCGTCCCGTTGGGGTAAAACTCGCTGAAGGTGTTAGAAATACTCTCGATCACGTACATGCCGTAAATCATGCCGCTGCCGCCAATCAGCGGCCATGCCATCCCCTCGTCGGCCATCAGGCGGACGGTCATCAGCGACACCGAGCCGCCTGTGATTTCCGGGCGCAGCTCCCCGGATAGCGTGATTTTTTCATCGCCCGGCCCGATAAACTGCGCCGCCGGACGCTGCCCGAACCGGCTGTTAGTGGGCCAGCGGTAGTCGATATTCTGCTGCATATCCCCGTAAGGCAGGGTCTGTCGCATAAACGGCATCATGCCGTAAATCATCATCATCGTTTAATCCTCCCAGCCCATTTTGCTGCGGTTCTGCGCCTGGCGGTTGCGCTGCTCTTTTGCCTGGTGCTGCGCCATCAGCGCCATTGCGTCGTCTTTGGTCATACCCTCATGCATGTTGATTTCATACTGATAAGTATTCTGGCTGCGGTCAGTGAATCCGCCCCCGGCTGACGGGGCTGAAACCGGGCGGTAAGGCGCGCCACCATAGGCGATGTTGTATTGCAGCCCGCCGGTATCTGCGCCCGCGCCTCCGGTTGCTACCGGATCCGGGGACGGGACTTTGTCTTTGAGGCCATCGGATTTCGTGTCGATAATGCCGAGCTTAGCCAGCACCCAGTTGATGCCGCCCATAAGCTGATCGAGCGCGTGGCTCGGGATTTTCAGCGCCTCAGCCAGCATGTTGCCGAACTTCTTACCCATGTCTCCGGCGGCGGCAAGTTCGGTCTGCGTGGATTTCACCGGCTCCAGCAGCTTGCCGAACCAGTCCCACAGCTCTTTGACCTTGCCGCCTACCCACTCAAAAACCGGCTTCAGCGAACCGAAGGAATCACTGATCGGCCCCATCGCTGCGGTAAACCCTTCGGCCATGCCTGCTATAAAGGCGCTGATAGGCTCCCAGTATTTGCGCACCAGTAGCGCCCCGGCCACGATTGCCGCCACAACGGCCACCACCGGCAGCGTGATAGCGCCGAGCGCGGCCGTAATAGCTCCGCCAGCGATGCTGAATGCCGTGCCGAGAAACCCCGCACCGGCAATCAGGGTATTCACGCCCGCAATTAACGGCCAGGCTACCAGCCCGATTGCGCCCAGCGCCCCGGCCAGCATCAGCCCGCCCATTACCACTTTTGCTATACCGCCTGCCAGCGCAGGGTTAGCTTTAATCCAGTTATCAACCGTCAGCAGCAGTGCCGCCGTGTCCTGGGTAAGTGCGCGCAGGCTGCCGTCGTTCTGATCAAAGAGATCGGTGCCAATAGCCTCATAAGCAGACTGCAGCTCTTTCAGGTCGCCGCCGAGATTATCCTGCATGACCTGGACCAGCTCGGCCGTTTTACCATCAGAGGCTTTAAACGTGGCGGTCAGCTGATCGAGCTTACCGGTTGAGGCGGCGGTCATCAGCACGGCGGCCGATGAGCTGGCCTCCTCGCCGAATATGGTTTTCATATACTCGGCGCGCTGACCTGTTCCCAGCTTGTGTCTATCAAAACTCGCCTGCATTTCTTTCAGGATGGTGAATATCGGGCGGGTATTTCCTTTGCCGTCTGCCGTTTTAATCCCCAGCTCTTTGATAGCCTTGAATGATTCGCCGGTAGGAGCCTGCAGCCTGCTCAGTACGGCGCGGCTTCCCGTACCGGCCATTGAGCCGGTTATTTTGGCATCGTGCAGAGCGCCGACCATCGCCGCCGCCTGCTCGATGCTGACACCTGCGTTTTTCGCTACCGGGGCGACGTAGGTCAGCGAGTCGCTGAGCCCGTCAAAGTCAGCGGCCGTTTTATTCATGGTCATCGACAGCACGTCGCCGATGTGTGCCACCTTATCGTTTGAAAGCTGGAAGGCTGACTTCATCCCCATCAGCAGCCCGGCGTTTTCCTCCATCGTGCGCTTGTTTGCCAGCGCCATGTTGAGCGTAACCGGCGTAACGGCCTGTACGGCAGTGGCATCACCGCCGCCTTTGGCGATAACGATTTGCGCGCCTGCGGCATCATCGGCAGAGGCGGCGGTTGTATCACCCAGCTGACGCGCCTGCGCACGCAGGGCTTTCATTTCCGGCGATTCTTTCCCCACGCCGAGCACGGCCTGCAGCTCGGAATTTTTCTGTGCAAAATCAAACCCCGGCATCAGCAGCGAGGTTGCTGCCATGCCGCCAACCGTGGCAGCACCGATACCGGCCGCGCCCATGTTCCGCACCTTGCCTGACAGCTCCTGCCCTTTGCGATAGCGTTCGCTGGTCTGGTTCAGCCGCTCCTGCTGCGCATTCAGCCGCTGCAGCTCCATTTTCTGCCGACTCAGACTGACGGTTGCCTGCGCTGAGGCGGATTTCAGGCGCTGCTGCTCGCTGCTCAGGGTTTTAGTGGAAATCCCCGCCGCGTTAAGCGCCTCGCGCTGCTGCTGCACCGAAAGGCGCAGGCTGTTGGACTTCGTCTGCAGCTCCGACGCTGCCTGGCGGGCCTTTTCCAGTGCGCGGGCCTGCTGTGTTGTCGGGCGCTCCGTGTTTTTAAACTGCACGGCCAGCGCCGCTACCTCCTGTTTTGCATCTTTGAGGCTCTGCTGCGTGACGGCCAGCTGCGCACTGGCCTTGCGGAAGCCATCAATTTTCCCCGCCTGTGCATCCAGCTCCTTAATCGTCGTCTGCGTCTGGCGTATGTCAGATGACAGATTTTTGGCAGCGGTCTGTACGGCTTTGAAGGGGCGCGAGGCTTTGTCTACAGCATTCAGCAGCACCTGAACCTTGAGGTTATTGCTCATCCGTAGTTGCTCCGCTGCGGATAAAGGCTTTATGCCGCCAGCCCATCAGCTCGGCCAGCGGCATGTCGTACATCTCGGAAGGTTGCCAGTGAAATATCGTGGCAATGTCGGCCATCAGGTCGTTGACCGTCAGGCCGTGCGGCCAGTCGATTCGTCCGACTTCGACTGCAAAAAACCAATCACCTTGCCGCCCAGCGCAATCAGGTCAACCGGATCAAGGGCGTTACATTCGGCCTTTGTCAGTGCTGGCAGGGTAATGCGGGGCAGCACTGTCAGGAGTGAGTCAACATCCGACTGGCACAGATCAGCCAGGCGAACGCCGCGCAGGCTTCCGGCATTCGGCTTAATCAGCTCCACGCTTTTGATTTCGGTTTCGCCGCGCATCAGCGGGGTTTCAAACTCAACAACGTTATCTTTCTTTTCCATGATTATTCTCTGTTCACTGTAGTCAGTTAAAGCCAGCGCCGTGCGCTGGCGTCAGGGTTTATACCAGGCCGAGGTTTTTACGGCGCTGCTCAAGACGGTCAACACCGTTGACCTTCTCCACCATGTTGATGGTGTCGATTTCGATCAGCTCTTTGCCGTTAAAGGTCAGCTTGTAATAGGTGTTTTTGGAGGTGATTTTGGTTTCGGTATCTTCACCCTGTTTGGCTTCGCCAAAATCAAACGACTGATGCTTACCGCGCACCTCAATCTCTACCGCGATTTCCTCGCCGGTATCGTCGCGCTGGTAAGAGCCGGTAAAGCGCAGGGGAATGTCAGACGCGCCCCATTGCGTGAGAACCAGCTCATCAATGCCGCCGATGCTCCATTCAACATCGAGCGCGTCATCTTCCAGGCCGTTATCGATAAAGGCCGCGCCGCTCATGCCGCCTGCGCGGAACGGGTCGAGCTTGCGCGCCAGCTTCGGCAGGGTCACGGCGGTGACGACGCCCTGATAGCTGTTGGCGTTATTAAAAAGGTTCATGCCCTTCAGTTTGCGTGGCAGTGCCATTTATCCGGCTCCTCAGCTGTTTACGGATGCGGCGAAGTTCGCCAGATAGGTGTCGGTGATGCGCTGGCGCAGCGTCAGGTCTTCCAGCGGCGGAACCGGCGTATAGTCGTAATCGATAAAGAGCTTGCCCGCCTTCAGGGTGTCTTTATCGTTGGCGCTTTCGTCATACCAGGCAGATGCACCCAGCAGATAACCGGCGTTAACCAGCTCGCGGAACTTGGCATTAATGCCCGCAATAATTTCCTTAACGAGAACTGGCGTTAGCGGTTTATCAACCGCCCACATATGCGCCTCGGCCATCGTGTCAGCCAGCACCTGCGCGGTGCGGGTGTAGTTCTCAAACTGGAACAGCGGATCGTCACTGCAGGTGCGGTTGCCCCAGAAGCGGAAACCGTCTTTACGGATCAGCGTGGTGACGTCGGCCTCGTTGAGCATGTCGGCGTCGGTTCCGGTCTGCTGCAAATCCCAGAACACTGATGCGGAAATGCCGGTCACGCCGTTAACGCCGACGTTAGACAGGGTTTTATGCCAGCCGGTGTCATTGTCGATTTTGGCGCGCAGGCCCAGCGCGCGGGCAGTGGCATAGGCCGTGTCGGATTTACTGGTCGCGGTGTTCCACGCAAGGAAATCAGGCCAGATAACCATCAATTCACGCTGGCTGAAGTTCTGGCGATACAGGCGGGCTTCGGAAATGGTTTTACATTCCCACGCTGAGACGTAGGCAAAGGCGCGCAGCTGCTGCGCGATGCTGGCAAGCGCGGTCGCCACTGCCAGTGAGTCCAGCCCCGGCACGCCGAGAATGCGCGGCTTAACATCGAGCTGAGTCTGCGCGGCGAGCAGCGCTTTCATACCGGTATACTGGCCGTTTTCATCCGTGCCGCCGATGATATTTGACGTGGTTTCGGCTTCGTCGGCACCTTCAGCCACGCGCACGACGACGGTCACGGGTTTTGACTGATCGGCAATAGCCTGCAGCGCAGCGGCGAGCGTGCCTTCTTTACCTGCTTTGCCGACAGCTGCCTGCACGTTGGTGATAAGTACCGGCGTATTAAGCGGGAAGGTTGCCGCGTCCGCATCCTGCGCAGTGCAGACCATGCCCACGATTGCGGTTGATACGGTTGTAATGGTGCGCGTGCCGTCGTTAACTTCGACTACGCGGACACCATGATGATAATCAGACATCTGATGCACTCCATTTTGTGGGTGTGCTTAGGGTGTCAGGTCAGGTTTAGCAGTGCATCTGATGAGGGTTTGCTGGTCAGTCAGCAGACAGAATTAATAATCTGGCGCTGCCTTTCGGATGCTATGTACCGGAGGAGACTTTTACCTATAATATGAATTATTACGGGTAGGTTCGCTATTCAAACGCTTAGGTAAATTTTTTATTATTCTTTCATAAGATAAAGGAGATGAAGTTGATTTCGTTAAGAAGTGCTTTAAAGATGGAGGTCGTAAAAAATATTTACTTGTGCCTGACTGGTGCAGGAGTTGTTGTTTTTATGTTCTATTGCATGAGAATACAATTCTTCCCCACCGGATTGACGTTATCGGATGCGATTTTTTTCCTGATGGTTATAACATCATTCTCACTCATTTTGGGTTTTTTTATCCTTTGCTGGTATTCAATGTCCGTCATTGTGTCTGCTGCATTTATAAGGATTGCTTTATTTTTTGCCAAAGTAAATAAAAGTTCAAAGGTACTTCACTCCTTTAAAGGAACAAAGAGAATGGCGAGAAGAATGAAAATTTACGAACCCGCTTGGGCGCATGCCATAATATCTGTTATAGCAATCATAGCTTTATTTACAATTGTAAGGTCAAGGCATATCGATGTCTTATCAGTTTTTTTGTCAGTAATTATGACAGCCTCCTTAATGACGATTGTTCCAAGTATTTATTTTGATAAAAGAATAGAGAAGAAGAAAAAAAATAAAATGGCAGCATTAATTTGTGGCATAGCATTTTTTTTATTTTTCTTGCTGTCTGGCATGGCTCCAGTGCTAAGTGATGCTGGCATGACCTTTATAGGAGTGAGAAAGTCAAATATAACTGTAATGTTACAGGGGGATGATTTGAAAATGGCCAGACATTTGACGGCCAATCAGGATCAAAACTACTTTACGGGAGATGCTCTTTTTACTGGGGTAGGTGCTACTTCATTGCTAGTCATTAATAAAAAAAGGGTTATTGTGAAAAATGAAAACCTATCCCTTTCATTTTGATTAGCTAAATATAAAAAGGGGGTTGTATTTACAGATAAAATATTTTTAAGATAGCAAGGTGCAAAAGCTACTTTCTGCACCTTGTCATATTTTAGACAGGACGGTCTGGCCAAGTGACATAAGGTGTGGAAAGTACATCTACACGCTGGATTTTCTGTACATAAGCCATCCATGCCGTCAGTCTTTCCTTATCATCCTCTGAAATAATTCCCAGCAGCAACTGCGCCTGCCAGGCTGCGCTTACGGAGTTAGCTTCTGCAATACGGGTACTTCTTTCTTTCTCAACGGCGATTATCTTTGCTTCACGTTCAGCCTCTGCGTCTTTTACCCATTTCGTGCCATCCCATTTATCCCAGGCGGTGCCGGTTTAAGTAGCGTAGTGTCTGCCGGATAATCGCCCAGCGCGTTAATCAGCATTGCTGCGCCGTCTGCGACTGAATAAACCGTTTTTCCGCGATGATCGGCAACGGCCAGCCAGCTTTCATCACGGTAAAGCATTACGTGCCCGGCCTCAGCATCGGGTGGTGCTGTGATACATGCGTTAGCAGGCAGGCCGACACCCTGCGCCAGAAACTCATTGCTTGAGCCGGTAAACTCACCGGTTACCGCATCAAAATTATATATAGTCAGTGTGCCGGCCGACTTAGCCAGGCCATTTTTATCAAGCGTTACCTTGGCCATTATGCAGCCCTCACGATGTAGTTAAACGCGACGTTACGCGGGCGCGTTGTAATCCATGCAGAACCGCCCTGTATGCCAGACTGCAATTGAGTAGCCTGAATTGAATTGTCACTGAGTACCGCGCCCAAAACACCGTTATCAGGTGCTTTCGCATCTCCGGGCTGAATCTTTGTGACTGAATCAGGCTGGTTAAATGCCGTGCCTATAGTTGCGCCTGATGTTGTTGCATCAATACCGGGGTAATCCACCGCTGCCGTTCGCAGGCCAGTTGATAACTGCGCGGAACCCAAAGCGCGGCCTGTATCCACGCCTCGCCCGTCATCCCAGCCACGAATAAACTCACCACGTAGATCATTCAACTTCAGTACCGGATAAACCAGCGCCAGTTTTGGGTATAGCGTGCCGCTAAAACTCGCCCCGTTACTTTTCAGAAAGACCATGCCCGCCATTGAGGGAAAAAGTTCATTAGGCATTTTTGCGTGAGGCCATGGGAAAGGTGAACCGATAACGGGCGCACCTTCTCCTAAACCGAGGTTTTTGAGAAGGTCTGCAATCAGCCCGGCGTCCTTGATTTCTGCCAGGGCATTTGCGATCTGCAGGTACTGGCTGTGTGGATTATCAGCGTCAGTATGCTTTTTCATTACGCTGTCAGCGTATGCTTTCACCTCGATCACAGCGTCATCAACATACTTGCGCGTCGCCAGCACGACTGACGGATCAATTTTCAGCGTCACTGCCGTCGTGCTGTTCACGATTAAAATCATGCGCACGGTCTGCGTCCGGCCGCTGCCTTCAGCCAGTTGCGGCTTATAGGTTTCCGGGCAGTTAGCAACGGCAATCAGTACGCCGTCGGCATCATACAGGCCGATTTCGCGGATCCAGAAACCGCCCTCATTCTCTGGGATAATCTGCTCGGCGATAATCTGGCTGCTGTTTGCCGCGTCAACGGTCAGGGAATTAAGCTGCGCGCGACGCTTCTCGCCGATGAGCTTAGTCTGCGCCGCGTCAGGCGTCGGCAGCGTGCCGCCACCATCGCCGACACCCATAGAGGCGATGTTCACTTTCGTGCCGAGTGCGGCGGCGTTCGCCAGCTTAGCCGCGCCCTGATTGGTCAGCAGGGCAAAATATTTTGTCGTCATGCGCTCACTTCCGTCAGGTCAATAAGATGCACCGCCGCGCCAGAATAGACCGGCCCGACGACGCTGATAAGTTCAGGGGTGTAAGGGTAAACAGTCAGCTCGTCGCCGCTGTAGCTGGCAACGGCGACCGGCAGAGTGCCGTTAGCATCGAGATTAATAGACAGGCCGATAAGGTGACGGCTGCAGGGCTTGGCGTCAGCTATCAGGCGCTCCAGCTCGTTATACATTTCCTCGGTAATGCCGGTATCCAGTACGCCCACGTCCAGCCGGAACGTGCCTGGCGATTCGTTGGTTTTCCACCACTCAATTATCTTGATGAGATAGCCCAGCGGCTCAACGACGCGGCGGATTGCCCCGATAGTGCCCTTGTGCCGGTGCACGTACTGCGAGGCGGCAACAACGGCTCGCTTTGTCGATTCAGGCCAGGCTGAATCCCAGCGGTCAACTGACCACGCCCACGCCAGATAGGGCAAAAGCTCCACCGGGCATGTGTACGGATTCCATAACTGGCGCAGCGGCACGCTCATCGCGCCTGGACTTGCCAGCGCCTCGGCAGCAGCAATCTCAAGGGGTGTCGAGCCGGTCGGCAGCAGGCGCTCACTCATCCGAGCCTCCCACAGTCAGCGTGTAGCCTGTGCAGTAAGCGGCCTGTGTTTTATCAAGTACCACATCTGCAGCAGGCTTAATCAGATTGACGCGCTGCACGCCCTCAACGTGCATAGCGGCATACAGCGCAGACAGGCGAATGTCGCGGCCGAGGCGCTTCTGCGCGCTGACAAAGGCTGCGAGCTTTGCCTCTGAGGCGGCGCGGATTGGCTCCGCTTCCGGCCCCGGATAGAGGTACAGCTCGGCCACGATTTCGTATTCCACAATCTTTGCTGACTGCACGCTCACCCGGTCGGCAACCGGGCGCACGTCCTCATCATTGAGCGCTGTATTCACCACGGCCAGCAGATCATCACCGGCCACGCCGTTGCCCTCACGCGCGAGCACTGTCACCGTGACCACTGAAGGCGACGGGCTGATGGCTGATGCATCGGCTACCCGGCCGTCAGCACTTCTGGCATGGTACTCATAAGCGCCGGTTGGCCCGGCCACGCTCAGCCCTTCAAAGGCGGAGGCGATGCGCAGCCGGAAATCATCGTTACTTTCCATCACTGCGGGGGTTGGCGGAATGGTTGTATCGTCGGCCGGGGTAATGATCAGGCGGGGTACGCCATTGTTTACGCCGAGCTGGTCAAGGTCGCCGTCCAGCGCATACGCAACCATGACGGCCTTTGCCGCCTCGTTGATGCGCTGGCGCAGGATCAGCTCACGATAGGCATTTTCCTGCAGCAGCTTAACGATAGGTTCTGACTCCAGCGTCAGCGTGCGGGCGACGGCGTCCTGCTGGTCAGCAGGGTAAAGGGAAATCAGCGTAGCCTTTCGCTCGGCCAGCAGGGTTTCATAGTCCAGCGACTCCACCACATCTGGCGCGGGCAACTGGCTCAGGTCGATAGTTGCCATAGTCTCAGCTCACAGGAACGGTTAAGGAAAAAGGCTGCGCGTTGTCGGTGCGGTTGCCGGACAGCTCAACCACCATTGCGCCGTTGATATCCGACTCAAAGCTGATGGCAGTCAACTTTACGCGCGGCTCCCATTTCAGGATCGCCATATAGCAGGCCGACATAATCTGCAGGCGCAGCGCCTCGTTTTGCGGCTGGTCAATCAGGGCGGATAAAAGCGAACCATACTGGCGACGCATCACTCTGGTGCCGACAGGGGTCAGCAGAATGTCACGCACGGATTGCCGGATGTGATCGAGGTCGGTCAGCGTGCCGCCTGTTTCCCGGCTCATGCCGATATATTTTGTGGTCGTCATTGTGGGCCATCCGTTCTGCTACCACCGCGCTGCACGCCGCCATGATCGTGGTCATCCACGACGACACCGTTAGAACTCAACTTGCCACCGCTATGCGTAACGTTGCCTTTCATCGTTGCGCCCTTTGTGACTTCCAGTTGCGCAGTTTTGAGCAGCGTTGTGCATTCTACTTCTGGCGAGTCGAACAGGATTTTTACCGCCGCTTTGATGGTTGCTGTCTGTATGCCGGTTGCGTTCAGCGCGCCGGTTTCCGGCTCGTACTCGATCACCGCGCCGTCAGGAAATGACCAGTGCAGCGCATCGGCCGAGGCAGACGGAGCCGGGTTGTCATCGGAGAAAATACCCGGCAGCACAAAGCCGGTATCGAGTTCGCCGCCGAGGCACAGAACAAGCACCTGCTCACCCACTGACGGCGCATTCCAGGAGCGGGTTTTACCCGCGCGGGCGCTCAGCCAGTGGAGCCAGTTGGTTGTGTTTTTTCCTGTATCGACACGGCATAGCCCGCCGTCAAGATTGACGGCAGACACGGTTCCGATGCGGATTAAGTTGCGCAGCAGGCGCTGGATTTCTGCGATTTGTTCGTTCATGCCGTAAGAGTGCTTTCTTACGGCTGAAGAGGCAAAGATTAGGAGTTTGTTCAGAGAACAGCAAACAAAGTGAATTAATCCTTGATGGGGAAACTGTCAGGATGATTTGGTCGGCGGATTTGTCCCGTATTAATAAGGTGATTAATATCGTTTATGGCTTCAAGGTTGTTTGCTATAAATGCCTTTTGCTGTGATTCGCTCAAAGCTTTAGATCTATTAATAAATGATATCAGTTCATCGACATAACTAATAACAGTATCGAAAGACAGTAAGCTCTGTGCAGCTTTCTTTTCTGCTTCTAATGATTTTATTTTAAGAAGCATTTCATCTTTTTTTAATCTGTCGTTTTCGTTTCCATCATTTAAGGTTGAAATCGCTTCGCTTTCTTTATCAGATAAAAAATCATAATAAAGCAAGAATCTTTGTTGTAGCCGAGATGATAAATCGTAAGATGCTGTTCGAATCCAAGGCTTTTTGATGGCTGTTAACTCACTTTCTTTAATCCCCATACCTTTTAATTGCTCTTCAATGGTCATGACATATTCCATCATATCTTTTGACGGAGTGGCAGAACCAACCCTCCCTGACTTTGCAGCAGTTGCTAAGGCAATTTCGGAAATTGGCAGTGAGATTTTCTTTAGCTTCTCCAAGACTTTTTCGGCATCATTAATGGTGCTAATCAGCTTAGCTTCTAGCCCTAGCATTTTTATTGATTCTAGTTGAAATTGACTTAGAAGCATTAGAGCCAAGCCAGTGATTATAACTACGCTGCCGCCCGCTACATTTCCAAAGAGGCATGCAACAACACCCAGTGAGATGAATATTAATCCAAAATACAGAGTTACTGTTTTTATTTTATTACTTTCCATTAATGTGCCTCCTTTAAATATTAACTAAGTAATTTAACACGGCAGCTTCGATTATATCTAAATCTTTTTCGCTTATCCCGAGCAGGGGGCGGGCTTCATACTGCACTTCTTTGCCTTTACGCGATGGCCGGTCGCGCAGGCCGAAATGATGCACGCGGGCCATGCGCTGCACGTTGCCCGCAAACTCGATCACGGCTTCATTCGGGCTGGCCTGCGTCTTCATGTACTTAGCGGTGCGCAGCTTTGCAAACATCTCGCGCTTTATGCGGCCCTTTTTGCTGCGCACCGGCTGCGTTTTACGGGCTTTAAAGGGCGTGCCGTCAGGTGCCTGCTGGCGCTTGATGTTCTGATGCTGACTCGCGCGCAGCTTGCGCCCAATGCTGCGCGCCATTTCTTTGCGCGCCGGGGCTGACAGGCTGCTGATAAGCGCCTCCATGCGGTCATTTACAAGCTGCAACTCGCTCATGTCTGCAACTCGCTAACCAGCTCGCCGTGAACATAAAGCTGCACAGGTCGGGCGTCATTCTCCGGCAGCGGGTTCTCGCCGACGTGGGTCACGTGCAGCCCGTCGTCGGCCTGCTTCACGATCACGCGCTCGCTCAGCTGCAGCTCAATGCTGATATCGCTGGCCGTGTCGCTGATAACATCCGCCTGAAAGGTAAAGCCCGTCCGGCGCTTTTCCTCGGTTGCCATAATGTCGGGTTCATTCGTTCGCAGCCAGGCAAGCAGCGGCACGATCAGCAGGTCGATGTTACCGGCGTAGTCGGTAATGACCATGTTAAGCCGGTACTGGTATTCAAACGACAGCGAGCTGGCAAGCGTCGAGACGATGCGCCCGCTGTCGATAAACACGTTCAGTGCGTCAGGGTTTCGCTGCAGCTCCGGCACGCTGTCGGTCAGCGCCTGGCGCAGTTGTTGTGGTTTCAGCATCGTGTTGTTCCTGGCAGTCTTTGATTATTTCGACCTGTAGCCCGCAGGCGGCGAGTGCGGCCTCAAGCTGACGATTGTCAGCCGCCAGATCGCCAGCAGTTTTAAGGCTGTTTCCCGGCACCGGGCAGCTTGTCACGCGCGGACACCCAATCCAGATAATCTCTGGCGCTGGCGAAGGCCGGGCGGGCGTGCAGCCGGATAACATCGTCAGGCAAAGCAGCAGCAGACCAGTCACGCAGTATCGGATTTGCATCGGTTTCTCTCTGTATGGTCATTTCACGGTTAAGCGCGGCCGTGCTGGCGCGCCCCTGCATCAGCCGCAGCTCGGCCTCACGCTTCTGGCTGGCCCTCACATCGGCATCCAGCCGGGCTATTGCCCTGTCGCGGCTCTCGATACCGGCTGACAGCGTGCCGATAATGCGCTGTGCGCTGGTCAGATCGTCTTTGGCTTCTTTCCACTGCCAGCCGGTTACGCCCAGCGCCAGCAGAGCCACGGCCAGAAGCAGAGCTATCAGGCGCGTCATGACACACCCCGCAGGCAGTAGGCTGTCTCATTTGCGCGGCGGTTTTCCAGCCCGCGATTTTTTACGCCCTTAACAAACACCCAGCGCCGCAGCTCGTTACAGGCATCAAGCCAGTGCTGCAGCCGGATATACCGGGCAAAGGTCGAGCTGCAGGCCGCGCGCACGCCGACGTTAAAGGCGAATGACACGGCCGTGTCATAGACCGGCTGTGGCATATCGCTGCGCATACAGGCATCGATCCCGCGCTCGACGCGCATCACGTCATACACAAGATTGACCGCCGCCTGTCGCTCGCTGATCTGGCTTTGCGGAGTTACGCCCTCTGTGTGACCAATGCCGTTAGTCCAGACTCCGGCGCTGCACTGATAGGGCGAGGTGCGGCACCCCTCGGCGTTGGCGATAAGCGCAAGTCCGGCCTCGGACGTTTTCAGGGTTTTGAACTGTGGCAGCAGCGCGGCAATTGCCAGCACGGCCACCACGGCGCAGCGTTTAACGGTCTGGCTCAAGGCTCACCCCCCGCAGGCGCTGCAGCTCGTAGGTTTTACGGCGGTAATGCCAGTTGATAAAGAACGTCGCCACGTTAGTAATGAGCGTGATAACGGCCACGCCGGAACCGACCATAAAGGCGATATCCTGTGGCGTATGACGGCCGAACCACATCAGGATGAGGCCAATCAGGTAGTTGATCACAGAGCTGATTTTTTCCATTTTTAGTCCCACAGGTTGACGGTTTCACCTGCTGAAGATTCAGGCAGATCAGGCAGCGTCACCTCGCAGCCGTGTGGCAGCACCGGCCCGCTTTCGGCGAGGCCCGGATTAGCCGCATAAACCAGCTCGACGGCCTGACCGGTTCGCCCGTAATAGCGCTGACAGATTTCATCAACGGTATCGCCCTGTTGCGCGTAAATGTTCATCAGAGCAGATCCACAATGCAGCCAGGCTTACCGGCGATGCGGCTGATACTGAATCGCGCGTCGCGCCAGTACTCGTCGGCGCTCGCCTCGATTTCGTCCGCCTTTTTCGTGCCGCTGGCGTCATAGCCGCGATAACGCTCAACGATGGTGGCGGCGGTCAGCGCACTGACGGCGGCAAGGTAGGCCGTAATCTTTTCGCTCTCGCCGTCCAGCGATTCCGCAGGCACGTCGGCCAGCGCCTTAAAGCCCGCCGCAATCTGCACGGCGCGCCAGTCGTACAGCTCGGCGTTTACCTCTGAAATCGCCGTTTTCACGGCAAGGCGCAGGCGCTGCGCCGTGACCGTTCCCTCATAGCGCAGCGAATCGCGCAGCTGCTGCAGGTCAACGTCAGGCCAGAAAAACGTATTCTTTACTGGCGGCTCGGCAGCGTCTGCCGGTCGCGGGGCGGGGATAACAAATGTGTTATTCATAATCGGCCTTTGAAATAGGTGGGCGGTGGAGGACGGCGCAGACACTGAAAGTGCGTTGCCGTCCTGCCGCCCGTGCGCGGGGTCGCGTTCGGTCAGCGGCTGGCGATGGCCTGTTTTTTCATCGCCGTTCCCAGCCGCTCAATGTCTTTTTTGACGCCGCAGCCGTCGTGCAGCTGATGCGCCCTTACAAGGTGGGTCATCGCCTCCGAAGCCCTGCCCGCATCGCGAAGCACATACCCGGTTATCTTGTGCAGCTTGGCGCGCACCTGATCGGGCATGTCTTCAGATTCCGTCATCGCAATGGTTGTCAGCAGCGGGTCAACATCGACCGGCGCTTTTGCCGTCCAGGCGCGCGTTGCCGCGCTGGCGACTTCCTCGGCCAGCAGATAGGGCAGGCTGGCGCGCTTGAAGCCGTCAGGCGACACAAGACCATGCGTCAGCGCGTACCGGGCAATCTCCAGCGCGCCGGGCACGTCGCCCGCATCGAGCCGCCAGATCATGACGGTCATCAGCACGGCATCCTGTGCGCCTTTGCCTTTCTCCAGCACGCCGGACACCCACGGCAGGTACTCAGGCAACAGCTGACGCTTCATTTCCGCCTTGCGCTCGTTAGAGTGCACTTTCTTCAGGCGGCGCTTGTCGTCGTTGAGCTTGATGAGCATCTGCTCATAGCCGCTGGCGTGGCGCAGCGGGTTGTCGGCACTCTGCGAGGCTTCGATAGCCTGCTGGCGCATGCGGTGACGTCGGGCAGGGCTTAACATGCGTTACGCCTCCGGGGTTTCTGCTGCCGCGCTGAACTCACCGACTTCGATGTTTTCAACCAGGCAACCGGCCGCGTAATCCTCGATCACGTAGTCCTCGTTGATGGACTCATAGTTCTCGATGCGGTCGCGCTTCGGCACTTCATCAATCAGGCGGCGGTGCGTGCCTTCCTGAAAGTAAATTGACAGGTTATCCAGACGGGTGATCATCAGCGCGTTAGCCGGGAAGTACGGCACGCGGATAGCTGGCAGGTTGCCGATGCGTTTCTGGCTGACGATGAGGTCGGCTGCCAGCTGCTCGGTATTGGCCTGCGACTGGTTGACGATCGGGAAATATTTGTCAGCCAGCAGCTGGCGGCCGCAGATCACAACCAGCTCAGGGTCTTCCTGATACCACGGTTCGATCAGGGTGTTGGTGGCATCCATAACCAGCGCGTCAAGGTTGGCATAGTCGCCACTTTTACCGATGCGGATTTTCGCAGACACCACGGCACCGGCTTCGTCGGTGATTTTGCTCAGCACGCGCTCCGGCGCATCGTTGCGGTACTTCTGCAGCCAGCCAACGGCCACGTCCTGCAGCATCGGGAACTTCGCACGGTCAGAGGTTTTGGCGCGGGTCACGCCGTTGAAGCCGATCATGATGCGGTCAAGCGCCTGGCGCTTCACGATGGCGTCACGCAGGCGGGCCTGGAAATCTTCATATCGCGCCCACAGGTCGAGGGTGTTATATCGGATGTGAAAGTCGTAGTTGACCTGTACACACTCATAACCCCGCTTATCCAGCGCGGCAAAGTCAGCGGTTTCGCGCTCGTCGCCGCCTGCCGTGTCGGTCACGCTGGCAATTGAGCCGGACACGCCGATCCCGATTTTCTCGCCCTTCATTTCGGACACCGGCACGATGTTGACGCGGGTCAGGAAGTCGGAAGACTCCTGCACGCGGTTCATCAGGGTCTGCGTGACCGTCGGCTCAACGGTAAACTTTTTGTTCATGTCGTCGGTTTCGACGCCGTTCAGCTCGGCGAGGCGGGACATGAACTGGTTAAACTTGAAGCGGGTATTCTTACGCATTGGCGTTCCTGTTTATATCTTTGTTGGGTTTTAACGTTCAGGCAACGCCTGATTAGCAGTCGGTCTGCGCGCCGGACTTCGGATCGCTGCCGGTTGCCGCCGGGCGGCGGGTAAAGCTGCCGTCGGTCTGCGAAAGCTGGCCCTGCAGCGCAGCGAAAGCGGCGCGGTCTTCCCCGGCCTGCTGCTCGATAGCCTCCAGACGTGCGGTGACGGATTGCTCCAGCGCCGACAGCTCCTGCGTCTGGCTCTCCGCGTTCAGCTGTACCTGCTCAGCGACGGCCGTTACCGCCGCGCTGACGTCGGCGAACTGCTCGCCACTTGCCTTTTTCTGGCCGGTAAACATGGCGGTGATACGCGTCAGAAGGGGCGGCGACGGCTCGGCCACTTCTTCAAACTCAATGACAGTTTCTTCAGCGGCGCTGAAAAGGTTGTCTTTATGCTGCTTGCGGGATTCCAGCGGGTTAACGGTCGCCGAGGCGCTGAAGCTCAGGATTTCCGTGCCGAGGCTGGCAGGATTGTCGGTAACAGCCAGGCCGATCAGATATGCCTCACCGGTATCCGCGAACTTGGGGTTGTACTGAATTGACGTATAAATTTTCTGGCGTGCCTTTGTCATAGCAACCAGCTCATCTGTTGGATCGATATCCCCGAGCAGCGCCAGCTTGCCTTTTAGCGGCCCGTCAGCAATTTCTTCAGCTGACAGCGCCACCACGTCACCAAAACGGCGAAACGGGCTGTCAGGCGTGATGCCTTTGATGTGCTCAAGGTCAATTCGCGCCCCGTACATCGTCGGGTCATAGTTTTTCGCCATTTGCGCGATGTGCTCACGCGGAATTGCGCGGCCGTCTGTAGTTGCGCCTTCAACTGCGATACGAAAACGCTTTGATTTGATTGCTGCCATTAATCAGGCTCCGGTCAGATGTTGGGTTGGTTCGGGGCCAGTTTCCCCGTCGCCACACAATCCCTCAACGAATGCCAGCCCGCTGATGCATCAGCAAACAGGGACAGCAGGCGCGCTATTTTCGGCACCGGTAGCCTTGCCGGTATGAACATGACACCGACAACCATCATCAGCGATCCGCGCCGTCAGGCCGCGCTGCTTTACTGGCAGGGTTATTCCGTGCGCCAGATTGCGGAGACGCTCGGACAGAAAACGCCAACCGTGCAGAGCTGGAAGCTGCGCGACGCGTGGGACAACGTCGCGCCCATCAGTCGCGTTGAATCCAGTATGGAAGCCCGGCTGATTCAGCTCATTATGAAAGAGGTAAAGGGCAATGGTGATTACAAAGAGATAGACGCGCTCGGCCGTCAGATTGAGCGCCTTGCCCGCGTTGAGCGCTACCGCAGCAGCGGCAACGAGGCCGACTTAAACCCCAACGTGCGCAACCGCAACAAAGGCGAGCGCCAGCCGGTTGTTAAAAATGAGTTCAGCGAGGAACAGGTAGACAAGCTGACCGGCGTGTTTATGGATAACTGCTTTGAGTATCAGCTCAACTGGCATAAAGCCGGGCTGACTCACCGCATCCGCAATATACTGAAGTCGCGCCAGATTGGTGCAACGTTCTACTTTGCCCGCGAGGCGCTGATCGATGCGCTGACCACCGGCCGTAATCAGATTTTTCTTTCAGCCAGCAAAGCGCAGGCGCACGTCTTTAAAAACTACATCATCGACTTTGCCCGCCAGGCTGACGTTGACCTGAAAGGCGATCCCATCGTGCTGCCGAACGGCGCACGCCTGATATTTCTCGGCACGAACGTGCGTACCGCGCAGAGCTACACCGGCAACCTCTATCTGGACGAATATTTCTGGATCCCGAAATTTCAGGAGCTGCGCAAAGTTGCCAGCGGCATGTCGCTGCACAAGAAATGGCGCACCACCTACTTTTCCACGCCGTCGGCCCTGTCACACAGCGCTTATCCGTTCTGGTCAGGCGAGCTGTTTAACAAGGGGCGGCGCAGCAAAGATGATCGCATCGAGATAGACCTGTCGCACTCGCACCTGGCGAAAGGCGCGCTGTGCGGCGACGGGCAGTGGCGGCAGATTGTGACTGTTGAGGATGCGCTGACCGGCGGCTGCAACCTGTTCGACATTGACCAGCTGCAGCTTGAATACAGCCCGGCGGAATATCAGAACCTACTGATGTGTGAGTTTGTCGACGACGCCGCGAGCGTGTTCCCGTTTGCCGAGCTGCAGAGCTGCATGATCGACAGCCTGGAAGAGTGGGAAGATTTTAACCCGTACCTGCCGCGCCCGTTTGCATACCGGCCGGTCTGGATCGGCTATGACCCGTCGCACACCGGCGACAGCGCAGGCTGTGCGGTTATCGCGCCGCCGCTCGTAGCGGGCGGAAAGTTCCGCGTGCTGGAGCGTCACCAGTGGCGGGGCATGGACTTTGCCGCGCAGGCGAAATCTATCGAGGACTTAACCAAAAAATACACCGTCGAATATATCGGCGTGGATGCAACCGGCATCGGTCAGGGTGTTTTCCAGCTGGTACGCCAGTTTTACCCAGCCGCACGGGAAATCAAATACTCACCGGAAGTGAAAACCGCAATGGTGCTGAAGGCAAAAGACACCATCAGCAGCGGGCGGCTTGAGTATGACGCCGGGGCGACGGATATCACGCAGTCGTTTATGGCTATCCGTAAAACCATGACGGCCAGCGGCAACCGCTCAACCTATGAGGCGAGCCGCAGCGAAGAGGCCAGCCATGCTGACGTCGCCTGGGCCATCATGCACGCACTGTTAAACGAACCGCTTACCGCAGCCAGCGGCGGCGCTAATCCCTCAATTCTGGAATTTTACTGATGAGCAAACGCAGAGGCCGCAAGGCTCACACCGCCACCGCGCAGCCTGTACAGGCAACCGCACCGCAGCAGCACGCCGAGGCGTTTACCTTTGGCGATCCGACACCGGTCATGGATAAGCGCGACATTCTGGATTACGCCGAGTGCATCGGTAACGGGCGCTGGTTTGAGCCGCCGGTCAGCTTTAGCGGGCTGGCTAAGAGCCTGCGCTCGGCCGTGCATCACAGCTCGCCGATTTACGTGAAGCGCAACATTCTGGCCTCAACGTTTATTCCACATCCGATGATGAGTCAGCAGGAGTTCAGTAAGTTTGCACTGGATTATCTGGTCTTCGGCAACGCCTTTGCCGAGCTGCGCCGCAACGGCCTGGGCAGGCCGCTGCGCCTTGAAACCACCCCGGCCAAATTCACCCGCAGGGGCGTGAAGGATGGCGCTTACTGGTTTGTAAATGACTGGAAAGAGCCGCATGAATTTTCGGCCGGCAGCGTGTTTCACCTGCTGGAGCCGGATATTAATCAGGAGCTTTACGGCCTGCCGGAATACCTCAGCGCGCTCAACTCCGCCTGGCTGAATGAGGCGGCTACGCTGTTCCGCCGCAAGTATTATCAGAACGGCGCGCACGCCGGTTACATCCTGTACATGACCGACGCGGCGCAGAGCAGCAGCGACGTTGACCGGATGCGCCAGGCGATGCGCGACACGAAAGGGATCGGCAACTTCCGTAACCTGTTTATGTACGCACCGAACGGTAAGCCGGACGGCATCAAGATTTTGCCGCTTAGCGAGGTGGCGACGAAAGACGATTTCTTTAATATCAAGAAGGCCAGCCGCGATGACCTGTTAAGCGCGCACCGCGTGCCACCGCAGATGATGGGGATTATCCCGGACAACTCCGGCGGGTTCGGCGACGCGGTGAAAGCGTCTCAGGTATTTGTTCGTAACGAGCTGACACCATTACAGGAACGAATGAAAGAATTAAATGAATGGGTGGGGCAAGAAGTAATTTCGTTCACACCTTACGAGCTTCCATAAAATAAAGCCAAAGGAATTGTTTTTCCTTTGGCAGCCATTAATGTCAATCGTAATTCAACTCACCAAAAAGACCTATCATTAAATCCTCATCAATTACATCAAAAGGGAGCTCTAAATATTCACTAGGGTGTCTAGGCTTGGCCTTTCCATCATGGGGAGCATTTTTTGTATGGCCTTGAACTTTGTCTCCATTTTCCTTAACGTAAGGGAAAACAACTATTCTTCCATGATTTTTAGAAAGTATAGTACCCTCATGCCAAAGTGTTTCTGCACTTTTATTCGATTCAGTATTGTTGGATGCTTTGACTATCCAGCCTATACCTCCCTCCTCCTCATACCAAAAAACATAGCTTCCAGCCATTAATGCTTTTTGCCCTCTTAGTTTCGCCTCAGAGAGCATTCTCTTAACACTAGCAAGTTGCAGTAGTTCGTTCGCTCTTGGTAAAAGCATTATTCTGATTTCAGACTTAACTTTTCCCCAGTGGTCTTTTCCTGAGAATCCAAATGCACTAGCGATCTTCTCTCTGTAAGCAACTTGAGTTGCTTTCTCTCTGTATGCATACATACCTTGCCAATGATTCTCATGAGATGAATGAGAAGATTTACCCAAAACTACCCGACTGTTTTTTAAATGCGCAACTTTTATTAAGGGGTTCTGATTGATTTCTTCCATCAACTCATTAAGCACTCCTTCATGCGGCATCCTTGCATAGTATTCTGATAATTTTATTTCTTCTCTTGATGGTCTAGGTATTTCAGAAGTTATTTTTATAGCCTCATTGAGCATTAATTTTTCTTCCTTCTGCAGGCGAGACTTGGCTTTAATAGCCTTTTCTGCTTTAATATATAGCGAGTTTTTTACTTCATTAACTTCATCAGAATTTGCAATTGCGACTTGTAGTTCAAGGTTTAAAGACTCAGCCCTTTCTTTAGCCTCATCAAAATCGCTAAAGCAAATTATTCTTTTGAACCCATCGACCACATCGATTCTTTTTCTCCATTGGAATGGGCCGCTATGCTCACTTCGATATTCGTGTAAAACCCAGTCTCCGAAAAAGTGGCGGAATGTTGGGTAAACTGCGATTACTATTGCATATGGGTATTCTTCATCTTTCATATTTACCTTCCTTGTTATCTAATTGAATGAAATAGAGTTTTTATTGAAAAACAATTATTTTGCGAAAATAATATTGGGCGGATTTAGCTTGGTCTTTTTAATATCCCATTTAGTATGGCAAAAGTAAATTCTGTTCTTACCTCATGCCTAAACTGATGACGCGGGTGCGTCATTACAAACCAATGCCACTACGCTATAAAATCGATGGAAGAAGATTCACAGGAAATCTGCGCCTAATGTAATGCGCTTAAGAGTGTCCCTCTCACTAAAACTCCCAATGATTTCTCTTAGCCAAATCACACCCAGCCTGACATGCTCTGACGCGTTTTCCTGCATTTACGCTCCCCCCTTCCTGACGTTTGCTACAATGATGTGCGCCTCCACCCGACAGGCGCAGCCTGCACATACATGTTTGTCCCCCCGCGCGCAATGCTATCCCCGCCACGCCTGCCCGCTTTATGCATCGCTTTTCATGCAGGTGCATGTGTTACCTCTGAACGCGCCAGCACCGGCCTCACACACGCTTAGCGATCCAATTTGGATCATGCGGATTCATGCAAGCATATGCACTTTGATGCAGAAGCAAAAAGCCACCTGAAAGGTGGCTAGTGAACGGTAGGGAAGGGGCAATTAATCATTCAGCCTGGCGGTATATGGCAGCTTCGAAAACAGATGTGTCGATTGTCCCTGCCATGTCGCTGATCATCGACAGTGCCATTTTTAATTCATCTTCTTTGCAGTGTGCGATCAGTGATACGTCAGCAATGAACTGGATGCGTGCAACCGTCTCGCTTAGATTATCTATGTCCATCAAATGATTAACTCCTTCTAGTCAAAATATACTGTATGTATAAACAGTATCATGGCGTTTTGGAATCGTAAAGAATCGTGCGGCTCAGATTAGTCCGACTGCCGTTTTATTAATCAGGCACAGGTATGCCGCTTTTTTTCGCAAGAGCATTAAATCTTTTTAAGGGAGCAGGATTCTTGTTCCGTCTATGGAACAGATAGCCGCTTGTACCGCTCCAGTAAGAAAGCTCTCCAACCCTGATTGTATAGCCTTTCATCATGCGCACAGCTTCGCCGTCGGACAGTGTTAACCTAGAGATCTCGAAGAAACTCTTTTTCAACGCCTCCCGTTCTGTGCAATGACTCACTTCAGGTGGGTATCTGTCCGGCTCAGGTTGCTGCTGCGCTGGATTTTCTCTTAATCGCTTAATAATCCTTCTTCGCTCGGCGCGAGTAGGGGGCTTTGTGAAATCGATAGCTGCTTCAGAGCCTGTTGGCTCCGTACAGTTATTGACAGAACTCCGAGAGGACGCGGACGCGTCCTTAAATTCAAAACCCAAATCAACGGCACGTTTCGGAACAATCTTCCACTGCATCAGGCGGGTTAAGATCGGCGTGTCGTCGCCAACTTCAGTTGCATAAATGCCCTTAATACGCACGGTTTCCTCGCCGTACTCATTCACGTCTTCGCTTGCCTGATACCATGTGCGCACGGCCAGCTCGTCACGGCGCACGAACGGGCCACCCTGCGCGTTAACGTATCCTGCCCAGTCTCCCGCATCAGCTGCGTCATGCGCGGCCGCAAACTCGACGCTAAGTCCGTGCGCGGTTTCGCTGTCAGCCATGCGGCGCAGTTCGCGGTAAACCGTGACCGGCGCGCCGCCCACAAACTGGAATTGCCGGATATGCCAGCGTGCCGCCCAAGCGGAAACAGCCGAGGCGGTTTCTTTCAGATCTTTGCCGCTCTCGTCGTCTGTCTCGCCATCCAGCGCATAACCATCGATATTTTTGGAAATGTATTTAGCTACGTAACCCGTTGCGCTGCCTTTCTCCGGGTCGATAGCCTCGGCGTGAAAGCGGGCCTTACGGGCCTTGTCAGTTGTGAGCTCGCTGCCGTCTTCCTGCCAGGCGTAATCGCGCACAATCTCGCGCACGCGCTCAGCCTGCTCCGGGCGCATAAACATGAGCATGTGCCAGTGCGGGGTCGCATCATGATGAGGCTCAGCAACGCGGATCCCGAAGATGCGGATTTCTTCGCGGTGCAGCTTGGCGCGGATTTTCTGCCAGACACTGCAGAGATAACGCTGCGTGTCGGCCGGGTTGGCACCGTTCCATTTGCGGTTACGATGCCCGGTTTTAATTGTGGCGTGATAGCGCGCCGGGGCGGTTAGCGTGTAGAACTCGCCTATAAAGCCCATTTCATTGCAGATGTTTTCAAAGCCACGAATACGGGTCATCAGCTCGCAGCGTCGAATCGCCGGATTGGCCACGCTGCCGTCGTATTTCTCGATCAGGTTGATGCGGTTGCCTTCTTCGTCTTCCAGCTCCATTCCCTTCAAAAATTCACGGGTGCGGCGCTTCTGCTCGCGCCACTCTGAAACGGTCATGCTGCTGGCGTAGGGGGTGTGCTTTTTACTGACGTTAGTCAGGGCAATCTGAAGATGTTCACGCCATGATGCGGCCACGCGGCGCAGTCGGCCTTTCCACCATTTTTCCGTCTGCATACGCATGATCGCCGGGATAACTTCCTCCGGGTCAAACAGCCGTGACGTGACTTTATCCCATAATGGCGGCGTCTGGTTCAGCTCGCGGGTGATGGTGGCGGCGGTCATATAAACGCGGTGCGTGTATTTGTAATCTGACTCGTCGCTGGCCTGCGCGTGTGCCTGTACCAGCTCGGCGAGGATGAAATTAGCGACATCCCCGGCCAGTACATCGACGTCGGCGCGCGCCATGTCAGGCAGTCGGTTGAAGCGGCGCATTAGATTGAAAAGCTGACCACCTGCTACAGCCGTGTTTTCACGCTCAGTTGCGTTACCCCCGAGTAAATTTAATGTGCTCCCCTTCATTACGCCGACCCGATATTGAGCGTTAACGGTTTCAACGCGTGGCAATGTGCGCTCAACAAATGTTTTGGTTAAGTACGCATTGGCGCGGGCTGTTCCCTGTGTCTTTTCAAGATCACTAACGCGGCGTTTAACGTCGAGCTGTATCACCGTCGGCTGCTTTTCAAGTAGCTCCTGCGCACGCACTAAAGCCGCAATCGTCTGACTGCGGCTGTGCATTTCCTCATAGGTGGGGTACGGGCTGGCGAGGGCTTCCCGTGGAGCATTCCACGGGTAAGCAAATTCCTCATGCATCAGGCATTACCCTGCCGGTGTTTATTGCGATGTTCTTCATTTTCCTGACAGGAAACACAGCGAGTTACACCCAGATACGCGCGCCGGCGCTTTTCAGGAATTGGGGCATCACAGTCTTCACAAAATGAGGCGCTTATCGCAGGCGCGCGATTGATGATGTTGGCGATATTGCGAGCCAGCATTTCGTCAGTGCGCTGCTGTACAATGTCCATTGAGTCAGCCATTAGTGTGCCTCCTCAATCTGTGCCTGGATTTTTTCCGCTTCCTGACTAAGTAGCTCTGCTGCTTCGACACAGGTTAATTCTTCCCGGCGAATTTTCGAGGCCAGGATGTTAAGGCGAAATATCATGAGGTCAGCACGACCGCGGCGTTCTTCACGACGCGCATCATTTAGCATCATATCGAGTTCGATATAGGAACCAGGCTTAGTGGTACCAGATAATTTATTAAGCATGTGATTTTCCTTTATTGAGGCAAAGTGAATCCCGGCGGGTTTACGCCAATTAATTGCTTTGGTTATTTAGTTTGAAAGAGTCATTCGTTTGGGAAACAAACTTACAACAGCTTTCAGGTGGTTCATTGCGCGAATCAGTGCGTTTCTTTCATCAGTAGTGAGATCAGTAAAATCGGCTGAGTGTCGGTCTTTACCAATATTAGCTAGGAAGAAAATGGCACTTAAAGCACGTTTGTTATCCTGATAATTGCTGTCAGTGACATCGCGCATTTCAGTAATAAAACGGGCTACATCTTTTTCGCAATTACTACCCATCAGTTGAGCCCGAAGCAGAGCAACATGATTCAGCGCGGCAACACGTTGACCGGTTGTCAGTTTGACCAGCATGGAATCGCCTTCGATAGCCAAGATTTGCCCCTCTTAGGTAATGCTTGTGCTTTTACTTCTGAAGTTGACGGCGTTACTGGATTCCAGCGCTTACCGTTTTCTCCCATGATCCAGCCGTGTCCATATGACATGGACGGGCTTTGGCGTGTGAGCCTTGCAGCCAGTGAGATCATGATCCCCCCTCAACTCATGCCAAAAGATGCACCGATGCCGCTGATAGCATCGACAGTTGAGGACAGTGCCGGGTTAGCCTGAATACGCGCCTGTACTGCCATTGCGGCCAGTGTTAAGCAGCGAATACCGCTATTAACATTTTGCAGCAGGCCGCGTTTACAGTTAGCTGTCATAGGTTCTGCCGAAGTTGCCCCAGCTGCTAACTGACCTACTTCTGCGGTGGCTTTCATGACATACAGGGGGAATTTTTCATCTGCGACTTCGTTTACCGGCACACAAGGCAGGCACTGGATTTGCGCCAGCATGCCATCAACTAACGTTGCATCCTCAGTAACATCGGTAAGGGCTAAAACCTCTAAGACGGTAAGCTGATGTGGCTGGTCTGGATTCAGCTTATTACGCAGCGTTTGCGCACGCATGCCGGACTGCTTAGCGACGTCTTCCATGTTGTGAGTTAGCGCGAATTTGCGACAGGCATCGTCGTAGTGGGTATGGGTAGAAACCTTGAAATCAAACATGCTCAGATCCTTCTTAACTTGCAAAATCAAGTTATGGTTTGATGTAGCGGCATTTGATTGCCTGCTGGCGATTCTTTTCACGCCATGCAGCAACATTGATAAGCGGATTGCCATGTTTGGTCATGGTGGTTTCTACCACTTCGCCGGTCTTACGATTGGTGCGGTTCTGCGTGTATGTGAAAGAGGGAGTAGGGGCGAGCAGCACAATCCCGTTAGCAATCCATTTTTCCAGCACTGACAGGCTAATGCGGTTGGCTGCAGCAAAGTCCTTTTTGGACATTGTTGGGGATGTGGCGAGCGTGACGGCTTTGTTTACGGAGTCGTTTATCGCTTCGCGGATGGCTGGCATCAAAATCGCTGCGACATTGGCAATAAAATCTTGAGATTGCACTAAGTCAAATGCGTTCTGACTGTTTGCATTTTCAGTATGCATAACGCAGTATCTCCAGTTAATTAGTGTGTTCTACGGTGTTACATGTGGTGTGTGCATACGTTAGATCACATTTGTGATTATATAAACTACTTTTGCGGTTAGTAATGTATGCCTAACTTAGAGTCAAATGCCCAAGAAGTGATTGAGAGGTTGCTTTCAGCTTATGGTGTGACGACACAACGCGCATTGGCTGAAGCCCTCAATGTTCCGTCAAACAACGTAAGTGCATGGTCAAAGCGTAATAGCGTGCCGGGTAGCGCTATTATTAAGTGCGTGCTTGATACGGGCGTAGATCTGCAATGGCTTTTGAATGGCAAGCTTGCAAATGCAAGCTTGGAGCGAACCATAAGCCTGCCTTCTGGCGAAGCTCTTTTGAAAGAAATCACATCCAATGGTGGCAAAGCCGTGCTGCGCAGAATCATGGATGCGTATGGTTTCACCCTTCAAAAGCAACTTTGCGACCTGCTTGGCATATCATCCGGCACAGTCAGTACGTGGGTGCGTAGAAATTATTTTCCAGGTGATGTTGTCGTGGCGTGTGCGATTGATACAGGCGTTGATCTGCATTGGCTAGCAATTGGAAAAGGTATTCAGCAAAAAAAAGAAAATAGCCAACAAAGCGGGAACTCTCTAATTCCTCGTAAAAATTTGGTAGCAGGAATTTTGCAGGATGCCCAATACTGGGAAATTAATTTGGCTTTTATCCCCCACGCAGTCAGTAAACCTGTTTTGATTACAGGTAATACTGGAGCATGGATTGTCGATATGAGTTTAGATGAAATTAGTAATGGTCGATGGTTGCTAGGTGTAAATGATAAATACGATATCTACGACGTTGCACTTTTACCAGGAAAAAAGATTGATGTGACAAGTAAGGGTGCGAGTTTTATTTGCAAATCAGAGGAGGTTAATACTGCTGGTAAAGTTATATTGACAATGGATTTCAGTTTTTAAATATATTTATAATTTTCTCTTGGGCGAATGGAGTAATTGCTATGTTTCAAAGTGAAATTAGACAAGGTACGATAAATGAATTGTTAGAAAAAGTGAAAGCAAAAAAATATGGTAAATATCTCCTTAAAATTAATATCGACAAAGCTAGGTCAATTAATAATAAAACAGTCAATTTGGATTTTCCCGTAACTGCTATTGTCGGCCCAAATGGAGGTGGGAAGTCAACAATAGCTGGTGCGGCTGCTATTTTATATAAAGAAGTAGCGCCAGCTCTATTTTTTGCTAAAAGCGGAGCATACGATGCTAGTATGCAGAATTGGAAAATTGAGTACGAAGCTATTGATAGGGGGGTACAGAAAAACAATGATACAGTTAAACGTACTGCTAAATACCACAATCTTAAATGGGTAAGGGGAACTCTTGACAGAAACGTACTCATTTTTGGTGTCATTCGCACTGTTCCAGCCTCAGAGAGAAAAGAATTAAAGCGTTGTGTCTCTAACAATTTTGTTGTTCAACCTGATAGAATTGAAGGTTTATCAGAAATCGTTGCATTTTCAGTATCTGCTATACTTGATAAAGACGTTTCAGAATTTAAGCACATGAAAGTTGATGATAATGGTAATGTAACTTTATTATCAGGGGTCAATAAAACTGGAGATTCATTTTCTGAGTTTCATTTTGGTGCTGGTGAATCTAGTATCATTAGGATGGTCTTGCAACTTGAAGCCGCTGAAGACCATTCTTTAGTTATTATTGAAGAAATAGAAAATGGTTTGCATCCAATCGCCACTATAAGAATGGTCGAATACCTAATAGAACTTGCAGAAAGAAAAAAGATACAGGCTATATTCACAACTCATTCTAATGATGCATTAATTCCTCTCCCTAGTGAAGCTATATGGGCCTCAGTTAATGGTCAACTATATCAAGGTAAACTCGACGTCAAATCATTGCGTGCGATTAGTGGGCAGATAAATTCTAAGCTAATCATATTTGTTGAAGATGAGTTTGCTGCACTTTGGGTGAAAACAATCTTAAACTTTATGCCAAATGTTGCTATTGATGCGATTTCCATTCATGCAATGAAAGGTGATGGGACTTCAGTTAAAGTTCATGAAAACCACAATATAGATCCTAGTTCACAACAAAAATCGTTGTGTATCATTGATGGAGACTCATTACAGCATGATTCAGATGAAGAATTAATTTTCCGACTTCCGGGAGCAGGACCAGAATCAACTGTTTATAATTCCATTTTGGATAGTATTGACGATTTATCGGGTGAGCTTGCTGTTCAGCTATTAAAACCCTTTGAATTCCAAGAACAATTAAAAGAAAAAATGGTCAGTGTTAGAAATACGAATCGTGACTATCATCTCTTATTCAGTCAGTTGGGTAGGGTCATCGGATTAGTCTCTGAGTCTCGAGTAAAAGAAGCATTCTTGACTCAATGGTGTGTTAAGCATAAAGATTTCATTGATGAGTTATACGAAAAAATATCAGAATACTTACCTCTTGAAAGTGACGAAGTGGAAATAAAGCAAAAATAATATTAATAAGCCAAAGCAGTATGCTTTGGCTTGTTTTTTAATAATTATTTCTATGGTTTTTATTTTTATGATCGATGATTTTTTCATCATTGCCAGTTAATAAAATGGTTGATTCTTCAGAAGGTAAGCGTGTTTGATATACGTTTGCTATAAAAAAGGCTAAACGATCTGGAGATGTTGTCTCAAATGAGAGTGATAGATTTCTAACCATAAGAATCGTTAGCCCGCTTCCGAAAAAAGCAATCATAATTTTTATTCTTTTCAAAAAAGAGAGATTTTCAGAAAAAATGAATAATTTCATAAAGTCAATCCATTGTCGGGCAAAATGGGACATTATAAACGAATTTAAAGAAGAACTCGATAAACTAGGGCTACAAAGTGAAAGAGGGCCACTATGTTTTTCTACTGGACACTTGGAGTATATTAGCATAGCTCTTCCTATTGCTTCGGCAGTTGTAGGTGCAGTCGCAGGGATAATTGTAGCTTTCATCAAGCGTGGGAAAAAAGTGCGGATTGTTTTTGATGGAGGAAGAGTAAAAGAAATTGATGCATCAAACTACGATCCTGATGAAATCGCTGCAGCAATTCAAAAAATTAAAGCGATCGATATTGTCGAATGATGTAATTTGAAAATTGGCGGAGCCATCTTGCCGCCATAATTAAGCATAACCTATTGAATTTTAAGGGCTAAAAACGTATTCGGTCTTTTTTTGTTCTATGATTTATAAAGATTTTTCTGGGACTTTTACGAAATAACCCGAAATCACAATATTTAATCTATGCCATCACATATTCCTGATCGCTTGAATCACGATTGTTTTTTCTTCATAGAAAAGTTTTTTATGGTCGAATGGCCTTTACAAAAAACTTCTTCGATTCTCATATCAAATAGTCGACTTTAAACGCGTCTCATCTCATGAAAATTCGGCAGGTCTGGCCCAATCTTAATACCTCTCATTTCGCGCGCTTCGACTACTACTCTCATTAATGCATCTGGGGCGTTACGTTGGATCAGGTCTTCATGACAAACATGCCGTTATTGATTTCGATAATGCAGACACAGTGACGTTAATCATTCATCCGATGTCCATTGATTGAAGGTATGTTAGGGGACACAGCTCGTGCCGAGGGATTCACGTATTTATAGTTCTCTGACGGACGGATGGGTAAATTTCGGAGAGTGATCGTTTTATCTTAGTGTGGCACTATAATACAGCCATTATCATGAACGAGGGATTGAGAATGATATCAGGAACAGCAGCAAAACAGGAGCCTGGACGTTACTACACATTTAAGTCGAGATTGCCTCAGGGCGTTTTTTTTGAGATTCGCCCCAGCCATTTGCCAGTAAATGCAAAGCCCGTAACAGATGAAACCAGCGGTATGTGTATCGGTTACTCAGTAGCACAGGCTCCTGGCTTATGGCAGATTTATGACGTGCAGGGGCATTTTCTTCACCTTGAAGAAGCACCGCTAATTGATCCAACTGATATTGCATTATTAGCGTTAGGTGTTTTTCGTATTCTTCGTACCGGACGGGTACTATTTGAAACTGGCTCACGTGCGGCAATCTCAGCAAAAATTAGTCAGGGTACGGTATCTATTTTGCGTGGGCGGCTGAAATTCGGGCTACATGCGCGCAATCTTAAAATGACGGAAACAGCCGCAAGCCATATGCACGAACCCGCTCGATGTGTTCCTTTGCAAATTCAGGAAAGGGCTATTCGTTATGGCAAGCGCATGCCAGATCCTCGTGAAGGTAAGGGAATGTTCCGATACGAAACGGACATTTATAAGCTTCGCTTCGATAAGCAGCTTCAAGAGTATGTCTATCAGAAGTACAAATTTGAGGTGATTGTCAGAGAATCGGACTGGACAATATCTCATTTTCAATATTTTCATTAATTAACAGGAACATTTCCATGTTTGATATCAGGAGTGAAGAATTTACTTTCGCAATCGCACCTTTTGAACGCATAGTGGATAACGAAGCCGATCCTGTTAACCATCACTGGGATTGGATACAGTCCTGGATAGAATTCTCGGTAAGCGGCCTGAAGGTGGCGTTTAAGACTGAGTTCACTGTTGGAGAGTTGAAAATGTTGAAAAAAGAATTTTCAGCTTTTCATCAGGCTATAATTGCTCAGCAAAAGTTAAAGTCGTTTAAATATCAGAGCGATATTCATCAGCTTGATATGATACTGACAAATGAAAATAGTATTGATAGCGTAACTATTGATTTTATCCTCCGACCGGAACCCCATGCCGACAGCGTTCAGGTTAAAGGCAGCTTTGGCCTTAATGAAAGCTATTTCCCTGACATTCTGAAGAGGCTGGATGAAATGATTCAATGGCAGAATTAAACATTTAGCCATTGAAAAGTTTTAACTGAAAAATTCGGGCGTAGAATGGATTTTAATTCAGTCCTTTACGTCTATGCACTATTCGATGCGGCAGTATCAGTATCAATACCTGTACTGCCTGCATGCAGTTCATCCATACCGTAAGCGATGCCGCCACTGTCAGGGTATAGCCCGTGCAGTAAGCGGCTGCATTTTAAAAAAACCGCCTCAGTGGGTGACTTCCGCGGATTTACTGGTCTCATAATCTCGTCGTTTTTCAATCATCCTGATGTAGAAGTCATAAAGCTCTTTGTGCATGCGCTGCTTCATTTCAGCAGGCAACGGCTCCTGCGTTTTCTTCCACTCCTCCAGTTCAGGCTTGCAAGTGACATAAGCCTCATCAACGATTTTTTTTGGCTGAATATCGGACTTTATGAACGGAATAGTCTGGTGATTCAGGCATTTAACCTCTGGCGTTTCGAATGACCTGTCATCCGATATTGCTGTCATGGAAAGCAACATTCCAGATAAAAAAATCCACCTCAAAGCTTCTCCTCCTTTTGATAAATCGTGTCTTATCCCCGTGGAAACTTCATCGACTCTTCGTGGTAAAACTTGAGCTCTACTTATTATAATTCAGCCATTCGTCCCAGCAACTTTCCGAATCTATATCCTGATATCCACGACTCTCAATCATGCTTAAGACCCCTTCAGTATGCAGGTTAATGGCGGTAGCATTATCACGAATATCTAATACTTCCTCTTCAGTCAAAGGAGAGCCTTTCTCCTCGGCTTTAAAAACAAGTAAGCTGATAAGTGAGGGAATGAAAACGATAGTCACTTCTCATCCTTCTGGTAAGCCGGGTCAGTGCCACACGGATTCTGCAGCGCAACATTCCTGTAAGCGACTCCTGATGCGGCAAAATCCACGTTAATCCTATCGCGCTCATCTCTACTGTGCGCCGCCAGGTTTTTCGCTAACCATGCTTAGCCCCGTGATCATTAAGAAGCTGCATTAGGATCACGCGAGGCATCTCTTTACTTGATAGTCTGAAATTGTTGTTGAGCGCAGAGGCTATCATAGCGCTGGAAAGCAGATTGTCTTTGTAATAGATAGAAAGGCTCTTGCCAATATTTTGCCTCGTAACTTTATATAACCTTTTTCCACACTCGTCGGTTAGGTTGAAGATTACATTCTCAGACTCAACTTCATCCCTGGCTACATAATAGATTGATTCTATGCATGCTGCTGGGTATGGCTCTTGCGCGCCATTAATGTCAAAGGTAAAACCTCCAGGCTCTGCGATGGCGACCCCAGAAATAATAAAAGCAGCGAATAAAATCCCAGATCTAAGCATGCAGAACCCATACTGTGAGCATTAAAGAATAATTATAAGGTTATTCGGTTTCATACGCACTTTGTAGCACTTTTTCAAAATTTATTTCTTGCTGCGTTCGGGCTCATTGCTGCGGCGAACAAAGCCAGGTAACAAAAAACCGCCCGCAGGCGACTGTTTACTAAAATTTAAATTCCCATGCGGTACTCTTCGTACGAACGAGGTTCAGAGTCACCCTCTTTGCGATAAACAAGGAGATCACTCTGCCGATTCGTAACATACATTAGTGTTTCAGTAAGCTGACGTCGCAAAGTAACAGGCATTTGAGGAATGCTTTTATCGCCGAGTCCATCCTCGATTTTATTCATGATTTCGAGAGCCAGGCCAATTTGCTCAGCATCCATCAAAATATTAACGCGATAACCCTCACGGGTCTCTTGCTCGCTGCCTAACTGCCTGGTCAGTTTATCGACCTGATTGGCATAAGCGCCCAGTTGAGCCTGAACATCAGCCGGGACTTCACCTGTTCTTTCAGCCAGCGCTTTGAGGGCGTTGATGTTCTTGATTGCCTGTTGTGCAAGGTCTGTAGCAGAAGTCATAATTTAGAGTCCTTTAAACAAAGATTAATACAGATAATTCAATTAGGTTGAGCAGGCCGATTTGAGATCGGCCTATGTAATACTCAATTAATTGAGTTAGCCTTTGTCGTACTGCGCAAACGAACGCGGTGCCGGGTCGCCGGGTTTACGGAACTGAACGTTATCGTCTTTGCGGCTTTTCAGATACATCAGGGTCTGCTTAGCCTGGTATTGATCGGTCGCAGAGAACGAACCCAGCGTGCCAGCATTACTTGCCGCTACCACTTTGGTGAGAATTTCGATACCCCAGCCGAGAGCTTCGGTGGTATCCAGAATCGCGGAGCGATACAGGGTGTTAAGGTCTTGCAGATCTTCAAATTCCTGGTCTGTATGAGACATGGTCAATCCTCTTTAAGTTGAGTGAGTTAGGCTCTGAATTTATTCAGACACCTTCGTCTTATTTATGCCGTGGACAGTTATTTACTGTATGTATATGCAGCTTTTAAATTATAAATTTAGTTTAGTGCCATTATTAACTTTACTGCGCTCTTTCAGAAAACCTGGCCTCTGATGTTCTCCTGGGTTAACAGCTGTCATACGACGCTGGTTGCTGGGTATTGAAGTGTGGAGCTTTCCACTCAGGATTATTCGCTTTGGGGAGCTACCACATCAGCAAGCATCTTCATTGCATCAGCCTGAAAAGCTCTTCTCTGCTTGTGTATTCAAAAGGTCATATTGTTAAAGAGCATCACCGTCCTGGTGAGGAGTTCGTCCTGCTGATGTGTGAATAATACCTGCGGTACTGGCAATTGACAATACCTTTGGTATTAAATATAATGTCAACGGTATTATTTGTTTGATTCAGAAGGGAATTTATTTTTCAGGAGAGGGGAACAGACACAAAAAAGCCCGCTCAGTGGCGGGCTTTTTGTATTTCGCAAATTTCGGGCTTACGGGGTAAGCGGTTTTTAAAGCTTTGGTAATGGCTGGAAGGGGCGGGTACCAGTTGAGCAAAAGCCTCTTCCTTCCAATGAGCTTTACACCAACTTCATCTTCGTCTCGATCGCCACGCCCAATACTCTGCAGTTGCCGTTCACTGGTACCATAGGCCACTGAGGGTTTAAACCCTTTAGATATTTCTGGCTGCCATCAATGATGAGCTTCTTAAACGTAGCTTCGTTATCATCAGTGAGTTTCGCCACGATCAGGCTCCCATTTACCGCTTCGCGGCCTGTATCGAACAATACATACGTTCCTGCCGGGATGCTTAGTCCGATCGGTGCTGTCATCGAATCGCCTTCCACCTGTAACCAGAAAGCATCTCCCTGTATATGTGCGTCAGATTCAAGCCACATATCGACATCCTTAATGGTATAGGGTTCACAGGCTTCTGCCCATGCGCCAGCCTGAACCTTGCTTAGTACCGGGTAGCGTGCAGTCGAGTTGTAGTCTCTGGGGTTTGATACGTTAGCATCAGCCGCTGAAGCGTAGCTGCTTGCCTCTCTGGCAAGCGTGGGGCTGAAATCAGCAATTGAGCATTGAAGCATCTTCGCAAACACAGACGCCACTGACACGTTCAGTGAGTTTCTTCCGTTCAGGTAATGCCCAACACCGCCTTGGGTTATACCCAAAGCATCGGCTATATGCTGCTGCGTAATGCCCAGCGACTTCTTCTTTGACTCATACAAAGCTTTCAGACGAGTAGCATCGGCAATCTGCTCTGGAGTAAGTTCTTTTTTCTTTTCCATCCCCGAATTCTAATACTCAAGTTCTTAAAAAAGAAGTACCGAATGTATTTATATATTCAATACCTTTGGTATTTTTTAATTGTGGGTCACTCTGAGCAAACCAATAGATAAGTTAATCCTGGTTGATTACTTAAGAAGAAAGAAAAGTCGAAGGCCGCGGATGTAATCTGTGTTTATCCGGCTCAGACAGCAATCAGTAAAGCAGTACGGGTAGGGTGGAAAATTCTCGTAACCACGCCTCATGATAAATGCTTGCATGAAGCAGATCGTCGGCCCTTCCATGTCAGAAAAAATGCTGCTGCATAAGCTGAGTTGCTCTTTATCAATCTCACCTCCCTCGCAATACCAGGGAAAACCCGGGTAACTTGCTCTCCGTAATGTCATGCTAATCATTTACCAACACAGAAATTATCATTCCTGGAAAATGCGAGAAACAGCAAGTTCAACTACGAAGCGGAAACTGAATTAAACCTCCGGTTAAATGCGCTTCATGCTCATCCAATAAATTCCTTCACGAATAACTGAAATTTGCCGTACTTAAGCGTCCGCGCCGTGTCTCCATCCCAAAAACCCACTCCACTCTGCAAAAGCAGAAACAACCCTGCCAGCCTCGCACCCAAAGCTTACCTGTCATCTTGTCATCACCGCGGTTTGGCTTATCCTTAAAGCTTCAATCAAAAGGAGCATCGTTTATGAAAGCGGCAATTGCTAACAGTGAACACAAGGTTGAAGTGGTTGAGAAGACGCTGCGTCCTCTCAAAACGGGCGAAGCACGGCTCAGGATGGAATGCTGTGGCGTATGCCATACCGATCTGCATGTGAAGAACGGTGATTTCGGTGATAAAACCGGCGTGACGCTGGGCCACGAAGGTATCGGTATTGTTGAGGAAGTCGCGCCAGATGTCACCTCACTTAAGCCAGGCGATCGTGCCAGCGTGGCATGGTTCTTTAAGGGCTGCGGACACTGTCAATACTGCAACTCCGGTAACGAAACGCTCTGCAGAGAGGTCGTTAATGCCGGTTATACCGTCGATGGCGGTATGGCTGAAGAGTGTATCGTCGTTGCAGACTATTCGGTCAAAGTCCCCGACGGGCTTGATCCTTACGCCGCCAGTAGTGTCACCTGCGCCGGTGTCACCACCTATAAAGCGGTGAAAGTGTCCGAGGTAAAACCGGGTCAGTGGCTGGCGATTTACGGTCTTGGCGGGCTGGGAAACCTCGCTCTGCAATATGCGAAAAACGTCTTTAACGCCAAAGTGATCGCGGTTGATGTGAGTGATGGGCAACTGGCACTGGCGAAAGAGATGGGCGCCGACCTGGTCGTAAACTCGGCCAGCGAAGATGCGGCTCGCTTTATTCAGGAGCAAACCGGTGGGGCGCATGCGGCTGTGGTAACGGCGGTTGCCAAAGCAGCGTTTAACTCTGCTGTCGATGCGGTCAGGGCCGGTGGTCGGGTGGTGGCTGTCGGACTGCCGCCGGAAGCGATGAGCCTGAATATTCCGCGTCTGGTGCTCGATGGCATTCAGGTGGTGGGATCGCTGGTCGGGACGCGTAACGATCTGGCGGAAGCTTTCCAGTTTGCGGCAGAAGGGAAGGTGGTGCCGAAGGTGACCAAAAGGAAGATTGGTGAGGTCAATGCCATCTTCGATGAGATGATTCAGGGCAAGATCCGCGGCAGGATGGTAATCGACTTTAGCGGTCAGTCTGCTGAATAATCCGTGCTGATAATCGCAGAAGCCCGCGCCGTGCGGGCTTTTTTATGCCTGTAAGGCCAGTTCCCTCCCTCTGAATACGTAAGAGCACATTCCGTTAAAGCATTAATAAGCGCGGCTTTATGTTTCATGATGTGATTTTCACTTGAACTTTACCGGTAACATTATAGTTTATGGGGTGAAGTCTGATTACACACATCTGAAGGAGGGTTATTTATGGCTAAGCATCACTTACTCAAATCCATTGAAATTGCAGCGATTGTGCTGTTTGTCCTGATACTGGCGTATCTGGCGGTTACCGGGCTGCTTTCATCAACTGGCGTTGATCACGCCTGGCCGTATCCCAGTAAGTAATTGAGTGCCGCACCAGGGAAATTATAAATAATATAAATAGATAACTGATCCTGATACAGGACATAAAAAACCCCGCAATCGCGAGGTTAATCAGAGTCTACACCAGGCTCACCGAAAGCAGAGTCAGCTCTTCGGTTTCCAGCGACAGGCTTTTTTTGGTTTCGAACATAAAGGCTTCCAGCGCCTCCTCGACATCGTCGCCCTCGATAAAGGCGTGAGTCGTGACATGATTTTCACCTTTGGGCTTAATCACGTAAGAAACAAACCACTTCTTCTTTTGCATAATGCTTATCCTCTTCTGAGTAGGTAAATGCCGCACACCGGCAATACTGAGCTTTCCCGCCAGCAGTTCAGCGGAACATGTACGGGTTCGGTCTGACAAAGACTAATCGAGCGGGGCCGGATGCAGCAGGTCGATCACGTCGTCAATTTCATTGCTGGCCGCATGACGATCAAGGGCAACCGCATAGTAGCGTCCCTTGCAGTAGTGCTTTGTTACCGCCACCCGATGGCCGGTATCGCTGTCAGCTTCACCGCCGGTCAGGGTCTGCAGGTGGGGCGGGATAACCAGCTCACTTTCGAGTTGTTCTGCTTCAATGATCACTGCGCCACCGTCGGTGGATAGCAGCAGATGCTGAATGCTCATGTTCTCTCCTCTGAGTCAGATTGCTAACCGGCAAAGTGTAGTTCACCTCAGCGGGTGTGCTGACTTCCGCTCAGGTGAGGCCATGTGAAGCGGCAATAAAAAAGCCCCGTCAGGGGCTTTTAAGAAAGGGATGGCCTGCGTAAAACTCAGCTGGTCTGATCGGCCAGCTTCGGCTTCAGCACGCGCTTACCAATCTGAATGCCGGGCTTCTCAACATACTTATAGAGTAAAGAGGCCAGCGCATAGGTCACCGGGATGGCAGAGACGCAGACAATCAGGAAACGCATCATGTCGCTCTTAAACTCGATGTCGGTGTGATTGAGCAGCAGTGCGATCAGCGGGATTACAATCAGCAGATGCAGCAGGTAGACCGAAAACGACACGTCGCCCAGCCAGGTGCTGAGACGGTTGTTCAGCAGCTTACGCGGCAGAGCAATCAGCGTTGCCATCAGGCTGCCCTGTGGGTATTGCCACAGAATCGCCGTCATACCGACGATCATCAGCGCCTCCATAATCACCTGCAGCTTAATCGCGCCCAGGCCCATCGCCACGCTGGCGACCGGGCCGAGCAGCGCAAAAGCGACGTAGAGCAGGGATTTACGGCGAATCGCCTCGGCCAGCAGCATGCCCGACAGGAACATATTTAACTTTATCAGGATCATTGAAGGCATCTCAAACGCCTCATAATAATCTGCCAGCACATACCGGCCAGCGCAGCAGAGCGCCATGATGCCAATCAGCGATGCGGCATAACCAAAGCGCAGCGTCACCAGCATGATGAACGGGAATAGCAGATAGAACTGCATCTCCAGCCCGATGCTCCAGTCAGGCAGCACAGTATTAAAACCATATTCGGGCAGCAGGCCGAACAGGAAACTGAAGTGGGTCAGGATGTTTGCCAGCGACTGGTCATTGTAACGCGACGACTCAGTGGCGGTGCCGGAATAGAAATGAGCAATGGTGTCACGCATCTCGCCAAACCACGGGCCATAAATCAGGGCGATGATTAACAGCAGATAGTAGAGCGGGGCGATGCGGAAGAAGCGCCGGATCCAGAACTTCTTAATGGTCTCTGTACTCTGCCACGGCTCTTTCTGCTGACGCTCGACGTAGTTTTTCGCCATCAGATAACCCGATAACAGAATAAAAAGATCGACCCCAATGCCAGGGGATGAAATAAGCGTGATGTGGCAATGAACCAGTAAGCTGATATGGCCAACTAATACCCAGAGGGAAGCGATGCCGCGTAATCCCTCCAGCTCCGTAGACCAACCTCGTGTTGCAGACATAACTATTCCTCGTTTTTATCCGACCTTCGGCGCTCACTAAGCCCTAAGGCAACAGATATGTAAACGGGCCTTTACAAAAGTAAGAAGATTCCGAGCACAGGTAAGAGGGAAAAATCAACCGAAACAGGGCGGGAAAGCACAGGAAGTTAAGGGCGTGCAGTGGCACACCCTTAATCAATATCACTGATTGAGATGGCCGATCAGGCCAGTTTTAACAGGATCATACCGGCCAGCAACAGGGTCAGGCCGGCCCAGCCTTTGCGGTTCAGCCGCTGGCCAAACAACACCCATCCGGCCGCGACAGTAGCGATAATCCCAAAACCGCCCCAGACCGCATAGGCGATCGAGAGATCGATACCTTTGACCGCCTGAGCGAGTGCGCTGAATGCGAGCAGGACACAGCAAAGGGAAAGCAGACCGTACAGCGGTTTCTTAAACCCATCAGAATATTTAAGGAATATGTTGGCGGCAATTTCCAGCACGATAGCCAGCGCCAGCCAGGACGCATGAACAAGATCAGCGATGAGCATGATTAACCTCCGCTGATGATTGGGTGCCGGTTTTGATCAACACAATTCCGACGATCAGCGTCACCAGCCCACAGATTTTCAGCGCTGACAGCGTTTCACCAAACAGCTGCACGCTGAATAACGTAATCAGCATGATGCCGATACCTTCCCACAACGCATAAGCCACGCCCAGGGCGATACGTTTAATGGCGAAACTCAGCAGAATATAAGAACAGGCAATCATGCCCAGCATCATCAGGTAGCCGGAATGGCTGCCATTGAGGCTGGACCATTTCATAAAAAGGGTACCAATAATTTCCGTAACAATAGCGAGTGATAATAAAACCCAGGCGCGCATGGGTGCTCTCCAGCAACGATAAATGACGACCTGCAACAACGCACAACGTGCGGGCAGACTCAGAACAGTTCGAAGTGGTGAGGGGACTACAGGGCGTTACGCCAGTGCTGATCGGCGGCGTTCCAGCCAGAAAGGCAAGAGGGGGAATACAGGGGGTTTGACATGAACATTCTGCTCATAAAATTTACAACACATCCACATTGTTGCTTCTCATCAGTGGACGGATAGTGCCTCCGGTTAAATAGACGCTGGATTTATAGCATTCTGCACATCACCAGATCAACAGCAGATGCTGCTTTGTTTGATGTCTGTTAAGGTTTGATGCTTTGAAAAGGGTGACGTGTGGAAAAGGATGTGTGGTAAACCGTAATGAAAAAAATAGCCGGACAGCAAAAGTGCCCGGCTATTATTAAGTGACGCTGTCACGTATTATTCAGCGCGCTGCGGAACCGTGCGAACGGGTGCATCACCCGCGACATAGTAAGCGGCGGTGCTGCGTGGCAACGGATCGCGCCCACGAATCTTATCGGCAATCTTCTCGCCAATCATGATAGTGGTGGCGTTCAGGTTACCGGTGATGATCAGCGGCATAATCGACGCATCCACTACGCGTAAGCCTTCCAGTCCATGCACACGCCCTTCGCCATCAACGACGGACATCGGGTCGTTACCCATCTTACAGGTGCCGCATGGGTGATAGGCGGTTTCGCCGTGGTTACGCACGAACTCATCCAGTTGCTCATCTGTCTGGCAATCCAGTCCAGGACTGATTTCACGGCCACGGTACTTGTCCAGCGCCGGCTGATTAATGATCTGGCGCGTGATGCGAATCGCATCGCGGAACTCATGCCAGTCCTGCTCATGCGACATGTAGTTAAACAGAATGGCCGGATGACGACGCGGATCGCGTGACTTCAGGCGTACATGACCGCGGCTTGGAGAACGCATCGAGCCAACGTGACACTGGAAGCCGTGGGCATCAACCGCGTTGGAACCGTTGTAGTTAATCGCCACCGGCAGGAAGTGATACTGAATGTTCGGCCAGCTGAACTCTTCGCGGCTGCGGATAAAGCCACCCGCTTCAAACTGGTTGCTGGCACCAATACCGGTGCCGTTAAACATCCACTCTGCACCGATTTTCGGCTGATTCCACCACTTCAGAGCCGGATAGATTGAGACCGGTTCTTTACACTCATACTGAAGATACATCTCCAGATGGTCCTGCAGGTTTTCACCCACGCCCGGCAGGTCGTGAACCAGCGGGATGTCGAACTGCTTCAGCAGCTCAGGAGAACCCACGCCAGAACGCTGCAGGATCTGCGGCGAGGCGATAGCGCCGGCACACAGCAGCACTTCACGGCGCGCGGTCACTTTGTTAATGGTGTTGCTGTCGCCCTGCAGATACTCCACGCCGACCGCACGCTTGCCATCGAAGATGATGCGATCGGTGGTGGCATGCGTGATGATCTTCAGGTTGGCGCGGCCTTTGGCCATATCGAGATAGCCACGCGCGGTGCTGGAGCGACGACCGTTTGGTGTGACGGTACGATCCATCGGACCAAAACCTTCCTGCTGATAGCCATTAAGGTCGTCAGTGCGCGGATAGCCCGCCTGTACGCCCGCCTCAATCATCGCTTCAAACAGCACGTTATTGCCCGCTTTAGGCGTTGCAACGCACACCGGGCCGTCGCCGCCGTGGAAATCGTTCGGGCCGATATCGCGGGTTTCCGCTTTACGGTAGTAAGGCAGGCAGTCCAGATAGCTCCAGTTCTCCAGCCCAGGTTCGCTGGCCCAGTTATCGAGATCCATCGCGTTACCGCGGATATAACACATGCCGTTAATCAGTGATGAACCGCCCAGACCTTTGCCGCGACCACACTCCATGCGGCGATTGTTCATGTAAGGCTCTGGCTCGGTTTCATAAGCCCAGTTATAGCGTTTGCCCTGTAACGGGAAGGCGAGGGCCGCAGGCATCTGGGTGCGAAAATCAAAGCGGTAATCCGGGCCGCCCGCTTCCAGCAACAGGACGCTCACGTTGCTCTCTTCGGTCAGACGGGTAGCCAGAACGTTTCCTGCGGATCCGGCTCCAATAATAATGTAATCAAATTCCATTCATCGTTCCTCAGGTTAAGTGATTAAAAGACTGACTGAAAACGCGTCAGCTCAACCTGCACGGACTTCACCTGGGTGTAGCTCTGCAGCGTCATCAGGCCATTCTCACGGCCAATGCCGGAGTGCTTGTAACCCCCCACTGGCATCTCTGCGGCTGATTCGCCCCAGGTATTAATCCAGCAGATACCTGCTTCGATCTGATGAATCACGCGGTGCGCCTTATTGAGATCCTGCGTCACCAGCCCGGCGGCCAGACCAAATTCGGTGTCATTGGCGCGGCGGATCACTTCTTCTTCACTTTCGTAGCTCAGGATCGACATGACTGGTCCGAAGATCTCTTCACGCACAATCTTCATCTCATCACGGCAGTCGGTGAACACGGTTGGTGCAACCCAGGCACCCTGGTCGAAATCGCCACCGGTCAGACGTTTGCCGCCGCACAGTACGCGTGCGCCTTCAGCGATGCCGGATTCGATATAACGCATCACATTGTCGCGATGGCTGAAGCTGACCAGCGGACCAAAGTTGGTCGCCGGGTCACGCAGATCGCCTGCCTGAATGCGGGCAACGCGTTCGCTGATTTTCGCCTCGAATGCGGCCTGCAGTTTTGCAGGAATAAAGACGCGGGTGCCGTTGGTGCAGACCTGACCGGAGCTGTAGAAGTTCGCCATCATGGCGATGTCGGCGGCCAGGTCGAGATCGGCATCATTAAAGATGATCAGCGGTGATTTACCACCCAGTTCCATGGTGACCTCTTTCAGCGTTGAACCTGCTGCATTGGCCATCACTTTTTTGCCGCTGACGACGCCACCGGTAAAGGAGACTTTGTCGATGCCAGGATGCTCAGTGAGCAACTGACCGGTGACCGAACCGATGCCCGGCAGCACGTTGAACACGCCATCCGGCAGGCCCGCTTCGGTGTAAATTTCCGCCAGCTTCAGGGCAGTGAGCGGGGTCATTTCACTCGGTTTGAAAATCATCGCGTTACCCGCTGCCAGCGCGGGCGCGGATTTCCACAGGGCGATCTGAATCGGGTAGTTCCAGGCACCGATACCAGCTACCACGCCCAGCGGTTCGCGACGGGTGTAAACAAAGGAGGTTTCACGCAGTGGGATCTGCTGACCTTCCAGCGCCGGAACCAGACCGGCGTAATACTCCAGTACGTCTGCGCCGGTGACGATATCGACCGCTGAGGTTTCGCTGTAAGGCTTACCGGTATCGAGCATTTCCAGCTCTGCCAGCTCATCATTACGCTCACGCAGAATATCGACGGCGCGACGCAGGATGCGCGAGCGCTCCATGGCGGTCATCGCGGCCCAGACTTTCTGGCCTTTTCTGGCGGCAGCAACGGCGCGATTGACATCTTCCTGGCCGGCGGCATGAACCTCTGCCAGCACTTCGCCGTTGACCGGGTTAATCGTCTGGAACGTTTCGCCAGACGCTGCGGCAACATAAGCGCCATCGATGTAGAGTTTCTGCTCGGTGAATCGGGACATGTTTTCTCCTTCCGTTATTCGTGCTCGCCAGCCAGTTGCTGACGGATGAATTGGGTGGTCAGTGTGAGGGCGATGACCGGGTTAAATGGCTTACCGCTCAGCGCAGCGCGCAGCCACAGACCATCTATCAGGGCAGCCAGCCCGTGTGCGGCCAGACGTGCCTTCTCGAGCGGCAGTTCACGCCGGAATTCGACCACCAGCGTTGAGTAGAGCCGCCGGCTGCTGACCCGCTCCAGGCGATTAAGCTGGGGCTGATGCATGCTGCTCGACCAGAAGTCGAGCCAGGCTTTCATCACTGCCGTGTGCACCTGGGTATCATCAAAATTACCCTCAACGATGGCACACAACCGCTGTTCTGCAGAGGCACCGGCCAGCGGTTCTAACCGCGACAGTACCGCCTCGCGCAGTTGACGCGTCACATCACGCATCGTGGCTTCCAGTAAGCCGTTCTTGTCCTTGAAATAGTGACTGATGATGCCGGTGGAAACCCCCGCCCGACGGGCGATCTGGGCGATAGTGGCATCATTAATCCCCACTTCATTAATCGTGCTCAGGGTCGCATCAATCAGTTGCCGACGACGTATCGGCTGCATCCCTACCTTTGGCATAGCTCCAGCTCCACCCTCAAATCGAGCCCCTATTTAAACTTTTTTTGATTGCACGTTCAATATAAAAAGAAACTTTGTTAGGATGCTGTTCTTTAAATGTAGCGAAAGCGAAACGGCAATGAGTGCTAAAATAGGCTGGTTTGCCTGAGCGATTAACAGGAAGTGACAGAACGAAACAGGGCCGCACGGCCGGAAAGCCGTGGACGGCAAGACTTATCCATTGCGTATTTTCAGGACATTAACCAGAGGTAACCGATGAATAATCCACCTGCCGGTGAAAAAGACAGACTCAATCCCGTTGTATTTTATACCTCTGCCGGATTGATTCTGACGTTTTCACTCGTGACGATTCTCTACAGTGAACTGGCCGCGAGCTGGATCCTCAAGGCGGTAAACTGGGTTTCCGCCACCTTCGGCTGGTACTACATGCTGGCTGCCACACTCTATATTGTTTTTGTGTTGTATATGGCCTGCTCACGCTTTGGTTCGATCAAGCTCGGGCCTGAGCACTCCAAACCCGAGTTCAGCGTCCTTAGCTGGTCCGCCATGCTGTTCGCCGCCGGGATCGGCATCGACCTGATGTTCTTCTCGGTCGCCGAGCCGGTGACGCAGTATATGCAGCCGCCGGAGGGGGCAGGGCAGACGATGGAAGCGGCCCGCCAGGCGATGGTCTGGACGCTGTTCCACTACGGACTGACCGGCTGGTCAATGTATGCGTTGATGGGCATCGCGCTGGGCTACTTCAGCTATCGCTATAACCTGCCGCTCACCATCCGTTCCGCGCTCTATCCCATCTTTGGTAAACGCATCTATGGCCCGATTGGCCACACCGTAGATATCGCCGCCGTGGTCGGCACCATCTTTGGTATCGCCACCACGCTCGGCATCGGGGTCGTGCAGCTTAACTATGGCCTCAAAGTGCTGTTTGATATCCCGGAAGGCCTGACCGCGCAGGCTGCGCTGATTGTCCTTTCCGTGGTGATCGCCACCATTTCTGTCACATCGGGCGTCGATAAAGGGATCCGTATTCTCTCCGAACTCAACGTGATCATGGCGCTGGGACTGATTCTGTTTGTGCTGTTCTTCGGCAACACCGAGTTCCTGCTGAATGCGCTGGTGCTGAACGTCGGGGATTACATCAACCGCTTCATGGGCATGACGCTCAATACCTTTGCCTTTGATCGTCCGACCCAGTGGATGAACAGCTGGACGCTCTTCTTCTGGGCATGGTGGGTGGCCTGGTCGCCATTCGTCGGCCTGTTCCTGGCGCGTATTTCGCGCGGTCGTACCATCCGCGAGTTCGTGCTGGGCACGCTGATTATTCCGTTTACCTTTACGCTGTTGTGGCTGTCAGTGTTCGGTAATGCCGCGCTGTATCAGATCATTCACGGCAATACGGAGTTTGCGCAGGAAGTGATGAACCATGCGGAGCGCGGCTTCTATAGCCTGCTGGCGCAGTATCCGGCGTTTAAACTCAGCGCCTCGGTCGCGACTATTACCGGTATGCTGTTCTACGTCACCTCGGCGGATTCCGGCTCGCTGGTGCTGGGTAACTTCACCTCGCGACTGAAAGACATCAACAGTGATGCACCGAACTGGCTGCGTATCTTCTGGTCTGTGGCGATTGGGGTACTGACACTGAGTATGCTGATGACCAACGGTATCACTGCCTTGCAGAACACCACGGTAATCATGGGGCTGCCGTTCAGCTTTGTTATCTTCTTTGTCATGGCGGGGCTGTTTAAATCCCTGAAGATTGAAGATCACCGTCGGGCCAGCGCCACGCGCGACACCGCGCCCTATCTGGCTCATGCGACCGATCGCCTGACCTGGAAGAAGCGTCTGTCGCGCCTGATGAACTACCCTGGCTCGCGTTATACCCAGCAGATGATGGAAAAAACCATCTATCCGGCGATGCAGGAAGTGGCGAAAGAGCTGGAGCTGCGGGATGGCCGGGTCACGCTGGAGAGCGTTGAGGCGGATGAAAGCAACCCGATTGGCTATCTGGATCTGCGCGTCCATCTGGGCGAGGAGCAGGACTTTATCTATCAGGTCTGGCCGCAGCAATATTCGATTCCGGGCTTTACCTATCGCGCCCGCAGCGGTAAGTCGACCTACTACCGGCTGGAAACCTTCCTGATGGAAGGCAGCCAGGGTAATGACTTAATGGATTACAGCAAAGAGCAGGTGATCATCGACATACTGGATCAGTATGAGCGACACCTGAACTTCATCCATCTCAACCGTGAAGCGCCGGGCAGCAACATCAGCTTCCCAAGCGCTTAAATCAGGGCCCGTCAGTGAGCAATTGCTGGCGGGCTTTTTTTTCGCTACCGTCGTCATGAACAATACCGCTTCACCTGCCGAAATCGACTATCTTTAGGGCTTTGCTGGCCTGATGCCTGAAAAGCGTAGACAGGGAGTCATATGGGAAAAATATTCAGTACGTTTCTGCCGCTCTATACCACTACGCTTCTGATGCTGCTGGGTTCCGGTTTACTGACTACCTACGTTTCGTTGCGGCTGGCCAGTGAGCAGGTTAATGGTGCGCTGATCGGCGCGATTATTGCGGCTAACTATATCGGGCTGGTGATTGGTGGCAAGGTGGGGCACAACCTGATTGCCCGCGTCGGCCATATCCGTGCCTACGTGGCCTGTGCCGGGATCATTACCGCCTCGGTTGTAGGTCACGGGCTGACGGACTTTATTCCGCTGTGGGTCTTTCTGCGTCTGATTATCGGGCTCTGCATGATGTGCCAGTACATGGTGCTGGAGAGCTGGCTCAACGATCAGGCGGAATCTTCCCAGCGCGGCATGATTTTCGGCCTCTATATGGTCGCCACCTACCTTGGACTCAGTGGCGGACAGGTGATACTGAGCCTGCAATCGGGGTTTGGGGTGAGCACGCTGCTGATTGTGGCGCTCTGTTTCGCGCTCTGTCTGGTGCCGATTGCACTGACTACCCGCACTCACGTCCGGCCCATGACACCGGCGCCGATGGAGCTGGGCTATTTTATCCGCACTATTCCCAAACTGCTCGGCACCACCCTGGTGACCGGCATGGCGATTGGCGCGTTCTATGGCCTGGCACCGGTTTATGGCAGCAGCAAAGGCTTCACCACCAGCCAGACCGGTTATTTTATGAGTCTCACGATTTTTGCCGGGCTGGTGTCGCAGTTTCCGCTGAGCTGGCTCTCTGACCGCTATGACCGCCAGCGGCTGTTATTCATTATTGCCATGCTCTTTGCCGTGGCCTGCGTGCCGCTGGTGGTACTGCCGCATCTGACCTTCCACTGGATGATTGGCATCGCCTTTGCCGCCAGCATGATGCAGTTTGCGCTCTATCCATTACAGGTGGCGCTGGCCAACGATCAGGTCGCCGCCGATCGTCGTGTCTCGTTAACTGCCTGTCTGCTGATGGCGTTTGGTATTGGCGCCAGTATCGGCCCGCTGGTGGTCGGTGCGCTGATGCAGCCGCTGGGCAGCAATATGCTCTATCTCTTCTTTATGCTCTGTGCGCTGGTGATTGGCGGACTGAGTTATGTGCGTGCGCCGGGTCCGCTTCCGACGACCGAAGTACCGTTGCCGCATGTGGTGATGCCTGACAGTCTGGCGACCTCGCCATTGGGTGCCGCGCTGATCCCGACGCTGGAAGAGGAGGTGATTCATGCGTCGATGGGCGGTCAGGAGCCGGAAGAGGAGAGTGCTGAGTTCGATGACACAGCTGACGAAGAGGATTTGCCCGATGACCTTCCTGAGGATCAGCGGGACAAATAGCAGCGGCAAAGCACCGCTGACTGCACCATTAAAGCAGGATGTCCGGATCTGACACACTCTTGTCCGGTTGCTGGCTCGACATTGGGGTCAGCAACCGCGAAGCTGGCGCATACCGCTTTTTTAAGGAGTCACACCATGCTGGAACTTCGCCCCAATTGTGAACGCTGCGACGTTGATCTGCCGCCATCTTCTCTGGCGGCACGCATCTGCTCGTTTGAATGCACGTTCTGCGCTGACTGTGCTGAGCATCTCACTCATCTTTGCCCCAACTGCGGCGGTGAGCTGGTGCGCCGTCCGGTGCGTCCGGCAGAGAAACTGCAGAAATATCCGGCTAAAATGCGTAGCTGATCCCAAATGACTACAGATATGGTGGGGGCAGAATAGCCTGGCGCGCCTGATCGCATTATGATGTATTTCGTCCCTGACAGAGCTACCACCTTTACTGAGTGCCGGAGATAAGCGCCGGGAGGGACGTACCTTTCATCTCTCTTTAATCGCTTCGCCCGGCCTCCTTGCTCCCTTGCTCCCTTTCAGCCAGCCTCATTTGCATTCTGCTTTCCAGCGCGTCATGCCAGTACAGGGTCAGCCCTGACTATACTCTGAAGATGGTTTCAGCAGACAAAGGCCGGGTGCAGCGATGTATTACCAATCCCTGAATGGCGCAGCGTGGCGACGGATCTGGGTGGTCGGCGATCTGCATGGCTGCCGCCGCGAACTGGATTCGCTGTTGCAGCAGCATCAGTTTGACCCGCAGCAGGACTTACTGATTTCGGTAGGTGACATCATCGATCGCGGTCCCGACAGCCTGGGTTGTCTGGCGCTGCTGGAGGAGCCCTGGTTTCGCTGCGTGCGGGGGAATCATGAGGAGATGGCGCTATCAGCATTACAGGGGCAGGAAATGGCGCTCTGGCAGATGAACGGTGGCGACTGGTTCTTTCGGCTGCGTGGTGCAGCGTTGATTGCGGCGCGTCACGCGTTGCAGCGTTGCCGTGAGCTGCCGCTGATTCTCCATCTGCAACTCGAAGAGCGAATTATTGTGATTGCTCATGCTGATTATCCGGCCCGGGAATATGCGTTGAATAAGCCACTCGACTGGCAGCAGGTGGTCTGGAGCCGTCAGCGGCTGGAGGCGATGGAGTCAGGCGAACGGGCGGGCATCCGTGGCGCAGACGCCTTTTACTTCGGACACACGCCGCTGAAACAGTCGCTGACGATTGCCAATCTGCACTACATCGATACCGGCGCAGTGTTTGGCAATCATCTGACGATGCTGCAAATAAAGTGACTCAGCGGAACAGGCGTCCGTCGCGCACAAGCTCCCGCGGATAGCTGTTCTTGATACGGCTGCCGACTTTTTTAGCCAGCCCCAGCGGCTGCTGCTGATAAGTGACAATCATCTCATTACGGGTAGGTTCCGTTTCCGGGTAGATATCCCGGCCGCGATACCACTCTTCCGCCTCTGCTGCGGTGAGCTCAAAAGTCTGCGCCGCATCCGGTTTTGCCAGCGCAATTACCGCTTCATGCTGCCAGCGATAGCCTTTAGCAAAGGTTTCTGCCAGCTTCAGGCCGATGCGCGAGAACCGCACTTTACCCAGCAGCGGGGTGACGGCCTTCGGGAACAGCCAGATCTCTTTATCACGCTGCCACAGCTCCAGCGACGCATCCCATTTAAGAGAGACAGCGGCGGCGGCCTGGGCTATCTCACTTTCCAGCTTGCGGCTGAGGTGGGAGAAGGGCAGTTTACCCACTTTGTAGCCCGGCAGCGGTAAGGGCTCGACCGACGCGGTTTTATGCAGCCGGGCAACGAAAAAGCCTTCGCTGTCGAACATCTGCGGGAAGACATGCAGATAGCCCTCGGGCGTCGCGGCCTGTCCGGCACCCTCAAACAGACCATCGAGTGCTACAACCTCAACAGCGTCCGGATAGCGCTCCAGCAGCCAGGCAATGACCTGCTGATTCTCAATCTGATTCAGGGTGCAGGTGGAGTAAACCAGCGTGCCGCCGGGTTTGAGGGCGTGGAAGGCACTGTCGAGCAGATCGCGCTGGGTCGCGGCGATCTCATGCGTACTTGCCAGCGACCAGTTTTTCAGCGCATCAGCATCTTTGCGAATCACCCCTTCGCCGGAGCAGGGAGCATCGAGCAGGATGGCGTCGAACTGTTCCGGCAGGGCTGGCCCGAAGACCCTCGCGTCAAAGTGCGTTAAGGCACTGTTGCTGACGCCGCAGCGGCTGATATTGGCGTGCAATACTTTTACCCGGCTGGAAGAGAATTCGTTAGCCAGGATAACGCCCTGATTGCCCATCCGCGCAGCAATCTGGGTCGTTTTAGAACCCGGTGCCGCCGCCATATCCATCACGGCGCTGACCTCTGGCTGAGCGTCAAACAGCGCGGTGACCGGCAGCATGGAGCTGGCCTCCTGAATGTAGAACAGGCCGCTGAGATGCTCAGCCACGCTGCCCAGCGGCAGGCTCTCATCTTCCCGGCTGATCCAGAATCCCTCTTCGCACCACGGCACCGGCGTCAGCTGCCAGTCATAATTAGCCGTCTGACTCAGAAAGTCAGCCACGCTGATCTTCAGGGTATTGACGCGAATACTGCGGCGTAGGGGTTGCTGACTGTAGGCAATAAATTGCGCGAAGCTCGCCTCATCGGGCAGGCTCTGGCGAATTAACGAGAGAAAATCGGCGGGGAAAAGCGAAGAAGCATCAGACACGGGCACATTCCAGTTAAGGCAAAGGCGGCAGTGTATCATGAGGAAAGGAAACGGGCAGCCAGGCTGCCCGTTTGAGGGAGTGAATAAGGCGTATGCTCCCTGAGCCGGTGCTGACTTTAAACACTCAAAAGGGCAGAACAGTCTGCCCGTTTGAGATAGCCTTTAGCGCGGAGACGGGATCGCCGTTCCCCAGTTACGCCAATCTTTCGGCGCTTCATCCTGCAGCAGGAAGTGTTTATCCGGATTCGCCTGTGGCGCCAGCGGCACCGTCGGCGGCGTCGCAAACTGAATGCCACCGCGAATAAACTGCTGGAAGGTCCCGGTTTTCACTACGCCACCCACCAGACCGAAGTCCAGGTTATAGCCGGATGCCAGCCAGAACACCGAGTTATTACGCACCAGATGCTGGTACTTCTTACTGATGCGCAGGGCGATCTGCACACGATCCGCCATATTACCCAGTGAAGTGCCGGTCACGGTACCCACTTCCACACCACGGAACAGCACCGGCGTACCCAGCGACAGTGAACCGGCCTCAGTGGCATCAACATAAATGTTCAGGCCATTAAGGTAGCGGGAGTCGGTAATGGTGCTCTCCTGCAGCTCAAACGTGCGCGCGGCGCCACCTTTACCGGGATCCACGTTGACGTAAGGCTGCAACAGGGTTTCCAGATGATTCACGCCGGTAGCGGAAATCTCCGGTGAGACCACCGAGAAACGGCTGCCGAGACGGGCGAAATCGTTGACATACTCCGGATAGAGTACCGCTTTCGCTACCACCTGATTGTTATCTTTGCTTAACGACAGTGACTCCACCTGGCCGACATTAATACCCAGGTAACGAATCGGCATTCCGGCAGAGAGCTTGCTGGCGTCATAGGTGTGCAGCGTAATCTGGCTACCCACCGCGCGGGCGGCGGTTTCAGACGGATAGAGGACGCGTTTGGCCCCTTTGGCCGACTGCGCACCACTCATATTGTCGAAACTGATCGCGCCTTTCAGCGCGCGGTTAAGCGGCGATGCCTGCACCGTCAGGCCGCTGCCGTTAAGGCTGACGCGTGCGCCACCCTCCGCCCAGAACACGCTTTCGCTGGTCAGCAGCTTGCGATACTCCGGCTGAATATGTACCGCAATATCAAAGGCGTCAGCGCGCGGCGTGACTTTGACAATCTCACCCACCTGAAATTTGCGGTAAAGCACGACAGAGCCGGCCTGCACGTCAGGCAGACTGTTGGCGGTCAGCATCAGCGTGGTAGAAGGGCCATCGCCGGTAATGCCTTCTTCCGCTTTTTCAGCATCGGCAAACAGTGGATAGGCACTTTTTGGCTCACCCTTTTTGCCCGGATCCAGCCGGATACCGCCATCCACCCATTCACGGGCGCTGGCACCTAATACCTGCATGCCATCAAGGCCGAACTTCACATCCAGTCGACTGTTGACGATAAATTTGCTGTCGCCATGCACCAGATTACGATTTTCAGGATTGACCGCCACCACGAAATTCACGCCATTTTCATCCAGCGTACGCGACATCACCTGACCAATCTGCATGCCGTGCAGCATCAGCGGCTGGCCCTGATCGATACCATAGCTCTCTGGCGCGCTGAGTTTTACCGTCAGCACATTGGGCTTCTGCAGCAGAGTCTCATTGGACGCCAGCACGGTGTAGTGCTGCTGCGGCTCGCCTTCACCTGGCACCAGTTCCAGCGTGTTGCCGGTCAGTAGCGCGCTGAGGCTGGTATCCGTCAGGCTGATTTTCGGGCTGTGCATCTCAATGCGGGTGCCGCTGCGCATCAGACCGACAACAGAGGGATCGATCGTCAGCTCGCCGGTGACCTTGCCGCCATCCTGCAGGTTCAGTTTGGTCAGCGTGCCGACTTCCAGTCCCTGATACATCAGCGGGGTGCTGCCCGCCTTGAGATTGTTGCCGTTAGGCAGATCCAGTGTGATCTGCACGCCGCGCTGACTATGTGCCAGATCGGGATAGAGCCGGTAATTCTGCTCAGCTTTGGCCGTTTCCGCACCCTGTGGCGAGTCAAACGCGATCGCGCCATTGACCAGCGCCGCCAGACTCTCCAGCTGCACTTTAGCCCCGCTCAGGCTGACGTCAGCATTCATGCCTGACACATTCCAGAAACGGCTGTTGGTTTTCACCAGATTGATAAAGCGACGGTCAATCAGCACATCAATCGACACGCCATCGGATTTGCTGTTAATGCTGTAGTCATAGACCCGGCCAACCGGAATTTTGCGGTAATAGACCAGCGAGCCGGTGTTGAGCGAGCCGAGATCGGGCGCATGCAGATGGATCATCAATTCGCCGGTATTCACCCGATACTTGGGCTGCGTATCCAGCGCGGTGAACGACTCGCTGGGTTTACCTTTACCCGGCATCATCCCGATGTAGTTACCACCGACCAGCGCATCCAGCCCCGACACACCCGCCAGCGAGGCTTTAGGCGTCACCAGCCAGAACTGCGTATCTTCACGCAGCGCATCGCGCATGTCGCTCTTGATGCTGGCTTTAATCTGAATGCTGCGATAATCATCACTGAGATTAATGCCCTGCACGGTGCCCACTTCCACGCCCTGATAGCGGATCGGGGTGCGACCCGGCACGATACCATCCGCCGTCTGGAAATTGATGGTGATGGTGGTGCCGCGCTCCTGATAATTGGTCCAGAGCAGCCAGCAGGCGATCAGCATCGCAATAATCGGCAGCAGCCAGAAGGGCGAAATTTTGCGCTTATTGCGCAGCGTTGCGTTAGTCGGTGTAGTCGGCGTTTCCTGTTGCATGTGCATCCCAGAGCAGGCGGCTGTCCAGCCACTCAACAGACATAATGGTCAGGATGACGGCCGCGCCAAAAAACAGCGCCGCCGGTCCCATGGTAAAAGCCAGCAGCTGATCACGGTTGACCAGCGACATGGTTAACGAAATGACAAACAGATCGAGCATTGACCAGCGGCCAACCCAGGTGACAAACCGCAGCAAGCGGATGCGGGTTCTCAGCCCCTGTTCACAGCGAAAATGAATGCTGAGCAGCAGAGTCAGCATCACCAGCACCTTGATAAACGGCACCAGAATACTGGCGATAAAAACAATCGCCGCCACCGGAATATTGCCTTCGCCCAGCCCCAGGATGCCGGAGAAGATGGTGTCCTCACGCCGTGAGCCATTAAGGTAGACCACGGAGATCGGCATCAGATTTGCGGGGATCAACAGCACAATCGATGCGATGAGCGCGGCCCAGGATTTCTGCAGGCTATGGCGGCGTCGGAAGTCGAGCGGCGTATGGCAGCGCGGGCAGCGGCCCCGTTCATCGGGTATGCTGGTGTTGTGACAGTTCAGGCAGACCTGCATATCGTCACGGGCCATATTGCCAGGCGTCTGTGGGTAGAAATGCTCCCACAGCTGCTCCATATTCAGATGGATCAGTGTCAGCACGCTCAGCACTGTCAGGGCGATGTAAGCCGCCAGCCCGTAGCCAATCTCCAGCGAAGCATAGTCCTGCACTTTAATTGACGCCACGGCGATGCCGATCAGATAGATATCGAGCATCACCCACTCTTTCAGCTTCTCCAGCATCAGCAGCACGGGACGCAGGTTCATGCCCAGCCGGTGGCCGATACCGAGATAACAGATACCCGCCACCAGCGTCACCGGCGCGCCGATGGTGCAGAACGCCACCATTGAGGCCGTCAGTACATCACCCTGCTGGGTCATCTGTATGATGCCTTCCAGTACGCTGGCATTGATGCGCATGCCAAGCAGCCGGATATCTACCAGCGGCAGGGAGAAAGCAAAGGGCATTAACACAATCATGGTGGCGGCCATCGCCATAAGACGGGTCATCGGCCAGTCGCGACCACTGAGAATTTCGGCGTTACAGCGTGGGCAATGTGCCGACTGATGAGATTTCACATCCGGTAAGGAAAAAAGGGTATCGCATTGCGGGCAACGCTGATAACGTGCGTGAGGCAATGTCTGGCTGATAGCGTGAATTTTCATAGGGTGATGCAATCTTCGCTCTTCAGAAGTAACAGATATCGGTCATAAAGACATTGTCTGTGTGCCTGTCTCGGGCATCACGCTTCGATCCACAGAATGCTAAGGGTATAGCAACTAACGCTATGATTCACCTTGTGGCTCTGGATATTTAAAACTTATTTTTAACGAACGGTCTTTAATGCCCCGTTCAGATGTCATTGGTAACGGTTAAATAATGAACAAAACTGCCTTTTACGCCGATTTGAATCGCGATATGCGCGCCTTACTGGCGGGAGAAACGGCGTTCCTCGCCGCGATGGGAAACTTTAGCGCGCTGCTGTACGAACGTCTCGATGGCGTGAACTGGGCTGGTTTCTACCTGCTGACGGAAGCGGATACGCTGGTGCTGGGCCCGTTCCAGGGCAAAATCGCCTGTGTGCGCATTCCGGTCGGTAAAGGTGTGTGTGGCACGGCGCTGGCAGAAGAAAAAGTGCAACGCGTAGATGATGTGCATGCCTTCCCGGGCCACATCGCCTGTGACGCTGCCAGCAATGCTGAGATTGTGATTCCTCTGAAAGTGAATGGCACTGTGGTTGGGGTGCTGGACATCGACAGCGTGGCGTACAATCGCTTTGACAGCGACGACGAATCGGGGCTGGTCACACTGACTGATGGGCTTTGTGAAGTGCTTGCGAACAGCGACTTAGAAAAATATCTGCAGCTGACGCGCAGCTAATCGACTGGATCACATGGCATTTAGCGATGTTGTCATTATAATGTCGCCTGTTCATGCCTGCGCTGGTCGGCAAACCCGTTGTAATCAGGAAATTTCATGGAAAATCAACCTAAGTTGAATAGCAGTAAAGAAGTCATCACTTTTCTGGCGGAGCGCTTTCCGCACTGCTTTAGCGCTGAAGGTGAAGCGCGTCCGCTCAAAATCGGTATCTTTCAGGATCTGGTCGAGCGTGTTCAGGGCGAAATGGGTCTGAGCAAAACACAGCTGCGTTCCGCGCTGCGTCTCTATACGTCAAGCTGGCGTTATCTGTACGGCATCAAAGCCGGTGCTATCCGTGTCGATCTCGACGGTAACGCCTGTGGCGTGCTGGATGAGCAACACGTTGAGCATGCACGCAAGCAACTGGAAGAAGCGAAAGCACGCGTCCAGGCGCAGCGTGACCAGCAGCGCGCCGCGCGTCGTGAAGCAGGCGAAAGCGAAGAGGGCGCGGCACCGCGTCGTCCACGCAAGCCCGCGGCACGTAAGCCTGCAGAAGGCGAAGCCGCGCGTAAACCGCGTCCGCAGACCTCTGCACCGCGTGCGACCGCCTCACAGCATCGCAAGCCAGCCCCACGTCCGGAGCAGGAAGCCCGACCCATCACTGATACCTCAACTTTGCAACCCGGCCAGAGTATTAAAGTTAAAGCAGGCAAAAGTGCGATGGACGCTACCGTTCTTGAAGTATCAAAAGACGGCGTTCGGGTCCAGCTCGCTTCCGGCATGGCAATGATTGTGCGCGCAGAACACTTGCAGTTCTGAAACGGAGGCTAACCCCGGCATGAACACCCTTTTTAAAGTTGGACTTATTGCGGGCCTGCTATTAGCAGGCCCAACCTTCGGCGCGGAGAACATTACCCGCGCCGATCAGATTCCCCAGCTTCACGAAGATCCGCAGGATCCGACGGTCAGTGAGCGCGTAACCTCGCGCTTTACCCGTTCCCACTATCGCCAGTTCGACCTGGATCAGAACTTTTCAGCGAAAATTTTTGATCGCTATCTGAACATGCTCGACTACAGCCACAATGTGCTGCTGGCGTCAGATGTGGCGCAGTTTGCCAGCAAAAAAAACACCGTCGGCGATGAGCTGCGCAGTGGCAAGCTGGATCTCTTTTACGATATTTATAATCTGGCGCAGAAACGCCGTTTTGAGCGCTATCAATATGCGCTGACGGTGCTGGCTCGTCCGATGAATTTCAGCGGCAATGACACTATCGACATTGACCGCGCGAAAGCACCCTGGCCGAAAGATCAGTCTGAACTGAATGCGCTGTGGGATGCCAAGGTCAAATATGATCAGCTGAGTCTGAAGCTGGCGGGCAAAGATGATAACGAGATCCGCGACGTTCTGACCAAGCGTTACAACTTCGCTATCCGTCGTCTGGCCCAGAGCAACGGTGAAGATGTTTTCCAGCTGGTGATGAACGCTTTTGCCCGCGAAATCGATCCGCACACCAGCTATCTGTCGCCGCGTAACACCGAGCAGTTCAACACCGAAATGAGCCTGTCACTGGAAGGCATCGGTGCGGTTCTGCAGATGGATGACGACTATACGGTGATCAACTCGATGGTCGCAGGCGGCCCGGCCGCGAAGAGCAAAGCCATTACCGTTGGCGATCGCATCGTCGGTGTGGGTCAGCCAGGCAAGCCGATGGAAGATGTGATCGGCTGGCGTCTGGATGATGTCGTGGCAAAAATTAAAGGACCTAAGGGCAGCAAAGTGCGCCTGGAAGTTCTGCCAGCCGGTAAGGGTACCAAAACCCGTACTGTGACGCTGACGCGTGAGAAAATCCGTCTGGAAGATCGCGCGGTTAAATTGACCATCAAAAATGTCGGCAAGCAGAAAGTGGGCGTGCTCGATATTCCTGGTTTCTATGTCGGCCTCACCGACGACGTCAAAGTACAGCTGCAGAAACTGCAGAAACAGAACGTCGACAGTGTGGTGATCGATCTGCGTACCAACGGCGGCGGCGCGCTGACCGAAGCAGTCTCGCTTTCCGGTCTGTTTATTCCGAGTGGTCCGGTGGTTCAGGTACGCGACAACAATGGTCGGGTTCGTGAAGACAGCGATAACGACGGCGTTGTCTACTACAAAGGACCGCTGGTGGTGCTGGTCGATCGCTTCAGCGCCTCAGCTTCTGAGATCTTTGCTGCCGCGATGCAGGATTACGGTCGCGCGGTGATTGTTGGCGAGCCAACCTTTGGTAAAGGCACCGTTCAGCAGTATCGCTCTCTGAACCGCATTTACGATCAGATGCTGCGTCCGGAGTGGCCTGCGTTAGGCTCCGTTTCTTACACCATTCAGAAGTTCTATCGCATTAACGGCGGCAGTACACAGCGTAAAGGCGTCACGCCGGATCTGCTGATGCCAACCGGCGTTGAAGCGGCTGAAACCGGTGAGAAATTTGAGGATAACGCACTGCCGTGGGACAGCATCAAAGCGGCGACCTATGTCAAAACCGGTGATGTGAAACCGCTGGTGGTGCAGCTGACTAAGCAGCATGCTGACCGCATCGCTCAGGATCGCGAGTTCCAGTACATCATGAAGGACATTGCCCGTTACAATGCCCTGAAAGATAAGCGCAACATCGTGTCGCTTAATCTCGCTCAGCGCGAGAAAGAGAACCACGAAGATGATGCGTCTCGTCTGGAGCGGATCAACGCGCGCTATCAGGCCGAAGGCAAAAAACCGCTGAAAAACCTGGATGAGTTGCCGAAAGATTATAAAGAGCCGGATCCGTATCTTGATGAGACGGTGAAGATCGCTAACGATCTTGCGCAGCTGGAGAAATCCCAGCCAGAGGCGCCAGCGGCTAAATAAACAGCTATTGCCAGAAAAAGCACCGCTCAGCGGTGCTTTTTTTTGTACTCAGAAAAGTTTCCAGTAAGCAATGATTAGCGCTGGTGAAGGTGCCTGAAGGCTGGGCTCCTCATCAGGCGTGTCAGAATGTAAAGTTATGTCTTTTTAGGCACTTAAACGTTAAGGTTGCTTGAAAAGCAGCCCAATGCCCATAGGATATGGATCCGCGTATAGGCGCGTGAACTACTGAGGAAGATTAACAAAAATGATGCGTATTGCTCTTTTCCTGATGACCAACCTGGCTGTGATGTTGGTATTCGGGCTGATTCTCAGCCTGACAGGGATCCAGTCAAGCAGTGTTCAGGGCCTGATGATCATGGCAGGCCTGTTTGGCTTCGGCGGTGCGTTTGTTTCACTGCTGATGTCGAAGTGGATGGCACTGCGATCGGTTGGCGGTGAAGTGATTGAACAGCCACGCAACGAAACCGAGCGCTGGCTGGTGGATACAATTGGCCGTCAGGCACAACAGGCGGGTATTGCGATGCCGCAGGTGGCGATCTATCACGCACCTGACATCAACGCCTTCGCAACTGGCGCACGGCGTAACGCCTCACTGGTTGCTGTCTCAACCGGTCTGCTGCAGAACATGAGCCGTGATGAAGCGGAAGCGGTGCTGGCACACGAAGTGTCACACATCGCCAACGGCGACATGATCACCATGACGCTGATCCAGGGTGTGGTGAACACCTTTGTGATTTTCGTTTCACGTATTCTGGCGCAGATCGCGGCGGGCTTTATGTCCGGCAACCGCGATGGTGAGGAGAGCAGCAACGGCAACCCGCTGGTCTACTTTGCGGTGTCGATGGTGCTGGAACTGGTGTTTGGTATTCTCGCCAGCATCATCACCATGTGGTTCTCGCGTCACCGTGAGTTCCATGCCGATGCCGGTTCAGCGAAGCTGGTAGGTCGTGAGAAGATGATTGCGGCGTTACAGCGCCTGAAAACCAGCTACGAACCGCAGGAGCCGAGCAGCATGATGGCGTTCTGTATCAACGGTAAGGGCAAATCGTTCAGCGAGCTGTTTATGTCGCATCCGCCGTTAGATAAGCGTATTGAAGCACTGCGCAGCGGTCAGTATCTGAAGTAGCGTTAAGCAGAGCAAAAAAGGCGACCCTGGGTCGCCTTTTCTGTTTAGAAACCATAATCAGACTGAATCTGACAGCAATATCTTAGCTCAACATGCAGGGAACCCGGGCAGAGGAGGAAAGCGTCCCGCGCCATGGATGGTGCGGGCCGACCGTCATGGATGACAGAAGTCTTTCCGATCTGACCGGGTTCCCTGTGAAGGCTCGGCCTTACAGCGAATCGGGTCACACTCTGTCAGGTGGTCGCCTTTTCTGTTTCTGCCATCAGGCGCGGGTCTGCGTCATCCGCGACACACTGACCAGCGCGGCCACGGCGGCAAAGCTGCCCGCCAGCAGCAGCGAAGCGTGCGTCCCGCGATCATCAAACAGATTAAACATCAGCGCGACCAGCGCGGCACCCATACTCTGGCCCAGCAGGCGCGCGGTGCCCAGCATGCCGCTGGCGCCGCCGCTGCGATGACGCGGAGCGGAAGTGACAATAGTGTGGTTGTTGGGTGACTGAAACAGCCCAAAACCGGCACCGCACAGCATCATGCGCCAGATAATATCGCCATCACCCGGGTTGGCCGGCAGCCAGGCGAGCAGAAACAGCCCCAGGGCGAACATGGCCAGCCCGATGCCGCCCAGCAGCCCGGCATGCACCCGTTCAATCAGCCGGCCGGCAATCGGCGCAAATACCATGGTTGCCAGCGGCCAGGGCGTCAGCAGTAAACCGGTTGCCACCTCATCACGCTGCAGGACGTTTTGCAGAAAGAAGGGCAGCGACACCATCGCCAGCATCTGCGCGCAGAACGAACAGACCGACGTTCCCATCGACAGGCTGAAAATCGGGATACGCAGCAGATCAACCGGCAGCAGCGGCACCGCCATGTTTAACTGACGACGAATAAAGAACCAGCCCACAACCAGCAGAGCAATGACCTCCGACAGCACCAGCAGATGACTCTGTCCCTGTGCAAATCCGCTCAGCGCAGAGATGATCAGACCAAAGAACAGGGCGTTCATGATCGCGCTGGGAACATCAAATTTCTGCGCCGTCGCTTTCTGCGGATTATCAGGCAGCGTGCGCAGCGCCAGCCAGAGCGCAATGGCACCCAGCGGGACGTTAATCAGAAACAGCCACTTCCAGCTTGCCACCGAAAGAATCGCTGCGGCGACCGTCGGGCCTGCCGCGGTTGAAACCGCCACGACCAGCGAGTTGATCGCCATGCCGCGTCCCAGATGACGCTGCGGATAGATAATGCGTATCAGCGCGGTATTCACACTCATCAGCGCTGCACCTCCTAATCCCTGCAGCACGCGGGCGAAAGTCAGCATGGTCAGGGTGGTGGAGAAGGCGCAGAACAGCGAAGTGGCAATAAACAGCGCCAGGCCCGCCTGATAGACGCGACGATAACCCAGCATGTCGCCCAGAAAGGAGAGCGACAGAAGCGAGACGATAATCGCAATCTGATAGGCGTTCACTATCCAGATCGACTGCGCCGGGCTGGCATTCAGTTCGCGCGAGATAGTGGGCAGGGCGACATTGGCTATCGCGCCATCCAGCACCGCCATGGTCAGACCCAGCGCGATGGTGACGATTGCCATATAGCGCTGACGCGCGGGTAATCCATCCTGAGGAGGAGAGAGTGTCATAAGTTAATTACTAAAGAGGGTGAATATCATCATGCTAATGAAATTAACGCTGAAATGCAGCGATCGGACGGAGAAAAAACTGTCTTTAAATATGACGTAATGGTTAAAGCATTGCTGCCTTCGTATGCCTCACTCTATACTGACAGTCCGTTCCATTTTTTTTGAAACAGGTTTAACAAGGTGCGCGATGTCCTCTGCTGAAAATGATAAACAGCCCGATTCCGTCTCTTCGGTACTTAAAGTGTTCGGCATTCTGCAGGCGCTGGGTGAAGAGCGCGATCACGGTATTACTGAGCTCGCGCAGCGCGTGATGATGTCAAAAAGCACCGTTTACCGTTTCCTGCAGACCATGAAGTCGCTGGGTTATGTCACGCAGGAAGGTGAGAGCGAGAAGTACTCACTGACACTGAAGCTGTTTGAACTGGGCGCTAAAGCGCTGCAGAACGTCGATTTAATCCGCAGTGCGGATGTGCAGATGCGTGAGCTTTCGCGTCTGACCAAAGAAACCATTCATCTGGGGGCGCTGGAAGAGGACAGTATTGTCTACATCCATAAAATCGACTCCCTCTACAACCTGCGTATGTATTCGCGCATTGGCCGTCGTAATCCGCTGCATACCACCGCAATTGGGAAAGTTCTGCTCGCCTGGCGCGATCGCAGCGAAGTTGAGGAGATCCTGCGGGATGTCGAATTCAAACGGAGCACGGCCAATACGCTGTTAAGCGCGGAGGCGTTGATTACGGCGCTGGATCAGGTAAGAACACAGGGCTATGGTGAAGATAACGAAGAGCAGGAAGAGGGCTTACGCTGCCTCGCTGTGCCGGTGTTTGACCGTTTTGGCGTGGTGATTGCGGGACTGAGCATCTCTTTTCCCACCATTCGCTTTTCAGAAGATGCCCGCCAGGATTACGTGGCCATGCTGCATCGGGCGGCGCGTACGCTCTCCTCAGAGATGGGCTATCACGACTATCCGTTCTGAAAACAGCGGGCCATGTGGCCCGCTGTTTTGTTAATTATCGATCACTTCTCCGCTTTTCTTCAGCAACGGACAATCAGTCACACCCACCACGCCACTGTCAGTATGCAGATACTGCGCACTGATCACACCGCGAGCGGTCAGATAGCTGCACTGCAGGCCAAGGCCGGCTGCATTTTTAGTACTGCCGGTTAATACGCCATAGCCGGTAAACAGCATCGCCAGCCAGATCACCGCCAGCAAGCCTACCGTACGAATAAACAGTTTCATTATGTCTCCTTGTGAAAGATAACTCAGCGCTCCACCTGGTGCCGCCGGTTATGATGATATCAGCATGCCTCGCTTTTCTGGTGGGATCGATCAGAGATAACTGAAACGGCAAATTCTGCATTGATGTTAACCCCATTATCTTTTGCGATGGCGACAGGTAGAATGGGCGGTTGCCATGTTCTGGCGTTTCCACTGAGTTTTACGAGGCAGTTATGAATGAGTTAGCCGCAAATTCGGGCCCACTGGTCAGCTATGGCCTGCTGGTCATTATTTTGATTGTGGCGTTTATCGCCTGGTTCTTTGTCAACCGCGCCAGCGTGCGCGCCGGTGAGCAAATCCGCTTACTGGAATCTTTGCTGGAAGAGCAGAAGAAACAGAATCAGCTGCTGCGCCGTCTGATTGAGATGCAGCCAGGGGCAGAGAGTAAAAAAACCGATGACGATCGCGAGAAACGCGACTTTATCCGGTTGATTCCGGAACGATAATCACAGCAGAGAGGCGGGATGGTCTGGAAAAATCCGTGGTATGACAGCAGCAAAGCGCATCACACGCCCGAGGGATTCTGCAATCCTGAACCGGAACGGCGCAAGCCGGGCGATCTGCAGCGCTGGCGCAGGGATCGCAAAGCGCAGGGGCTGCCGCTGCCACCGCAGCAGGGCTACAGGGCTTTCACCGAACAGTGGTGGCAGCCCGCTGATATCAGCGGCAGTGACGATCGCATCTGGTGGCTGGGCCATGCCGCCGTGCTGCTGCGACTGAACCAGCAATATATCCTGATCGATCCCGCACTCTCGTCACGCGCCTCGCCACTCTCTTTTGCCGGGCCGCAGCGAAAAACGCCCGCACCGCTTAGCATCGCTGATCTGCCGCGTCTGGATGTCGTGCTTATTTCACATAACCATTACGATCATCTTGATCGGCCGACGGTTAAAGCGATCGTCCGGCGTTTTCCGCAGGCGACCTTCATTGTGCCGCTGGGCCTGGAAAAATGGTGCAGGGCGCGGGGCGTGAAACAGGTCCATCAGCTCGACTGGTGGCAACAGTTTACTGTCGGCGACCTCTGTTTTGATGCGGTGCCGGCACGTCACTGGAGTATGCGAACGCCGCGCGATCGAAACCGTTCGCTCTGGTGCGGCTGGGTCGTGCGTTCTGCCTCCGTGCGCTTCTGGTTCTCGGGCGACAGCGGCTACAGCGATAGCCTGCCGGAGATTGCTGCCCGACTCGGCCCGTTCAGCCTGGCGGCTTTGCCGATTGGCGCTTATGCACCTGAATGGTTCATGGCGGGCCAACATATGAATCCCGATCAGGCGGTGGCGCTATGGCAGGCAGCAGGCAAGCCGCTGACGCTGCCCATCCACTGGGGCGTGTTCGAACTGGCCGATGAGTCGCTGGATGCACCACCCAAAGAACTGGCGGATGCGCTGCTGCGGGCAAACGAGCAAAAGGGCGGTTTCGCACCGTGGCGAATAGGCGAAAGCCGCGGGCTGAATAAGGATGCCCAGGAATTATCCTAAAACCTCAGAGTTAAAACAAAAGCCCGTTTTTATTATCTGATATCAATTTTTCAAATCAAAAGTTAAATTCTTAATAAGTAAAATCGGGCTCAATGCTTTTATTTGGAGCAGGACGACTGTCTGGCTCCTGCTTTTGGTGCAAAAAAAGTGTTATCTGTACGAAATAAAAGGCGCTGTACAGGATTGACGCCGGATTATTGATATTTTCAACTTTTCGCGCTTCGCTTATTCATTCTGTTATTGCCATATTTGTGAAATATTAATTTCTTATGGTATCCATTGGGTTAGACCCGGCAACAGAGGCCGGAGAGGGGTCTGGCCAGAGAGCGGGCTTAATTTGCATCGGCATTTGTAAACGCCACAGAACAGGCAATGTGAGCCTTCTGGCAATTATGTGCGCAGGCTGGCTGAGGCCCTTAAAAATGGCTTGCCATTGTTTTTAGGATATGTGATAACAAATCCTGAGTTAAACGAGGTACAGTTCTGTTTATGCATGGCATCTTCTGTAAAGAAGTCTGTAAAGAAGAACGAGTAAAGACGTTGACGTTGAATACCGCTTCCTTGCCGAACCTTAATTAGTGCCTCATGCAGTAATGTCTCTGGTTTTTCTGTACGACAGCCTTCGGGCTAAATAAACATCTAAAGGAATTTGCAAAATGGCAAAGATTAAAGGTCAGGTTAAGTGGTTCAACGAGTCTAAAGGTTTTGGTTTTATCACCCCTGCTGACGGTAGCAAAGATGTGTTCGTACACTTCTCCGCTATTCAGGGCAATGGTTTCAAAACCCTGGCTGAAGGCCAGAGCGTTGAGTTCGAAATTCAGGACGGCCAGAAAGGCCCGGCAGCCGTTAACGTTACGGCTATCTGATTCAACTCCGCCTCGGTGCATTGCACCCTGACATGAAATCTCAAAGCCCTGGCTTCTCAGCCGGGGCTTTCTTTATGCTTCCGATGCGTAAACGTTAAGGTTACACTGCGCCGCGTTATCTGATGCCGGAGCACCCTATGTCCCTGATTTGCCCTCTTTGTCACTCTCCTCTCGCCTTTACTTCGCGCAGCTGGTGCTGCGAGAATCGCCATCAGTTTGACCAGGCGAAAGAAGGGTATGTCAATCTGCTGCCCGTTCAGCATAAACGGTCGCGTGAACCGGGTGACAGTGCAGAGATGATGCAGGCACGACGCGAATTTCTTGAGGCAGGCTACTACCAGCCGCTGCGTGATCGGGTCGTCAGCCTGCTTGCGCCCGCGCTGAGCCAGCCGGAGTGCAAAATCCTGGATATCGGCTGTGGCGAAGGTTACTACACCGCCGCACTGGCTGACGCAGCAGGCGAGGCCGGGCAGGTCTATGGGCTGGATGTCGCCAGAATGGCGATCCGGCTGGCAGCAAAGCGCTATCCGGCGGTGCGCTTCTGCGTCGCTTCCAGCCAGCGCTTACCCTTTGCCGATCACGCCCTGGATGCGGTTGTCCGAATCTACGCACCCTGCAATGAAGCGGAACTGGCGCGCGTGCTGAAGCCGGGTGGCCTGGTACTGACCGTGACACCGGGCCCGCATCATCTGCAGCAGTTCAAGGCGCTGATTTACCGCGAAGTGCAGTTGCATGTGCCGGAGCAGAAAGCGTATCCCGGATTCCACCAGGTGGCGCAGCAAGCGCTGCGTTACCCGATGGCATTAACCGGCACAGCCGCGACGACCCTGCTTCAGATGACGCCGTTCGCCTGGCGGGCGCGTGAAGAGGTCTGGCAGACCCTGCAGCAGAGCGAGCAGTTCAGCTGCGACGCAGACTTTACCCTGACTGTGTGGCAGCGCGACTAGCGCGCCTCGACCAGGGTGTTATAGATGCGCTCCAGATCGTCGAGTTGCTGCACCGCGATCAGCAGCCGACGCTGTTCCAGCTGAATCACCAGAATGCCATCCTCAGAGAGATTCATGCCCTGAATTCGCCGGTAATCGATCCAGACACCGGCGTAAAACAACCCCTCACTTTTCATCAGCAGCGTTGGCTTTCGCAGCCAGAATAGCCAGAACGCCAGAAAACTCAGCACCATCAGCAGTGAGGTGGTGAGCTGCGGGCCGTGATGGCTGACGTTGTTCCACAGCAGGATCAGCAGCAGGCCGATGAAAATCAGGCTATCCAGCTTATGCTGCCTGCGCAGCGCAACCCGTAAGCGGGTCGGACCGTGGCGACGCGGCAGAATCGCCTCGTGATAAATGGCAAACCCCATCAGGGCGGCAATACAACACGCAATCAGCGCGTCGGTTAATGACATCACATCTACCTCAAACAGGGTGAGCTCAGCCGGTTGTGGCTCAGCTCACCACGCTTAAAAGCCGGGAGCGCAGGCTCCCGGCCGGGTGAAATTACAGACCGAGCAGGCCGATCCAGTAACCAAAGATACCGATAGCAAAGAAGCCGACGATAATCCACAGCGCGTTCACTTTACGGCGTAACAGCCACATACAGCCAAAGGTCAGCAGCAGCGGCACCACGCCCGGCATCAGCTGATCGAGGATCGACTGTACGGTGGTGACGGTGGTTTTACCGGTCGAGTCGGTAATACGTGACACCACCAGCGGAATGTTAACGTGTGTCCACTTGTTGACCAGCGCCCCCATGACAAACAGGCCGAGAATCGACGCGCCCTCCGTGAGTTTCTGCAGGAAACCGCCGCCCATATCACTGACGATATCTATCCCTTTGCGATAGCCATAGGCCACGCCGTAGTAGCGGGTCAGCAGACGTGCCAGGTTAAACAGCACAAAGAAGAGCAGCGGACCCAGCAGACTGCCACTCATGGCGATACCGGCTCCCAGCGCGGCAAACACCGGGCGCACCGTACCCCAGAAGATCGGGTCGCCAACACCGGCTAGGGGTCCCATCAGGCCGACTTTAAGGCCGTTAATCGCGCCATCGTCGATCGGGGCGCCGTTAGCACGCTGCTCTTCCATCGCCATAGTCACGCCCAGAACCGGCGCGGCCACATAAGGATGGGTATTAAAGAACTCCAGATGACGCTTGATCGCCTGCTTACGATCATCATTGTTCTCAGGATAGAGACGGCGGATCACCGGCACCATTGAGAAGCAGAAGCCCAGCGCCTGCATGCGTTCAAAGTTCCATGAACCCTGGAACAGATTAGAGCGCAGAAAGACGGCGCGAACATCACCGGGTGTCAGTTTCTTTTCGACTTTCGTAATATCAACCATGTGCTCACCTGTTCCTTAATCGAGTTCGTTATCAAGATCGTTTGCGGTCGCAGCACCTGTTGGTGCTCCCGCCACACGGTTGTATTTCGGGCTGAGCTGAATGTAGAGCACCGCCATGACCACGCCAATGACGCCCAGCGCCACCAGGTTAAAGTTGGTGAAGGCCGCGGTGACGAAGCCCAGGTAAAAGAACGGCATCAGGTAGCCTGCGCGCATCATGTTGATGACCATCGCATAACCGACCACCACAATCATGCCACCGGCGATATTCAGGCCGTTGGTCACCACGTCCGGAATAGAGCTGAGTAAGGCGTGAACCGCACTGGTGCCGACCGAAATCGCCACAATCAGCGCCGGGATAGCGATACGCATCGCCTGTAACAGCAGGGCAGAGACGTGGATCCAGGAGATGGCCGTGAGGTTACCTTTCTCTGCGGCTTTGTCAGCCGCATGCTGGAAGGCGACGGTCAGCGTACGCACGATAATGGTCAATACCTGTCCGGCGGCGGCCAGCGGAATCGCCAGCGCAATACCGGCACCCACACTTTGACCGCCAGCGATAACCAGGATGGTCGAGATAATGGAGGCGAGGGCGGCATCAGGCGCAACGGCGGCACCGATGTTCATCCAGCCCAGCGCAATCATCTCCAGCGTACCGCCGATAATAATGCCGGTTTTCATATCACCCAGCACCATACCAATCAGGGTACAGGCCACCAGGGGACGGTGAAACTGGAACTCATCCAGAATCGACCCCATACCGGCAATACAGGCGACAATAAAAATCAAAATAATTTGTAGCGAGGTTATTTCCATCATACTTCTTGTCCTCAGCAGGATAACCAGGAGCCCGGAAACGCAGGCGCATAAGTGCTTCTGTTACGCGTTAACTTTTGCAATCAGATCCATCATTTTCAGTTTCTGGTCACTGGAAACTTTACGCACTTCCAGTTCAATATTGCGTTCATTGAGTTTGCGGAACGCGGCAATATCTTTTTCATCGACCGAGACCGCATTATTGACCTGAGTTTTCCCCTGGCGGAACGCCATTCCGCCGATGTTGACGGTTTTAATATCGACACCCTGTTCCACCACGCGCAGTACATCGGTGGGGTTGGTAAACAGCAGCATCACGCGATCCTGACCATACTTCGGGTTGTTCCACACCCGCACCATCTTATCAACATCCACCACATGGGCCGTGACGCCGGGCGGAGCAACCTGTGTCAGCAGGGTTTTGCGCACATGATCGTTGGCCACTTCATCGCTGACTACGATAATGCGCTGAACATTGGTCTCTTTGGTCCAGCGCGTTGCTACCTGCCCATGAATCAGACGGTCATCAATGCGTGTCAGCCCGATTTTCATGTGGTCACCAGGCGCCATCGGCTTAGCCGGTTGCACCGCAGCGGCCGGTTTCACCGCGGCTGGCGCCGGCGCTTCTTCTTTGGCTTTCAGGGCTTTGACGCCTTCACGGCCGGTCTCCACCGCCACGGCGACCAGCTCGTCAAAACCGGGATTGTCATCGCGCGCCATCAGGGTTTCGACCAGCATCGGGATATTGACCCCGGCTATGACCTCATACTGCGGTTTGTCGACCACGATGCGACTGGCCGCATTAAACGGACTGCCACCCCAGGTATCAACTAAAAACAGTACTCCCTGCGTCGTATCAAGTTCTGCCAGTCGTGCCTGATATTTTTCAATCAGCGTTTCTGCATTTTCACCGGGGACAAAATCTATCCAGCCGACATTGTCCTGCTCGCCCAACAGCATTTCTGCTGTTTTCAGCAGTTGTTCCGCTGCCCAGCCGTGTGTACCAATTACTATCGCAATGGTCACGTGCTACCTCCGTTCGCTAGAGATGCTCATCTGAGTCAATGAACTGTATTGAAGTGCTTTGATGATCTGTTTAACCGGATGATTCGAATTATCGGTATAGCGTCGAAAAAACATGGGTTAACTACGTCAAGGCGGTAAAGTCGCGATTTATTTTAGTGATCGAAAAAATAAATTATGTGATGTCTGTCAGCTATTCATCCTGTGAAGCGGCCAGTAACCCTTTTTATGCGCCTGATCATCCGTCAGGCAGATTGTAAAAATAAGAAAATTTTTTGACGCAATTCGCCGACCTGATACATTAACGTTCTGTTTATTACTCAGGAGTAACGGGCTTCAGCCCACCTTTATGGATCGTCACCGACGTCGCTTAATCTGTTCTTTGCGCCTGCTGGCGCGTCACCCTTCGCCTCACGGCGTTTTCACCGCTTTCCCGACTACCTGCATGTCACGCATTGCTGCGCTGATAAGCGGCACCGCGATCTGTTCCCTGTTCTGGAGTCATAAATAATGGAATTTTTATTCGACCCCTCAATCTGGGCGGGTTTACTGACGCTCGTGGTGCTGGAAATCGTACTCGGCATTGATAACCTGGTGTTTATTGCCATCCTGGCCGACAAACTGCCGCCGAAGCAGCGTGATAAAGCACGCCTGATTGGCCTGTCACTGGCGCTGGTCATGCGTCTGGGTCTGCTGTCGCTGATCTCCTGGATGGTGACGCTGACGACGCCTCTCTTTAGCGTAGGCGGTTTCAGCTTTGCCGGTCGTGATTTAATTCTGCTGGCGGGTGGTCTGTTCCTGTTGTTTAAGGCGACCATGGAGCTGCACGAGCGGCTGGAGAACCGGCAGCTCGACGGATCCGGTAATCGGGGATATGCCAGTTTCTGGGCTGTCGTGACGCAGATTGTGGTACTGGACGCCGTCTTCTCGCTGGATGCTGTGATTACCGCCGTGGGTATGGTGAACCACCTGCCGGTGATGATGACCGCCGTGGTGATTGCGATGGGTGTGATGCTGCTGGCTTCTAAGCCGTTAACCAACTTTGTTAACGCGCATCCGACTGTAGTGGTGCTTTGCCTGAGCTTCCTGCTGATGATCGGTCTGTCGCTGGTGGCAGAAGGCTTTGGTTTCCATATTCCTAAAGGCTACCTCTATGCGGCGATTGGCTTCTCGATTCTGATTGAGCTGTTCAACCAGGTTGCACGTCGTAACTTTATCCGCCATCAGTCAAATCGCCCGATGCGTGAACGCACCGCCGAAGCAATTTTACGCCTGATGGGGGGCCGCAACCGTGCCCAGACCGCCAGCAATGGCAACACCAGCAGCAGCGAAGAGGCTGCACTGGCGGAAGCGATGCCGCAGGAAGCGTTTAAAGATGAAGAGCGCTATATGATTAATGGCGTGCTGACGCTGGCTTCCCGCTCGATTCGCAGCATCATGACGCCACGCGGTGAAATCTCCTGGGTCGATGCGAATCGGCCGGTAGATGAGATTCGCGGTCAGCTGCTTGATACGCCACACAGCCTGTTCCCGGTCTGTCGGGGTGAACTGGATGAAATTGTCGGCGTAGTGCGAGCCAAAGAGCTGCTGGTGGCGTTGGAGCACGGTGTGGATGTGGCGACCTTTGCGGCCAATACACCGACTATCGTGGTGCCGGAGACGCTGGATCCGATCAACCTGCTTGGCGTGCTGCGTCGTGCCAAGGGCAGCTTCGTGATTGTCACCAATGAGTTTGGTGTGGTTCAGGGTCTGATTACGCCGCTGGACGTGCTGGAAGCGATTGCGGGTGAATTCCCGGATGAAGATGAAACGCCCGATATTATTGCGGATGGTGATGGCTGGTTAGTGAAAGGGGGGACCGATCTGCACTCGCTGCAGCAGTTGCTCGACTTCCATGAACTGGTCGATCCGACAGAAGACCACGCCTCGCTGGCGGGCCTGCTGATTGAGCAGAAAGGGCAGTTACCGCTTCCTGGCGATGTGATTGATATTACTCCGCTGCACTTCCAGATTATCGAAGCGACCGACTACCGTATCGATCTGGTGCGTGTCACTAAAGATAAACCGCATGATGAGGATGAAGAGGGCTAATCGTTCTCGTTGATGCAGCGGCGCTGCCGGGCTTACCGGCCGCGCTGAATTCTCCGACAGCCGCTGGCTCATTGCCGCGGCTGTTTTTTTGTCTGTGGCGTAAGGTCATCAGGCAGGGCGAAACGGGGCTCAGGCGATTGTCACCTGCGGGCATCAGCCTGATGCTGCGCCAGCCACGCCGGGAAGTCCTGCAGCGGCATCGGGCGGGCAAAATAGTAGCCCTGCAGATGATCCACACCGCGTTCGCGCAGATAGGCCGCCTGCTCAGCTGTTTCCACGCCTTCGGCCACCAGACTGATATTCAGGCGCTGGGCCAGCGAAATCACCATATCCGTCACCGTGGCATTAATCGCGTCAGTGCCGATGGCTGCGGTGAAAATCTTGTCGATTTTCAGCACATCTGGCTGCAGATCTTTCAGGTAGGAGAGCGAGCTGTGGCCGGTGCCAAAATCATCAATCGCCAGCCGGACACCGATGTCGTGCAGTTGCGCAATCACCGACTGGTCCACGACCGGCAGGGCATCGCGCTCGGTGAGCTCCACCACCAGTTTCGGCACCGGATTGGCAGGCCACCACAGGTTGTGCAGATCTTCCAGAATGGCGTGGTCGCGGAAGTGGCTGGCGGCAACGTTAATGGCGATATGGAACGCGGGATCGTCGGGCAGCTGCGGTAACTGACTCACCACCTCATTCAGTACAAAGCGCGTCAGCGGTTTGATCAGGTTCTGTCGCTCGGCCAGGGGAATAAAGACATCCGGGGCAATCCAGCCCTGACGGGGATTATGCCAGCGCAGCAGTAACTCAATACCGTCGCACTCACCACTTTTGGTGTTGATCAGCGGCTGGCAATAAACCATAAACTCACGGGCCGTAATGCCATAACTGATTTGCCAGCTCAGGCTCATACGATTTGCGGTCGCCAGCCAGACGATGTAACCCATAAGCAGACTCAGCAGCAGCGCCAGCGGGAGCTGTGAGGGAAGCGTCGCCAGCGCCAGGCGGGTCGGAGAGGGGCCATAGAGAGTAAGCGTAAACGGATAGCGCAGCGAGCCCTGCTCATAGCTCACTTCGTCTTCAGACGGCACCGTGGGCTCGATCAGTGGATTGCCATACTCCAGGCTCTCTCCATTGACGTTAAAGACAGCGCGTTCCACCCAGGGCAACTGCGGCTCCAGCAGATAATTGCTCATCATTTCGATGTTGATCACCTGCAAAATCCCGGAGCGGTTATCCAGGCTCTTTGGCGTCCACAGCAGTAAAATGGGCGAGCCTTTCAGCAGGTACTCATCGGTTGCCAGCGTCATGCGCTGACTGTTAAAGGCTAAGTCAGGGTAAGTCTGGCTAAAGGGGATGGTGCGCGGCCCGTAGATACTGGAGCAGTAGAGCACGTCGTTATCCACCAGCAGGATCGCCCGGACCGTCTGCAGGGAAGAGATTTTTTCGATGAGTGGAAAGCGAACATCCTGACAGGGAACGCCGACCAGACCCAGCGTATTATTGGCTGAAACCTCCAGCGGTGAAAACATCCGGTCAAACCGCATAATCGCTTTATCGGCGAAATCCATCGCCTGCTGCTCGATACGTGACTTCTCTTCGATATAGCGAAAGGCCAGGGTTAATATCAGCACCACGGTGGCGATCGACAGCGCTATCAGCACACGCTTGCGTCTGAATTGTCCAACAGATTGCTGGGCCATAAACATCTGTATTCACCTTCCCAAAAAGCCAGTAAAAAGCAAAACACAACGGGGTGAGTATCGGCACGGTCAGATCAACATTGAGGCCGGAATGCAGAAAAGCAGGTCTGGAAAGTTGCGTAAGCCGGACGGCTGCGCGGAAATCACTCTACCGGTTAAACCTGCGCTGAGATAGCGCAGGATGCGGATTTTATTACGTTTGCACGTTTTTTAGTCAGTTAATCGTTTCGCTTAATCACACTGAACTTTAATCGCCAGACCGCCACGCGAAGTTTCACGGTATTTGGCGTTCATATCTTTGCCGGTTTCATACATTGTCTCGATAACCTTATCCAGCGAGACGCGGGGTTCGCTGGTGCGCCTAAGTGCCATGCGCGCCGCGTTAATCGCTTTAACCGAGGCGATAGCATTGCGCTCAATGCAGGGCACCTGAACCTGACCGGCTACCGGGTCACAGGTCAGACCAAGGTTATGTTCCATGCCGATTTCAGCCGCCACGCAGACCTGCTCCGGACTGCCGCCCAGCAGTTCAGCCAGACCGGCCGCCGCCATAGAACAGGCGACACCCACTTCACCCTGACAGCCCACTTCCGCGCCTGAAATAGAGGCGTTCATTTTGTACAGCACGCCGATGGCGCCAGAGGCGAGGAAATAGCGCAGGAAAATGTCAGGTGTCACTGGTTCAATGAAGTGATCGTAGTAAGCCAGCACCGCAGGCACGATACCGCAGGCACCGTTAGTTGGCGCGGTCACCACGCGGCCTCCCGCGGCGTTCTCTTCGTTAACGGCCAGCGCATACATATTGATCCAGTCGATAACAATCATCGGATCGCTGGAGTGCTTGTCAGAGGAGGTCAGCAGGCGACGCAGGGAGGCGGCGCGACGCGGCACGCGCAGTGGCCCTGGCAACACGCCTTCGGTATTCAGACCGCGGTCGATACAGGCCTGCATCGTCTGCCAGATGTTAGTGAAATAGGCATGGATCTCATCGCGGCTGTGCAGCGCCAGCTCATTTTTCATCACCAGACCTGAGAGTGACAGGCCGGTTTCACGACAGTGAGCCAGCAGATCTTTGGCGGAGTGGAACGGCCAGGGCACAGAGACTTCATCCAGTGCCGACTGCCCGAAGTGCTCTTCATCAACAATGAAACCGCCGCCAACGGAGTAATAGGTTTTTGACAGGATCAGCAGGTCGCCCGCAAACGCGAGCAGGCGCAGGCCATTTTCATGCAGCGAGAGGTTCTCACTGCGAAATACCATGCCGCCTTCGCGCGGGAAATCCACTTCGTGTGCGCCTTTCGCCAGCAGCAGTCGCTCACGCTGCTCAACATCTTTAATAAAGGCGGGGATCGCATCGATATCCACCGTATCCGGCGATTCACCCGCCAGACCCATAATAATGGCGATATCAGTGTGATGGCCTTTGCCGGTCAGAGAGAGAGAACCGTAAACATCCACGGCGATGCGGGTGACCTCCTGCAGCTTTTCCTGTTCGCACAGCAAGTCCACAAACTGTTTACCTGCTTTCATCGGGCCGACAGTATGCGAACTTGAGGGGCCGATGCCCACTTTGAACATGTCAAAAACACTAATCACAGGTGACACTCCTCACAATTATTCTCAGTCTGCCGGGGCAGTTTATGGCGCCCATAGTAATGGTCATGCACCAGGAAAGAGCAGCTTTTCGCATGAAATAAACTTATCAAAACGGATAGAAAAAATTATAGCGCAGCGCGCCAGTAACCTGACGGGCCGGAGAGAGAAAAACGAGAAAGGTCTCAGAATGCGATCTGAGCACTCAGTGATCGGATAATACCCGCGGTCATGCCCCACACCAGATAATCCTGATAGCGCGACAGCCAGACCGGGTGGCGAACGCCAGCCCGATGCACCTCCAGCGCGCTGTAGCGGCTGAGCTGCAAAGCCTCGGCCAGCGGCATCTCAAAGGCGCTGCTCACCTCATCCGGATTAATCGTTAATCGCAGATCGGCCGGAATGATCCCCAGTACCGGCGTCACCTGAAAGCCGGTGCTGCTGGTCACGGCGGGCAGAGCGCCTAATACCTCGACCTGATGCGGCTCAATGCCAACCTCTTCCTGTGCTTCACGCAGTGCTGTGGCGATGAGCGATGCGTCAGTGTCATCCTGCATCCCGCCGGGAAAGGCGACCTGTCCGGCATGTTTGCGCAAGGCGTGTGAGCGCTGCGTCAGCAACAGACCGGGTTCAGGCCGTGCCACAATCGGCACCAGCACCGCCGCATGGCGCCCGGATAGCAATTGTGTGCTGCGGGCTGGCTGCTGCAACAGAAAACGGCTGCGGAAATCATCAAGCGTCAGGGCCAACTGAACCTCCGGTTTGTTCCAGTGCCGGTAAGATCCGGCTGACTTTGTCGAGTGTTTCCTGATACTCCGCTTCGGGATCGCTGTCTGCAACAAGCCCACCGCCCGCCGCACAGTAGAGCTGCTGACCTTCAGCGATCAGCGTGCGAATGGTGATGCTGGTATCCATCCGGCCACACAGGCTGAGATAACCAATGCTGCCGCACCAGGCATTGCGCCGCTGCGGCTCCAGTTCATCAATAATCTCCATCGCCCGAATCTTGGGCGCACCGGTAATCGAGCCGCCCGGAAAACAGGCGCGCAGCAGATCGGTGGCCTGCAGGGTATCAGGCAGTTGCGCCCGCACCGTGCTCACCAGGTGGTGTACGGCGGGGAAGGGTTCAACCACAAACAGTTCAGGCACCGTGACCGAGCCGGGTAGCGCCACGCGGCCAATATCGTTGCGCAGCAAATCGACAATCATCAGGTTTTCGGCCCGATCTTTTTCTGCATGGCGCAGCGACTCAGCCTGTTGCGCATCAGCAATCGGATCGTCACAGCGTGGCCGGGTACCTTTGATCGGTCGGGTTTCGATCTGCTTATTATTCAGCGACAGAAAGCGCTCCGGCGACAGGCTAAGGATTGCGCTCTCCGGCAGACGCAGAAAAGCGCTGAACGGCGCGCGGTTAGCTGCGTTGAGTATACTGAACGCCTGCCACTCATCACCCTGGTAACCGGCCTGAAAACGCTGCGCCAGATTAACCTGATAACAGTCACCCGCCTGAATATAGGCCTGAACCGCCGCAAAACGCGCAGCGTAATCTTCATAGCTGAGGTTGGAGCGCCAGCGGCTGGTCAGTGAAAAGGGTGCGGCCTCGCGCGCAGGCCATTGCGCCAGCCAGGCGGCGCGTTCTTCTGCGTTCTTTAACGCCACCAGCGTCAGGGTCTGCTGATGATGATCGGCAATCAATGCCCAGTCATAGATACCCACCGCCATGTCAGGCGTGGTGAGATCGGCTGCGGCCTGCTGAGGCAGCGACTCGAACCGGCGGCCCAGATCATAACCAAACAGGCCCAGCGCACCGCCCTGAAACGGCAGGGCATCGCTGGCAGCCGGCGTCACGCCCAGCGCATCACACTGCTGCTGCACCAGCAGCAGGGGATCGGCGGTTGATTCGGTCGTGCCGGTCGGGTCGCTGAGGATAGTCATCGCACCGCGGGTCACCAGGGTGGCGCGGGGATCGGCGGTCAGAATATCAAAGCGGTTGTCACTGTGGTTCGCCTGCGCGGAGGAGAGCAGCATCGCCCAGGGCAGATGGGCAATCGGGGCAAAACGCTGAGTCAGCGCATCCGGGGTATAATCAAGACTGAGGGTTTCAACAATCATCGGGCAGAGAAATCAGAGAGCAAAGAGGCGGTCAGACTGCCATATTTTTTCCTGACTGGCACCTGTTAGTTCCGCGTGGGATACTGTCTGCCCCAACGCAGGAGTGAAACATGTTTATAGGAATACCGGCTCTCTCTCATGAGCAGCAGCAGCAGGCCGTCGAACGTATTCAGGAATTGATGGCGGGAGGTTTGTCGAGCGGTGAAGCGATCACCCAGGTGGCGCAGGAGATCCGACAAAATTTCAAGGGCGAACGGATTCGGGCGCTATTCGAAGACGAAGATGAAGAAAACGAAGAGGAATAACGCCCGGCGTTTTAACGTGCAGCGATAATTTTAATTTCGATTTTGTACTTCGGATTCAACAGACCGGCCTGTACCGTGCAGCGCACCGGCGCATTACCTGGAGAGACCCATGCGTCCCATGCGCGGTTCATCGCAGGGAAATCGGCCTTATCCACCAGAAACAGCGTCGCATCAAGGATTTTGCTTTTATCGCTACCGAGCCGTGTCAGAATCGCATCAATCACTGCCAGCGCATTGGCTGTCTGCGCTTCTGCATCGGCATCCAGATTCTCAGGCACACTGGTGTAATAGATCGTGTCGTTGTGGATCACGGCTTCGGACATACGGTGTTCCGGGTCAATGCGGGTAATACTCATCGGTTTCTCCCTGGTTAATTGCGCATTAGCCTGGCACACTCCCGACATCGCTGTCACCCCTTACGCTTTACAGGCAGCGCTCAACAATCGCCTGTCTGTCCGCCATCACCTGAGGCGCCATCCGGAAAGTCGTGAAATATTTCACCTCAGCCCCTTTTCGGCGGGGCGACACATCCGCAAAAATCGAATCTTCCCAGGTAAAAACGCTGATCTCGCTGCCGTTGGGCTGGGTGTGGGTGGTGTTATCTCTGGCAATGACGCTGGTGGTGGACCAGCCGCGATAAATACAGTCGCTGAGCTGAGGGACGGTGCGGGTGCTTTGACCCTGAAAAACAGGCTGCTGCAGACGAGCCTGATCAGGCGTGGGTGCCTGGCAGCCACAGAGCAGCAGCACGCCAGCCAGAGAGCCGATGCGGAAACAGTTCATACATTCCTCCGCCTGAGTCAGGCAGTCGGGTTAAGGCCATCTGTTTTACACCGCCTGAACGGCAATGTTAAACCAGTCTCAGCACGTCAGCCTACGGGTGCCACATCCCAACGGTAAGCTGATTTAATCATTATAATCCGCGCGTTTGTTTACTCGCTGCGTTCCTCTGCATTTGCTAACTGCATCACACTGTCTGCATCATGATCATGAGCCGCGGACGTTGTCACTGTTTCAGCCCTGCTGCACTAAAGCAGCATAAAGCGTCGAAAGAGCGGGAGAAGTGAGGGCACGCGCGGCATAAAAATGTTATAAAACAGCAGATAAATCGCGCTACGGATGAGGATTCAGGCATGGCGAATACGCAGTATCTTTTTTGGGTGATGGTCGGCGCACTGACGCTGCTGTTTATTGTGGTTTCGGCATTTGTTGGATTGTCCCGTGGCAGTAAGCAGGGCTTTATTACCTTCGCTATTCTGTTCATCGTTATGCTGGCGGGCGCGTTGTACGTCCGCTTATAAGCAGGTCGCAACAGCAGCGTCGCTAATAATCGTGATATCAGGTCACCAGCCAGAAACAGATAAACGCCCTGTACCAGAATAAGCCGTATCTGGCTGAGCGGCCTGCTTTATTTGCCGCTTTTTATCTGGCCAGTGTTGAATCACCCTGCTATTGCTGCTCAAAAAACTCACCATGCAAGGGTAGCGCTTACTGCGAAAATCCACCGTGATATTGATGGTGAGATCCTGCGGCGCCCCATCTGAACGTCGTCTGCGTTATGTTCTTCTCTGGATTACCCGCTAACGGCTCGATATGTCTCCCCGCCAGCACGCCCATCTGTCCAGGCGGCGCATATCTGATAAAAAGTATTCGTCCAGCAGGCATAAATAACGTTATTTTTGCTAGCCGCTAGCCGCTAGCCGCTGGCCTCTGAAGTGAAGATGTAATAAGCGACATCAGCGGGGGCGATTCCTTCAACACGTTTTTGTGCAATACCCTGTTTTACAGATTCTGGAAAACGCAGGTAAATACGGTTGTCTTCACTGAATAAGGCTTTATCTATCTCTATCCCGTCATCTTTGAAACAGGATGCATAGGTGTCCCTGAATATTTTACTGACATTATCGATATCTCTGCTGAGTAAAATGACTTCATTTTTTTTCAGATAGTTGCTCTGAATGTTTTGACTCGCTGCAGGGTGGATTAAAAACGTTGCGCTGGGTAATGTTTCCCTTTGCGCCCCTGAGCAATAAATCAGGGTGGCCGCCGAACCCGTCATTGCGGCATTGATGGTTTTTATCGGAATCCTTGACCCCCTGACGGCCTGGCCGCCCATATAGCCAGCTTCCATATCACCGCCAAAGCTGTTTATATAAAGCGATATTTCTTTTACAGCAGGGTAACTTGCATTAATATCATCGATGCCTGCCATCAATTCTGCCACTTTATTGCCATTAACCTCGCCAATGTAAACAATTTTTGCCGATTTTATCTCTTGTGCCTTCAGGGTGTTATTCATCACCACTGACGTTTTTGCTATGCAGCAAGCCGAAGTGACGCCAAATAATATAAAAGTGAAATAACGCACCATAAAAAACTCCATTTAAGGGTATGACGCTGTCAGTTTAAGGATCAGTAATGTTTAAAAAGAAAATAGCCCGTTGTAACTTCCAGGGTAATGATATAGAAGATGAGTACGATGAATATCAATAATAAACTCGCTCTGGCGTAGTTTTTCTTTGAACGTTTAGTCCTTCGGTTTAAGGACCAGTAAAGCAGCATGAAAAAATTTAATACGGGTATGCCGGTTAAAATTAATGTGACAATCCAATCCCATAGGGAGACATCATCGACGTGTTGATTATTTTCCACAGTGTTTTTTACGCTATGTGAGTGGTGGAGTAACGACGTTAACTGCTACGACGTGCAGATCATTTCCTGACAGCTGACGAGTTTTTATTGATTCGCTGAGGATAAACGTCAGACCAGTCTGGTTGTTCGCCGGACATAATCGCGCGCCGCTGTGCAGGGCTGATTCCCTGGTTTATATGCGGCATGACAGGTTCACTATGTTGACCAACTGGGTTAAGTTTGACCTCATCGTTGGTAACGCAACCGCTCAGCGTCAGAATCACTAAGCTATACCGGGGTAATTTAGGGAACAATGATATTTCTCCTTGTTGAGGTAATGGTGTCCATTTTGACGGATAGATGCAACAGGGTAGCAACAGCCAGATTACATCCCATTTAACTTATAATATAAAACCCCACTTCATTTACATTAATGGATATCTTTAGCGAGATAGTCTTAAACGGCCTTTTAAAGAGGACGGATGCCGTGGGGCATGGTTTCTATTGTGATGTGACTCATCCGGCGACAATTTTTTATTGCCTGTGAGAGATAACAGAACGCCTGAATTTTTAATTACCTCTCTACCATCTGTTAAGTCAGCGTGGCTGCATCAGAGGAAATATTCAATCCGCTAATGCTCACAGGTTACGTTTAAATTCTGTCTCTTTTATATCAGGGATTTTTTCTTATAACAACATAACGATGTTTAATGCTACTCCTGTTGAGTTTTTATTTAATGTTACCTTTCTTTGTGCATAATTGTGCTTTGAATCGCATCATTAACTTTTCGTGTCCCTGTATTATAGGCAGTTAAGTTCCGGCCTTTTATTCATTAAACGAGTAAGAGGTTTTTTTGAAAACACAGTTTTTTCAGCGGCGAATTATTAAACCCGCTATCAGACTGACGTCAATGATAACGCGGCTGGGGGAGGCGAATGGGCATCCGATTAACCGGTACGCTATCAGCACCGGCTGTGACGCAAGGCTGTTTCACGCAGTGGCGAAGCAGAGTCTGCGGCAGCGCCCGCATTTCTGATATCTTTTGCGAGCCTTGCAAAACAGATGGCAGGAGTAAGCTACACTCAAAGGGCATAGCAAAATTGCTATCTGACACCGGAGGAATTTATGTCTGAACGCCCTGATTACGATGAGCCGCTGCCCGATGACGCTGAGATTTATCCTGAAGATGAGGAAGAAGATGAAGAAGAGGAACCATTAGAAAAGGATGTCTAGCGTCACCTGCATAATCTTTTATGACGCGTTATCGCGTTGCACCGCAAAACCGCCTGCGTGCAGTTTTGCGGTTTCTTACGTCGCCTGAATTTAGTGCAAAATTTCCCTCCCGGCTCGTTTCGACGATCAAAATGATAAATACAGAAAAATGAAACTCTTTTATTCAGAGAGATTGATATCAACCCTTTACTGAAGTGCTTAAAAACGTCACATCGTGATGTTTCTTAATTAAATTAACATTGATTGTAATTATAAACTCTTTATTCGTTCTGATTTTGATTTAACGCATTTTGTCACCTTGCTGATTCAGTAGTCAGCGGAATAGTATCCCTGCCGCAAATAAGCTTATAAAGCAGGGATAAAAATGAAATTACCAAAAATGTTAAGTCTGGTTGTGGCGCTTTCTACCCTCAACGTAGCCGGTGCGGCGGAACCGCACTGGACGTACGAAGGCAAAGCTGGCCCGGAACACTGGAGCGAACTGACCAGCGACTTCCACATCTGCCACGAAGGTAAGTCCCAGTCGCCTATCAATATTAAAGATCCGATTGAGGGGCATTTACAGGCACTCGATCTGGCCTACCATACGTCGGCTGAGAAGGTGATCAACAATGGGCACACGATTCAGGTGACCGTTGACGAAGAAGATGATTTTGTACTGGATAGTGAAAAGTTCACGCTGCGTCAGTATCACTTCCATACGCCGAGTGAGAACCAGATTAATGGGCACACCTTTCCCCTGGAAGCCCACTTTGTACACAGCAAAGAAGATGGCGATCTGGCCGTGGTCGCGGTGATGTTTAAGGTCGGTAAAGAGAATCCGGCGCTGGCACCGTTGATCGACGCTATGCCGAAACAGGAAAACCAGCAGGTAACCATTAATCGCCAGGTAAATTTACGCGATCTCTTCCCGGAAGATCTGCACTATTATCGTTTCAGCGGCTCCCTGACGACGCCGCCCTGCAGCGAGGGGATTCGCTGGCTGGTGCTGAAACAGCCGGTTTCGCTCTCTCAGGCGCAGCTCGACGCCTTTAAACAGGCGCTGAAAACCACCAATAATCGTCCGTTGCAGCATCTCAATGGGCGCATGATTGTAGAGTAGTCACAGCGATTTCTGCTTCCTTTCGCGGTGCGACTTTTCCACCAGGCATCCCGATGCTGCGAGAGACTCTTTTCAGGCGGCCACCTGCCGCCTTTTTCCCATCTTTCAGACGCGATCCTGAGCCACTGGTTGCCACACTCCCAACGGCTAAAAATAGATAAGCTATTGATAATTATCAATTTTGCTTTGTTGATCCAATACTGACATAATTACAGTGTTTTTGCCGTTCTTAGTGAGGGTATGTGGCAGACGATTTTGCAGTGGATGGCGCGCTGGCGCTGGCGATCGCAGGCTTTAAGCCGCGTGAAGCACAGCGTGAGATGGCGCAGGCGGTATCTGAAGCCGTAAAACAGCAGGGTGAACTGGTGGTCGAGGCCGGTACCGGCACCGGAAAAACCTATGCCTACCTGGCTCCCGCTCTGCGGGCCGGTAAAAAAGTCATTGTCTCCACCGGATCCAAGGCGCTGCAGGATCAGCTCTATGGCCGCGATCTGCCTACGATGATCAAGGCGCTGGATTTCAAAGGTAAAACGGCTTTGCTGAAAGGACGCTCCAACTACCTTTGCCTGGAACGCATGGAACAGCAATCGATGGCGGGCGGCGATCTCACCGCGCAGGGGCTGACCGATCTGGTGACGCTGCGCAGCTGGTCATCGCAGACGGAAGATGGCGACATCAGCAGCTGTGCGGGCGTGACCGAAGACAGCCCGGTCTGGCCGCTGGTCACCAGCACCAACGATAACTGCCTCGGCACTGACTGCCCTCGCTATAAAGAGTGCTTTGTGGTCAAAGCGCGTAAGCGCGCTATGGACGCCGATGTGGTGGTCGTGAACCACCATCTCTTTCTTGCCGATCTGGTGGTGAAAGAGGGCGGCTTTGGCGAACTTATTCCCGAAGCTGATGTGATGATCTTCGATGAAGCCCATCAGCTGCCCGATATCGCCAGTCAGTATTTTGGTCAGCAGCTCTCCAGCCGCCAGTTACTCGATCTCGCCAAAGATATTATTACCGCCTACCGCACCGAGGTGCGTGATGCTCAGCAGCTGCAGAAATCCGCTGACCGCCTGGCGCAGTGCGCGCAGGATTTTCGCCTGTCATTAGGCGATCCCGGCTATCGCGGTAACCTGCGTGAACTGCTGAGCGATAACAACATCCTGCGAATGTTTACGCTGCTGGATGATGCGCTTGAGCTCTGTTACGACGTTATCAAACTCTCACTGGGCCGTTCAGCCCTGCTGGATGCCGCCTTCGAGCGAGCCGCACTCTACCGTGGCCGGTTAAAACGGCTGCGGGCGATTAACGAGCCGGGCTACAGCTACTGGTATGAATGTACCTCACGTCACTTTATCCTGGCGCTGACGCCGCTCTCGGTGGCAGAACGCTTCCGTGAAGTAATGGATAATCGTAAGGCTGCATGGATCTTCACCTCAGCCACCCTGGCGGTGGATGAGAAAATGGCACACTTCGCCGAACGGCTGGGTGTGAATGCAGCAAAAAGCCTGATTCTGAACAGCCCGTTCGATTTTGCGAAGCAGGCGCTGCTCTGCGTTCCGCGCAATCTGCCTGAGCCTAACCGTCCGGGTGGTGCACGCCAGCTGGCCGCAATGATGAAGCCGCTGATTGATGCCAATAAAGGCCGCTGTTTCTTTCTCTGCACGTCGCACCTGATGATGCGTGAGCTGGCCGCAGAATTTCGCGCCTCAATGACGCTGCCCGTGCTGGTGCAGGGTGAAACCAGCAAGGGTCAGTTGCTGAAACAGTTCATCGATAAGGGCAATGCCCTGCTGGTGGCGACCAGCAGTTTCTGGGAAGGCGTGGATGTACGGGGTGATGCGCTGTCGCTGGTGATCATCGATAAACTGCCGTTCACCTCACCGGAAGATCCGCTGTTGAAAGCCAGAATGGAAGATTGCCGGATTCGTGGCGGCGATCCCTTTACGGATGTGCAGCTGCCGGATGCGGTGATCACCCTGAAGCAGGGCGTGGGACGTTTAATTCGCGATACCGACGATCGTGGCGTACTGGTGATTTGCGATCAGCGTCTGGTTTCTCGTCCTTATGGCGCGCTGTTTCTCAATAGCCTGCCGCCGACGCCGCGCACCCGGGACATTGCCCGCGCCATCGCCTTTATCCGCCAGCAACCCGAACCAGACGCGTAATTTTATGCTAAGATGCGCGCCGTTTTCTTTCTTCTGAGGTAGTCATGTCAGCCCGAATTTTAGCGCTGGATACGGCGACAGAAGCCTGTTCAGCCGCCTTGCTGAATCAGCAACAGATTGATGCCCGATTCGAAATTGCCCCGCGCGATCACACCCAGCGTATTTTACCGCTGATCGAAGAGCTACTGCTGGCACAGCAGCTGGAACTGACCGACCTGGACGCGCTCGCCTTTGGTCGCGGCCCTGGCAGTTTTACCGGCGTGCGGATTGGCATTGGTATTGCGCAGGGACTGGCACTGGGCGCTTCACTGCCAATGATCGCGGTTTCCACGCTGGCCACGCTGGCGGAAGGCGCGTGGCGTCTGCACGGTGCTACCCGGGTATTAACCGCTATTGATGCGCGGATGGGCGAGGTCTACTGGGCCGAATACCAGCGTGATGAACAGGGTGCCTGGCAGGGTGAGGCCAGCGAAAGCGTGCTGTCGCCCGAAGCGGCACTGGCCCGGATGCAGGCGCTCACTGGCGAATGGATGACCGCAGGCACCGGCTGGCAGGCTTATCCTGCCCTGCAGCAGGGACACGAGCTTACCCTGAACGCCAGTGACGTTACGCTGCCCGCTGCAGAAGATATGCTGCCGCTGGCGACCCTTGCGCTGGCGCAGGGGAAGACGCTGCTGCCGGAAACGGCGGAGCCCACTTATCTGCGTAATGAAGTCGCCTGGAAAAAATTACCTGGCCGGTAAAATGCACGCAACTTATTGTTATGCGTCCAGTCTAACTCTTTACCTAACGGGAGAACGTCTATGTCGTCAATGTGTGGTAAAGGGCTTTCAGGTCTGCTGCTGACCTGTGTGCTGGCGTTAACCGGTTGTGTCTCAATTCCTGACACGCTGCAGGGCAGCTCACCTCAGCCGCAGCAGGATCTGTTGCGGGTCATGAGCAATCCTTCGCTCTTTGTCGGGCAGGAATCTCGCTTTGGCGGCAAGGTAGTGAATGTCACTAACCTGAACGGCAAAACCCGGCTTGAGATTGCTGCGCAGCCGCTGGATGATAGCGCCAGACCGCGTCTGGGTGCGGCCTCGGTCGGTCGGATTTATGCCGATATCCGCGGTTTTGTTGATCCGGTGGATGTGAGAAACCAGTATGTGACGGTGCTGGGTACCCTTAAGGGGACAGAGCAGGGCAAAATTGGTGAAGCGGATTATAAATTTGCGGTCATCGATGTGCGCGGTTATCAGCGCTGGCGACTTACCCAGCAGGTGACAGCACCACCCCAGCCGATGGATCCCTGGATCTGGTATGGTCCGACCCGCCATCGCGGTGGATACTGGGGTCCGAATCCCTACTGGGGAATGATGAACAGTGGGCCGGCAGAGGTGCAGAGCATTCTGACCGAGTAAGTGCAAAAAACATTTAAGTATCAGCCCGGTCGCGGTGCTCGCTGCCGGGCTTTTTATTTGCCTGTTTTATCAGCACGAAATTTAGTGATGCACTTCGCAACCTCAACATGCCAAAACAGGCAAACTGGTACAATCAGTTAAAATATTGTTAACAAACCAGATTGGCTGAGGCAGCGATGGAAATACAACATAATTATCGGGGTGGATCCTTGAATAAGGTTTGGCTGAAACGCTACCCGGCAGATGTGCCTGCCGAAATAAGTGCAGATCGTTACACCTCGCTGGTGGATCTGTTTGAGCAGGCCGCAAAACGCTACGCCGATCAACCCGCGTTCCTGAACATGGGTCAGAAGATGAGTTATCGTCAGCTGGAAGAGAAGAGCCGCGCTTTTGCCGCCTATCTTCAGCAACAGCTGGGCCTGAAAGCGGGTGACCGGGTGGCACTGATGATGCCGAATTTACTGCAGTATCCGGTGGCCCTGTTTGGTGTGCTGCGTGCAGGTATGGTCGTGGTCAATGTGAATCCGCTCTATACGCCGCGCGAACTGCAGCATCAGCTCAATGACAGTGGGGCCAGTGCGATTGTCATTGTCTCGAATTTTGCGCACACGCTGGAAAAAGTGGTGGCGAAAACCGCTGTGCGGCACGTCATCCTGACCCGGATGGGCGATCAGCTGGCGCCAATAAAAGCGACACTGGTTAACTTTGTCGTTAAGTATGTGAAGAAGCTGGTGCCCAAATACCATCTGCCGGGGGCAATCTCATTTCGCCACGTACTGGAAGTCGGCGAAACGCTCAATTATCAACGCCCGACGGTCTCCAATGACGATCTCGCCTTCCTGCAATACACCGGTGGCACCACTGGCGTGGCCAAAGGGGCGATGCTGACCCATCGCAACATGCAGGCGAATCTTGAGCAGACACGCGCGACCTACGGCAAGGTGCTGCGTGACGGTAAAGAGTGTGTTGTCACCGCGCTGCCGCTTTATCACATCTTCGCCTTAACGGTGAATGGCCTGCTGTTCCTGGAGCTGGGCGGTCAGAATCTGTTGATCACCAATCCGCGCGATATCCCCGGCTTTGTTAAAGAGCTGGGGAAATTTCCGTTTACCGCCATTACCGGCGTGAATACGCTGTTTAACGCGCTACTCAACGATGAGCAGTTTAATAAACTCGATTTTTCAACGCTGCGTCTTTCTGCCGGTGGCGGAATGGCGGTGCAGAAAGTGGTGGCCGAGCGCTGGGAAAAACTGACCGGACACTATCTGCTGGAAGGCTATGGCCTGACAGAGTGTTCTCCGCTGGTGTCGGTCAATCCCTATGACATCAGCTGTCATACCGGCAGTATCGGTCTGCCGGTGCCCTCGACCGATGTGCTGATTCTGGATGATGACGGCAATGAAGTTCCTCCGGGTGAGCCGGGCGAACTTTGCATCAGCGGCCCGCAGGTGATGCTGGGCTACTGGCAGCATCCGGAAGCGACAGCGGAAGTGCTGAAAAATGGCTGGCTCCACAGCGGTGATATTGTTACCGTTGACCAGGAAGGCTTTATTCGCATCGTTGACCGCAAAAAAGATATGATTCTGGTATCAGGTTTTAATGTCTATCCGAATGAAATCGAAGACGTGCTGATGCAGCATCCTAAAGTGCGTGAAGCCGCGGCTATCGGTGTGCCCAGCGATCTTTCTGGCGAAGCGGTAAAAGTCTGCATCGTGAAAAAAGATGCATCGCTCACCAAAGAAGAGGTGCTCGATCACTGTCGCCGTCAGCTGACCGGTTACAAGGTGCCGAAAATCATTGAGTTTCGTGATGAGTTGCCTAAAACCAACGTCGGCAAGATCCTGCGGCGTGAGCTGCGCGACGAGGCGAAACCCGGCGCGAGCTGAATCCGGGCAGAAATTGAGGTTGAACGCCGGCATGTCCGGCGTTTTTATTGTTTTTAACATGGAGCGCCGCGCGTTGTTGGCTGCGGTGGAAATCAGACGTGAACTATTCCCTTATCGACCAGGATGATCAACTGGCAGACGTGTGTCAGAAAGCGCGCCAGCACGCGGCGGTGGCCCTGGATACCGAATTTGTCCGCACCCGCACTTACTACCCTCAGCTTGGCCTGATCCAGCTGTTCGACGATCAGCAACTGGTGCTGATTGACCCGCTGAATATCCGTGACTGGTCACCCTTTATTGCCTTGCTGACCGACACCAGCGTCACCAAATTCCTGCATGCCGGGGGTGAAGATCTGGAAGTCTTCCTGCACCGTTTCGGCGTGCTGCCGACGCCCATGATCGATACCCAGATTCTGGCTGCCTTTTCTGGCCAGCCGCTCTCCTGGGGTTTTGCCTCAATGGTGGCACATTTCACTCAGGTCGAACTCGATAAAAGTGAATCACGCACGGACTGGCTGGCGCGCCCTCTGACCCAGCGTCAGTGCGAGTATGCGGCGGCGGACGTTCACTATCTGCTGCCGATTGCCCGTCAGCTGATGATCAATACGGAAGAGGCCGGCAATATGTCGGCGGCACTCAGTGAGTGCGATAACCTGTGTCAGCGTCGTCTGGATAGCCTGTCGCCGGATGAAGCCTGGCGGGATATTACCAATGCCTGGCAGTTACGTCCGCGTCAGCTGGCGGCGTTACAGCGACTGGCGGCCTGGCGTCTGAAGCTGGCGCGTGAAAAAGATATGGCCGTTAACTTTGTGGTGCGCGAAGAGCACCTGTGGAAAGTGGCGCGCTTTATGCCCGGCTCGCTGGGCGAGCTGGATCATCTGGGGCTGTCAGGCCACGAGATTCGTTTCCACGGCAAAGCCCTGGTGGCGCTGGTGGCAGAAGCTGACGCGCTGGATGAGAGCGAACTGCCGGCTCCGCTGGGCAATCTGATTGACCATCCGCACTACAAGCCAGTGTTTAAAGCGATGAAAGCGCTGGTGCAGCAGGTGAGCGAGCAGAGTGGATTCAGTCAGGAGCTACTGGCGTCACGACGTCAGATTAATCAGGTATTAAGTCAGCACTGGGGCCTGAAGCCGCAGGGACGTCAGCCGGAGTTACTCACCGGATGGCGGGGCGAACTGCTGAAACCCGGCATTGAGGAGATTCTGGCGGGTTGTTAACCGGTTAAATTTCCCCTGCCAGAGCGCAGGGGAAATTCAGCAAACGGTCAGCGTCATTTAGTCACTTCATCCGTTTCCGGCAGCGTCACGTTCAGCTCCAGAATCGAGATATCATCACCTTTCTGGTCGAGCTGAACCGTTACCATTTCTGGATCGATCTTCACATATCTGCAAATCACTTCCAGAATGTCGCGCTTAAGTTGCGGAAGATAGTGGGGCTCACTGTCGCCCCTTCTCCGTTCTGCCACGATAATCTGCAGCCTTTCCTTGGCTATATTGGCAGTGTTCTTCTTCCGGGATAAAAAGAAATCAAGTAATGCCATGGTTTATCCCCCGAACAGGCGTTTCAGGAAACCCTTCTTCTCTTCTTCGATAAAGCGGAAGGGGCGTACTTCACCGAGCAACCGTTCAACGGTATCGGCATAGGCTTTGCCAGCATCAGATTCGCCGTCAAGAATCACCGGTTCGCCCTGGTTAGAGGCACGTAACACCGATTGATCTTCAGGGATCACGCCGACCAGAGGAATGCGCAGGATCTCCAGCACATCTTCCATGCTCAGCATATCGCCACGGTTCACCCGGCCAGGGTTATAGCGGGTCAGCAGCAGATGCTCCTTCACCGGGTCCTGACTGTTTTCAGCGCGACGGGATTTGGATGAGATGATGCCGAGGATGCGGTCGGAGTCGCGGACAGAAGAGACTTCCGGGTTGGTGGTAATAATGGCTTCATCGGCAAAGTAGAGCGCCATCAGTGCGCCCGTTTCAATCCCTGCCGGTGAGTCACAGACGATGAAATCGAACTCCATCTTAGCCAAATCGTTCAGAACTTTTTCTACACCCTCACGGGTCAGCGCATCTTTATCACGGGTCTGCGACGCAGGCAGAATGTAGAGCTGCTCCGTGCGTTTGTCGCGAATCAGCGCCTGGTTCAGTGTGGCATCGCCCTGGATTACATTAACGAAGTCGTAGACCACACGGCGCTCACAGCCCATGATCAAATCCAGGTTACGCAGACCGATATCAAAATCGATCACAACTGTCTTTTTGCCTTTCTGCGCTAAACCGGTGGCGATGGCCGCGCTTGACGTGGTCTTACCAACGCCCCCTTTACCGGATGTAACTACAATAATGCGTGCCATAAATGTTGATTTCCTTAACAAAAGAAAAGGGGCCTAATTAAGTGTCTGGATAGTCAGCGCGCCATCCTGCAGGCACAGGCGCGCAGCTTTACCAAAAAATTCTTGCGGGATCTGATCCATGATCCAGTACTCTCCGGCAATCGAGACCAGCTCGGCAGCCAGGTTGGTACAGAAAATCTGGCAGTTGCGGTCACCGCTGGCACCCGCCAGGGCGCGACCGCGCATCATGCCGTAAATGTGAATATTGCCATCGGCGACCAGTTCGGCGCCGGCGCTGACGCTGCTGGTGATGATCAAATCGGCGTCACGCGCATAAATCTGCTGGCCCGAGCGCACCGGGGTGTTCACGATGCGGGTTTTCGTTGCTACCGTTTCGGTTACAGCCGGCAGTGGTTCTGGTATTGGCTGCGGCGCGGCGGCTTGCGGTCTGGCCTCTTTACCTTCTGCCAGCACGGGCAGGCCGGCACGGGCGATCATACGTTTCAGCGCTTCATCTTTGCAGCCGCTTACGCCGACAATGCGTAAACCGGTGGCGAGAACCGCCTGTTGCAACAGTTTCCAGTTAACATCGGCACTTAATGTCGAGACGTTAAGTACCACCGGCGCGTTTTTCAGGAAATCTGGAGCCTGGTCAATCTTGTCCTGGAGTGCCTTGCGAATCACCGCAGGGTCATGGTGATGCAAATGGACGACAGACAGGGTGAAACTGCTACCTTTGAATTCGATTGGCGTTTGCGACATCTGTCCCGACTCAGTCCTGTTTTCACTACCGAAAGCCTGGCGATGATAAAATCATCGTTGAAGCGCTAACGGTGAATATTCGAAGTTCTGCAAGCATGTTATAGTTACAGCTATATTCAGACAAGCCTCAACGCCGGTTAATTCGAGTAAAAAATATGTTTTGTGTGATCTACAGAAGCCCGTTACGTGACCAGACTTATCTCTATGTTGAAAAAAAGGACGATTTCTCGCGCGTTCCGGAAGAATTGCTGAAAGGCTTTGGCAAGCCGCAGCTGGCGATGGTGCTTAAGCTGGCGGGGCGGGACAGGCTGGCTAATGCGGATATCAATAAAGTTAAGCAGGGATTAAGCGAGCAGGGCTATTATTTACAGCTCCCTCCGCCGATTGAAAGTCTCCTCAACATTCATTTACAGGCCGATAAAAAACTTTAACTCGGATTCTTCTGTAAATATAAATCCTGTCGGTGCGATCCTGGCAGGGTAATATTGCCCTGATGCTGCGCAAAATTAACGGTGCAGCTTATCTGTTTCACCCCTTTTTAAATTCCCTGCTCAATTTTTTCTCCTGATTTGTACGATTATTCAGCACTTCAACGCCTGCATTTACGCTTTCTGACAAATTACGCAACCCGGACCGTTAAAAGGATCTTATTATCACGCTATGAGGTTGGCATTTCGATCAACGCATGAGCAAACATCAACCCGCCAGCAGCGCTGGCATCACACCTAACCTGAACAGGGGATGAGCATGTATCAGCATCGTAACTGGCAAGGCGCTCTGTTAGATTTTCCGGTCAGCAAAGTGGTTTGCGTCGGGAGTAATTATGCAAAGCACATTAAAGAGATGGGCAGCGCAACCCCAACCGAACCGGTGATCTTTATCAAGCCGGAAACGGCGCTGTGTGATTTGCGTCAGCCGCTCTCTATTCCCGACGCGTTTGGCGAGGTCCATCATGAAGTTGAACTGGCGGTGCTGATCGGCGCGACACTGAAGCAGGCGACCGATGCGCATGTGGCTAAGGCGATTGCAGGTTATGGCGTGGCGCTGGATCTGACACTGCGTGACCTGCAGGCCGGGCTGAAAAAAGCGGGCCAGCCGTGGGAAAAATCCAAAGGCTTTGATAACGCCTGTCCTGTCTCTGGTTTTATCCCGGTGACGGAATTCAGTGGCGATCCGCAGAACGTCGAGCTTAAATTGCTGGTGAACGGTGAAGTGCGTCAGCACGGCAACACCGAAGACATGATTCATAAAATCCTGCCGCTGATTGCCCATATGAGCCACTACTTTACGCTGCGTGCAGGCGATGTGATTCTGACCGGTACGCCAGAAGGGGTAGGCCCGATGCGCTCGGGTGATCAGCTGGAAGTTTCACTGGCGGGTCACGGCATCAGCACGCGCGTACTCTAAAAACTTGCATCACCGCCGCATAGGCTTTATAAGGTGCGGTTTAGGCACAATCCGGACAAATCATCATGACTGACACCCCTTTCTGGCAACAAAAACGCCTGGCACAAATGAGCGATGAGGAATGGGAATCCTTGTGTGATGGTTGTGGACAGTGTTGCCTGAACAAATTGCAGGACGCCGACACCGATGAGATCTACTTCACCAATGTCGCCTGTGATCAGCTCAATATTAAAACCTGCCAGTGCCGCAACTATGAGCGCCGCTTCGAGCTTGAAGAGGATTGCATCAAGTTAACGCGCGAAAATCTGACGACCTTCAACTGGCTGCCGCGCACCTGCGCCTACCGGCTGCTGGGTGAGGGCAAAGATTTACCCGTATGGCATCCGCTGCGGGCCGGTTCGAAAACAGCGATGCATGCGCAGCGTATTTCGGTGCGGTATATTGCGGTGCGTGAGAGTGAAGTGCGGGACTGGGAAGATCACATTATTGATCGCCCCGATCGCAACGGCTGAGTGCCGCGCTATCAATCGGAACAGAAAAAAGGCTGCCAGTGGCATAATGCTGGTCAGTTAAGATTAGATTTGTAAAGGCTGTCACGGTCAAACGTGGCAGCTTTTTTTCCGGGCGAGCAAGCCGCAGCGCGTGCCTGCGCACCTCTGCTGCTGCCGGGCCGTCCTCGCGCCGCTCACGCGGTACCTTCGGCTTTGACGTCGTGCCGACGAACCGTTCGGGGATCGGCCATCCCTGGCCGGCCCCGACCTGTCCACGCTTCCCGGCGTGGACTTCTGGCCCACCGTCACGCCTCAGCGCTGCGGATAGCCCTTTCAGCAGCAGAGGCGCTCAGGCCTCCACTCTCGTGCCCTTTTTAACAATACACACTGAAGTTTCAGAGCAGGCTGGTGCCGGGCAGGGGCAGGCAATCCGCAGCGCTGAACAGAATGAGTCTGCCAGGAGAGCCCGCAGGACGCGGGCGAAAGGCGGGGCGGCACAGGATGTGCCATCCCCGGCGGTCCGTCAGGCAGAGGAATGAAGTGAAGGAACCGCGCAGCGGCGCGAGGACCGCCAGCCCCTGCCCGGCACCAGACTGCGTTATCACCTGTCGCTTAACTGACCAGCATTATGCCAGTGGCAGCCTTTTTTGATCTCAGCGACCAAAGAGATCGCGGCGTTTAGGTTTCAGCGGCTGGGCTATCAGCACCAGCGCCGCGACCAGCAGATAACCGGCGAACACCACAATCATCCACTGCGGCATGCTGAGCGTCAGGAAAGTCCAGCTGCGTTCTGCACAGTCACCGCTGGCAAGAAACACCGACGGCAGCCACTTATCCAGCGGTAAGCCGCTGGGGAAGCGGGCAGCAAAATCACAGGTGGTGAAGGGGTTAGGGTGCAGCTGAATCATGGTATGTTCATAAGAGAGACGCAGACCTTCCCAGGCACTGTAGATCCACAACGCCAGCGCCGCCAGACGCAACGGCGATTTTGGCGCAATCGCACCAACCAGACCCGCGCCCAGCACACCAAACAGCGCATTGCGCTCATAAATACACATCACGCAGGGCTTCAGGCCCATTACGTGCTGAAAAAAGAGTGCTGTCAATTCCAGTGCAAGTGCAGTCAGTGCCAGTAGTAACCAGGCTCCGCGACCACGTGAGCATTGATTCAGATATCGCAACATATTGCATTCCCTGTAAACGTTAATGCCACGCAGTGTAAACCAAAAGCGTTTGCAAACCAGCCAGGGACAGGGAAAAATCGTGTGCAAACATGACCTGATTCTGATCCAGAGCAGGTTAAATGAGGATAAGCCAGACCTTATCTGCAGAACGACCGTCAGTGAAGAGCGGGGAGATCCGCAGCGGCGACAGAGGCGATCGCATGCGGCAGGAGGCGAAACGGCAGACGCGGGTTATATGCTGTCAAAGTCCTGCGCTTTCAGGGTGGCTGAACGCTGACACTCCGCGGTGCTGTGGCACGCGCTATTTCAGCGCAGAAAGTCGTTCAGCCCGCCCGTGATCCTGAAGCCGCTGATACTGCGGTCAGGCATGCGGAAATATGCGCCTGCGCCCGGTTTTAATGGTTACGCAGGCTATATCCGCTATAGGGCGTCTGGTATGATGAGTGCCCATCATGATTAGAAAAGCAACGAGAACACATTGCTATGGTTATAAAGGCTCAGAGTCCAGCGGGATTTGCTGAAGAGTATATTATTGAAAGCATCTGGAACAGTCGCTTTCCGCCAGGGTCGATTCTTCCTGCTGAGCGTGAGCTTTCTGAATTGATTGGGGTGACGCGCACCACCTTGCGTGAAGTGCTGCAGCGCCTGGCGCGCGATGGCTGGCTGACTATTCAGCATGGTAAACCAACACGGGTGAACGATTTCTGGGAGACGTCCGGCCTGAATATTCTGGAAACGCTGGCCCGTCTCGATCACGACAGCGTTCCGGTGCTGATCGACAACCTGCTGTCGGTACGCAGCAACATTTCATCGATCTTTATCAGCCGTGCGCTGCGCCATCATCCGGACAAAGCACGCGAAGTGCTGGAAACCGTCAGTGCGGCTGCCGATCAGGCTGATGCCTATACCGAACTCGACTACCGGGTGTTCCGCGGTCTGGCGTTTGCGTCAGGTAACCCGATTTACGGTCTGATTCTGAATGGCCTGAAAGGGCTCTATACCCGCGTTGGCCGCCACTACTTCTCTAATCCGGAAGCCCGTCAGGTCGCGCGCGATTTCTATCTCAAACTGCTGGAACTGTGCGACAAAGAGCCCGGACAGGATGAGATTGTGGACGTGGTGCGCAACTACGGCCGCCGCAGCGGTGAAATCTGGCACAGTATGCAGAAGAATCTGCCTGACGATCTCGGCAGTAAGCGTTAAAAAAAACCGGACATCGCGTCCGGTTTTTTGTTTTTATCCCATCAGAGTGATGAACCACGTGGTGGATTACGATCCAGCAGCTCTACGCTGCCATCCTCGTTCTGCTGTTCCAGAATCACATCAAATCCCCACAGACGATGCACATGCTTCAGCACCTCGCGACGGCTTTTATCCAGCGGCGTGCGGCTCTGCGGCACATAGCGCAGAGTCAGCGAACGGTCACCGCGCAGATCGACGTTATAGACCTGAATATTCGGTTCGAGATTACTCAGGTTGTACTGCGCGGAGAGCTGCTGGCGAATCGCCCGGTAGCCCGCCTCATCGTGGATCGCGGCGATTTCGAGATAGTTGTTGCGGTCATCATCCAGTACGGTAAACAGACGGAAATCGCGCATGACTTTCGGCGACAGGAACTGGCTGATAAAACTCTCATCCTTGAACTCGCGCATCGCAAAATGCAGCGTTTCCAGCCAGTCGGAACCGGCGATATCCGGGAACCAGTAGCGATCCTCCTCGGTCGGCGACTGACAGATACGCTTGATATCCTGCATCATCGCGAACCCTAAAGCATAGGGGTTGATGCCGTTATACCACTGACTGTTATAGGGCGGCTGAAACACGACGTTGGTGTGGCTGTGCAGGAACTCCATCATAAAGCGTTCCGACACTTTGCCTTCATCATAGAGGTGATTGAGGATGGTGTAGTGCCAGAATGTCGCCCAGCCTTCATTCATTACCTGGGTCTGTTTCTGCGGATAGAAATACTGGCTCACCTTGCGCACAATACGCAGGATCTCACGTTGCCATGACTCCAGCAGCGGGGCGTTTTTCTCCATAAAATAGAGCAGGTTTTCCTGCGGCTCAGAGGGATAGCGCGCGGCTTCAAAGGTCACGGTCTCTTTCTCACGCCGTGGCAGCGTTCGCCACAGGGTGTTCACCTGACTTTGCAGATACTCCTCACGGCTTTTCTGCCGCGCCTTCTCCTCCTGCAGAGAGATCTTCTGCGGGCGCTTATAGCGATCGACGCCATAATTCATTAAGGCATGGCAGGAGTCGAGCAAGCGCTCTACCTCTTCGACGCCATAGCGCTCTTCGCAGTCACTGATATAGTTTTTGGCGAACAACAGGTAATCGACAATCGACCCGGCATCCGTCCAGCTGCGGAACAGATAGTTATTTTTAAAGAAAGAGTTATGGCCATAGCAGGCATGCGCCATCACCAGCGCCTGCATGGTCATGGTGTTCTCTTCCATCAGGTAGGCGATGCAGGGATTAGAGTTGATGACAATCTCATAGGCCAGACCCTGCTGACCATGCTTATAACGCTGTTCGGTCTCGATAAACTTTTTGCCGAATGACCAGTGTGAATAGTTGATTGGCATGCCGACGCTGGAGTAGGCATCCATCATCTGTTCAGAGGTAATCACTTCGATTTGGTGCGGGTAGGTATCAAGCCGGTAGAGTTTAGCAACCCGGTCGATCTCGGCTAAGTAGACATCAAGCAGTTCGAATGTCCAGTCTGGTCCGTCATTGAGTCGTTTGCTGTCTCTGATGGCTTCGTCAAAGATTGTCGTCATAGCGCACCTCTTTTTTGCAAACCGGCTGACCCGAAAGACAACCCGTTCTGGTTATTTAAGGCTTCATCCTGAAAAAGGGAACCCGAAAAAAACTGAGCGAACACAACAATGATAGCCCACTGTCGCTTATCCGAAATGCGAACTCAAACGAATTCTTTGGCACAAAATCATTAAGAGTGGTGCGGCAGAGAATTTAACAGCCTTTAATACTAGCCTTATTATAAATTGCGGAATCTAATCCTGTTTATAAGCGGAATGTATGGGGTTGAATGAATCTCCTGCAACAGGCAGATTTAACTGCCTTCGTTGTCATTTATTTCTGTGTTTAAGGATTAAGACGCATAAAGCGCTGAAATTGGCCGCGCGACAAGATTTTAGTTACCTGAAAAGTAAAAAAGATGTGAAATGGATGGTGAAATTCTGTGGTGGTGTCCGCTATGTAAATCCGCTGACTATCATCAGTTGAACAGTGAATTATGCTTTTACAGGTCGGGTGGGGGAGCTATGCACGTTGTAATTCTTGGAAGTGGTGTGGTCGGGGTGGCAAGTGCCTGGTATCTGGCACGTGCCGGACATCAGGTGACGGTCATTGATCGTCAGCCCGCCGCAGCGATGGAGACCAGTGCAGGGAATGCCGGTCAGATCTCTCCGGGTTATGCCGCACCCTGGGCAGCGCCCGGCGTGCCATTGAAAGCGGTGAAGTGGATGTTTCAGCGCCACGCGCCGCTGGCTATCCGGCTGGATGGCAGTAGTTTTCAGCTGGAGTGGATGTGGCACATGCTGCGCAACTGCGACATCAATCACTATCAGCAGAACAAAAGCCGCATGGTGCGGATTGCTGAATATAGCCGTGACTGTCTGAAAGCGTTGCGCAGTGAAACCGGCATCGCCTATGAGGGCCGTCAGGGCGGGACGCTGCAACTGTTCCGTACCCAGCAGCAGTTCGACAGCGCCAGCAAAGATATTGCGGTGCTGCGCGACGCGGGCGTGCCCTATGAGCTGCTGCAGGCGCATGAACTGTCTCGCGTTGAACCGGCACTGGCGGCAACTCAGCATAAACTCACCGGCGGATTACGCCTGCCCAATGATGAAACCGGCGACTGTCAGCTCTTTACTCAGCGGCTGGCAAAAATGGCCGAAGAGGCGGGCGTAGTCTTCCGCTTTAATACTCCGGTCGACCACCTGCTGCGCGATGGCAATCGCATCTATGGCGTGAAGTGCGGTGATGAGATCATCAAGGCGGACAGCTATGTGGTGGCGTTTGGTTCCTACTCGACCGCGCTGTTAAAAAATGTCATCGATATTCCGGTCTATCCGCTGAAAGGCTATTCACTCACTATTCCGATTAAAAATCCTGACGCCGCACCGGTTTCAACTATCCTGGATGAGACCTATAAAGTGGCGGTGACGCGGTTTGACGATCGTATTCGTGTCGGCGGGATGGCGGAAATTGTTGGTTTTAACACCAAACTCACCGAAGCGCGGCGGGAAACGCTGGAGATGGTGGTCAGTGATCTCTATCCTGAAGGCGGTCATCTCGCGCAGGCGAGTTTCTGGACCGGTCTGCGTCCGATGACGCCAGACGGTACGCCGATTGTGGGCGCCACACCGATCTCTAATCTCTGGCTCAATACCGGTCACGGTACGCTGGGCTGGACGATGGCGTGTGGTTCTGGTCAGTTGCTGGCCGATCTCATCTCCGGTAAAAAGCCGGCCATTGCGGCGGATGACTTAGCGGTGTTCCGCTACTTACCCGGTTTCGCGGCGACCTCATCGCCGCTGCGTAAAGCCAACGCAACTCGTTAAGTATTCAGGGAGAGAGAGGATGTCACGTCCGATTGTCGCTACCATCAACCAGCAGGCGTTACGTCATAACCTGACTGTTGTTCGCCAGGCGGCACCCGCCTCCCGCGTCTGGTCAGTGGTGAAAGCTAATGCTTATGGCCATGGCATTGATCGCGTGCGCGAGGCGTTATCTGCCACTGACGGCTTCGCGTTTCTTAATATGGAAGAGGCGATCCAGCTGCGCGAACAGGGCTGGAAAAAGCCGATTCTGCTGCTGGAAGGTTTCTTCCAGCCAGAGGATTTGCAGCTGATTGACCGTTATCGTCTCACCACCAGCGTACACAGTAACTGGCAAATCAACGCGCTGGCCAGTGCCAGACTTGCAGCACCGGTTGATATCTATCTCAAAATGAACAGCGGGATGAACCGGCTGGGTTTTCGCCCGGAACAGGTCAACGGTGCATGGCAAAAGCTGCGGGCGCTGAGCACGGTAGGTGAGATGACGCTGATGGCCCATTTTGCCGATGCGGAAAATCCGCAGGGTCTGATTGCGCCATTGCAGCGCGTAGAGCAGGCGGCTGAGGGGCTGAACTGTCCGCGATCGCTCTCCAACTCCGCCTGCACCCTGTGGCATCCTGAAGCGCACTTTGACTGGGTCCGTCCCGGCATCATTCTGTATGGCGCGTCGCCCAGCGGTGACTGGCAGGACATTGCAGGCAGTGGCCTTAAGCCGGTGATGACCTTAAGCAGTGAGATTATTGCGGTCCAGCAGCTACAGGCGGGCGATGGAGTGGGTTACGGCTACCGCTATCAAGCCAGTGCAGCGCAGCGAATTGGCGTGGTGGCCTGTGGCTACGCGGATGGCTATCCACGGCATGCCCCGACGGGTACGCCCGTCTGTGTCGATGGTGTGATGACTCAGGTGGTTGGTGCGGTTTCGATGGATATGATCACCGTCGACTTGACCCCCTGTCCCCAGGCCGGTATTGGCTCAGCCGTGGAGCTGTGGGGTGAGCAGGTGAAAATCGATCAGGTGGCAAAAGCGGCCGGAACGGTAGGGTACGAGCTGATGTGTGCGCTGGCACCCCGCGTTCCGGTAACCGTTATTTAAGCGCGGTCAGGCTGCCGCGCATCTTTCTGCTGCAGCGCCAGGCGATAAAGGCCAGCGCTGCACCCAGCAGCATCATCAGACTCAGCGACAGCTTCTCCGCCACCGGCAGCGCCACAATGACCAGGCTGCCTGACGCGCCACCGGCCATCTGAATGAATCCCTGCAAGGCGGACGCCACGCCCGCCTGTTGCTGATAGGGCTCCAGCGCATAGCTGGTGGCCGGTCCTACCGTAAAGGCCAGCCCGGCAACTGAAACGGCCACCGGGAACATGTAAAGCGCCCAGTGCGTCTGCATCTCCGCCGGGAAGATCTGCATCCCCGCAACCAGCAGCACCGCGCCCAGCAGCATAGTGAAGAATCCCATCGCCAGGCAGAAAGGGCGACCCGCTTTGCGAATCGCTTTATTCACGAACATGCTGACAAACATGATCCAGAAACCGTTGGCGCCAAAAGCAAAAGAGAACTGGATTGGCGTCAGCCCGCCTTCGGTCATTAATACCTGCGGTGCCAGCGACACGTAGGTCAGCACCATGCCCAGCGCACCGGCATTGGCGAACGCGAACGCCAGAAAGCGCGGCTGACGCAGGATCGCGGCATACTGTTTAATCGGTAATCCTTTCACCCGCAGGGTATCCGCCGGGCGCGTCTCTGGCAGCCAGATAATCACCAGCAGCGTAATCAGCACGCCGTAGGCGCAGAGAAACCAGAAGGGTGCGCGCCAGTCAAAGGCGCTGGCCAGCAAACCGCCCAGCAGCGGAGCCAGGGCCGGGACGATGTTTAATGCGCCATTCAGGAAGCCATATGCACGGGCGGCATCATCACCGCTCAGGCGGTCACGCACGCCGCTAAAGGCCACGACCGCGCTGCAGCAGACGCCACAGCCCTGCACCAGGCGGGCAAGGACGAACAGCGGGAATGAGGTGGCGGTGGCGGCGATGGCACTCCCCGTGATGTAAAGCGCCAGGCCCAGCAGGGCAATCGGCTTACGGCCATAGTTGTCCACCAGCGGGCCGGTCACCAGTTGTCCCAGCCCCATAATCAGCAGAAACAGGGGAATGGTGGTTTGCACCAGATTAACCGGCGTATCCAGCCCTTCTGCGATTTGTGGCAGCGTGGGCAAATAGAGATCGATGCCTAAGGGTGCCAGCAGCACCAGGCTTAATAACAGCAGAGTAAATTTTTGCATAACAACCAGAGGGTAAGCGTTCTGTTTAAAAACGATCGCAGAGGGTAATGATTCAGCGGCAAAAAAGATAGAGGAAGTCGTGCGGAAAGTGCGATGCCTGCTGTAAACAGGCATCGCCGAGGTCTGATTAGTAAGCGCCGTCGCGGCGTAACACCACGCCTGCGGTTTTGAACAGGATCGCGATATCGGTCCAGAGCGCCCAGTTTTTGACATACCAGGAGTCAAAATAGACGCGGGTATCATAGTCGATATCGTTACGTCCGCTGACCTGCCACAGACCGGTCATACCCGGCTTGGCCATCAGGTAGTAGTCGACATCACCGGCATAACGCTCCAGCTCAGCTTCAATCACCGGACGCGGACCAACCAGGCTCATCTCGCCACGAATCACGTTCCACAGCTGTGGCAACTCGTCCAGGCTGGTTTTACGCAGGAAACTACCAATCCGGGTCACGCGCGGGTCATTCTTCAGTTTGAAATCTTTGTCCCACTCAATCCGCGCCTCTTCGCTGGTTGCCAGTAATTTCTCCAGCACCTCTTTGGAATTGGTCACCATGGAACGGAATTTCAGACATTTGAATTTTTTGCCATTCTGGCCCACACGCTCGTGACCATAAATGGCATTGCCGCCATCACGTTTTACCATATAACAGAGCAGGGCGAAGATTGGGCCGAGGAACAGCAGCAGCATCGACGCCACCACGATATCAAAGGCACGCTTCATGAAACGGGAGGAGTGTTTCGCCAGGTTGTTGCTGACACGCAGAATCATCACTTCATGGCTGAAGATAAAGGACATGTCGGTGCCGTAAAGCGGCACGCCGCGCAGCGTCGGGATCACTGAAACTGAACGGCAGTTCATCTTCGACAGGAATTTCAGCCAGCGATCGCGCATCGGCTGCTGCTCATACTCCATAGCCACAATAAACTGCACGTTGTCACGGTCAATGGTCTGCCAGTTAATATCTTTCCAGGTGATCACCGGCACGCCATTCACGCTCTGCTGAGCCGGAACATCATCGACCGAGATAAAGGCCTGTACGTTGTAGCCCAGGATCTCTTCACTCTGCAGCGCCGCGTAAGCTTCGGTGGCGTTTCTGCCGGAGCCAATAATGATGGTCTCTTTCTGCCACTGACCCGCCTTGTGAATGGCGCGTTTAACCAGAGCACGCATCAGCGGCAGCAGCAGCAGGGCATATGTCCAGCTGAAGACCCACACCATGCGGGAGAAATCCCATTTAGAGAAGGCGATCAGCGCGAGGTCGAGCAGCGAGAAAACAAATAATGTTTTAATGATCTCTTTCAGCTCAAACCAGAAGGGTTTGCGATAGGTATAGTGACGCAGGCGTACCCAGAACCAGCCGGTACACATGACTGACATAATAAACTGTGCCACAAAACGATATTCAATTTGATGAGGTGGAATAAAGGTATCCAGCTCGCCCCAAATACCCTGTATCGTCGCGGCAGATAAAAACAGTGCGAGGTTAAGTGCAATCAGATCGGAAAAGCTCAGGGCGAATTTCACGATGATATTTTTACGCGTGCCGCTCCACGAGCGGCTCGGGCTATTCATTATCAATGTACTTGCCATAAAACCTGCTCTCTTTCTCAAGTAAAAGATGGCCTGACCAGAATCATGTACGCGCTCAGGGGTGGGCTTCTGAAAAATTAAAAAATAATTTTCAGTCTGTTGCAGTCAGTAAAGCCAGTGCAGCTGCAAAAAAGATAACGGCTAAAGCGTGATAGTACTCACGAAATGTTGCAGCATTGAGAATGAGTATGCAGGAGTTATTTGACAGAGTTAATACGGAAAAAATCTGAAAACATCAAAAGTGATTAAAGTTTTAAATGGCTAAGTTTTGGTTTTTACTGGATAAAATAAGGCGGGGGTTGGTTATAACCAAACTGTTTAAGACGCTTTTTAGGAATTACCGCCAAATCTTACGACTGGCGGTAGTGATAACGGACTCAGGCAGGTTTTTTTAAAATCCAGCGGTCCTGCTGTTTATCGTAATGACCAATCTGCAGATCCACCGGTTCTCCGTCAATCCATGCCGGGACGCTTGTATCGCGATCCCAGCCATCAAGTTGGGTAATTAAGCCGGGATTGGTGTGACAGGGGATGCTGACGGTGTCGAGGTTCTCACTGTCAAGATCGGCATCAACAATCTCATAACGACCAATTTTAACCACGTGTCCCATTCATTTCTCCCGTTTTTGCTGGCATAGACTTTTAAGCTTAGCGTATCGACAGAAAATAACGTGGCTGAATGATTAGGATTATTCCTTCTCTTCAGCCGGGCGGACACCAATCTTCACAATACGGTTATCCTCTTTCTCCGCGACGGTCCACGTCAGCTGATTCCACTCAACCTGATCGCCAACCACCGGCGCGCCGCCCAGCATACTCAGCACCAGTTGTCCCAGCGACTGCTGATCGTTGGTGTTCTCATCCAGTTCCAGTCCGTAAATCTGCGCAATATCGCGCAGGCGAGCTTCAGCATCCAGAATAAAGTCACCAAAGAAACGCTGGTCCAGGGAAACCGGCGGCGACTGGCTGAACATTTTACCCAGCGCTGGCAGATCGCGCTCACGGCCAATCACGCAGATGACGTCGTTCTCCCTGAGTCGCGTCCCATCATTCGGATGCATCAGCACATTGTCACGGAACAGGGCGGCGATGCGGGTCTCACGTGGCATCTGCAGGTCACGCAGTGCGGCACCGATGCACCACTTGTCAGCGCTGAGCTGGTAGACAAACTGCTCCCACGGATTTTCGGGGTGGATATCCAGACCGATACGGCTGATAGGCGATGCGGTAGGCGGCACCACCACTTTGGCTTTTTTCGCTGCAAAGCCCAGCGAGGTGCCCTGCAACATCAGGGAGACCAGCACCACAAAGAAGGCGATATTAAAATAGAGCGACGCGTTTTCTAATCCGGCCATCATCGGGAAGACCGCAAGGATAATCGGTACCGCGCCGCGTAAACCGACCCAGCTGATAAAGACGCGTTCGCGTGTGGTAAAACTGCGAAACGGCAGCAGACCAATAAAGACCGACAGTGGGCGCGCCACCAGAATCAGCCATAGCGAGAGGATCATCGCCGGAACCGCGATATGCCACAAATCAGACGGGGTTACCAGCAGTCCCAGCACGATGAACATGCCAATCTGACTCAGCCACGCCATGCCGTCAAATGTCTGCAGAATGCCGTGACGGTTGCGAATCGGCCTGTTGCCCAGTAAAAAGCCGCACAGATAGACCGCCAGGATGCCGCTGCCCTCTAATACCGTGGTCAGGGCGAACACCAGAATGCCGCCACTCAACGCCAGCAGCGGATAGAGCCCACCGGCCAGACTGATACGGTTAATCAGCTGCTGCAGCGCCCAGCCGCCGCCCAGGCCCAGCACGATACCCAGACCAAACTGCTGCACCAGATGCACCAGGAACATCCAGTCAAGGCCGCTGCGGCCCTGTTCGATCATCTCAATCAGCGTAATGGTCAGGAACACCGCCATCGGATCGTTACTGCCCGATTCAATCTCCAGCGTGGAGCTGACGCGCTCATTCAGGCCTTTGTCACCCAGCAGTGAGAAGACGGCGGCGGCATCCGTGGAGCCGATAATCGCGCCAATCAGGAAGCCCTGCATCATATCCAGGTTAAACAACCAGGCGGCGACCACACCGGTTAAGCCTGCGGTAATCATGACCCCGACGGTCGCCAGCGACAGCGCTGGCCCCAGAGCAACTTTAAATGAGCTGGCTTTGGTCCGCATGCCGCCATCCAGCAGGATAATCGCCAGCGCCAGGTTCGAGATTAAGTAAGCCGCCGGATAGTTATCAAAGGCGATGCCGCCGATACCATCAACCCCGGTCAGCATGCCGAGAGCGAGGAAGATCACCAGAATGGGGATACCCAGTCTGGATGAGAAAGAGCTGAGCAGAATGCTCGATGCGACCAGCACGGAACCGATGATAAACAGACTGTAGACAATAGTGTGGTTCAAACCCGATCTCCTGAGATATGACAGTGCGGTGCAGCGACTGGTGACAAATATCCATGCTATCTCTGAAAGATAATGTTTTATCAAGGAGTTGTCATTGTGAAAATGATCATTATACGAATTGCTTAACAGCGTATGGAATCAGATTAATGTGAAGAATGAGGGGGTTGGCAGGCAAGCGGCAGAAAACAGACTGTTTTAGCAGGTTATTCGGAAGATAAAAAAAGCCGGCGATGAGCCGGCTTAGTGCATCAGGCTTCCGTTGCCTGTTTATGGAACAGCGATCGGAACACCGGGTAGATATCTTCCGGCTCACGAATGTGTTCGATAGCAAAGTTATCGAACGTCGACTGCAGATGCTCATACTCGCGCCACAGCGTCTGATGTGCACGGCGGGTAATCTCGATATAACTGTAATAGCGCACCACCGGCAGAATATGCTTCGCCAGGATCTCGTGACAGAGCGGTGAATCGTCGGCCCAGTTATCGCCATCTGACGCCTGCGCAGCATAGATATTCCACTGCGCCGGGTCATAGCGCTCTTTCACCACCTCATCCATGAGTTTCAGCGCACTCGAAACGATGGTGCCACCGGTCTCCTGAGAGTAGAAGAACTCCTGTTCATCCACCTCTTTAGCCTGCGTGTGATGACGAATATAAACCACATCGACATTCTTGTAGGTGCGGCTCAGGAACAGGTAGAGCAGGATATAGAAGCGTTTCGCCATATCCTTGGTGGCCTGATCCATGGATCCGGATACATCCATCAGACAGAACATCACCGCCTGGCTGGAAGGCTCCGGTCGTTTCTCAAAGTTTTTGTAGCGCAGGTCGAAGGTGTCGATAAAAGGCACCCGTTCGATACGCGCCCGCAACTCGGCGATCTCTTTGCGCAGCCGCTCCTCCTCCAGAAGCTGAGCCGGTTCAGAGTTCTCAATCTCCAGCAGCGTTTCTTCCAGTTCGTGCAGCATCCGGCGTTTACCCGCGGTCATCGCCGTACGACGCGCCAGCGAGTTCTGCAGCGAACGTACGACGCTGATATTGGCAGGCACACCGTTGGAGGTGAAGCCGGCACGGTGGGTCTTATACTCATTCAACTGGCGATGCTGGTTCCGGCGCAGGTTAGGCAGGGCGAGATCTTCAAACAGCAGGTCCAGATACTCATCTTTCGATATCTGAAAGACAAACTCATCCTGACCTTCACCATCCTGACTGGCATTGCCCTGGCCACTGCCGCTGCCGCCACCACCCTGCGGTCGCTCGACCCGGTCATTCTGCACAAAATGGTCGTTGCCCGGATGGACCCGATGGCGGTTGCCGCCGCGTCCCTGATGGAAAATTGGCTCATTGATGTCGTCAATCGGGATAGAGACAGACTCACCGCTGCTTACATCGGTCACCGAGCGTTTATTGATGGCCTCGGAGATCGACTGCTTAATTTGCGACTTATAACGGCGCAAGAAGCGCTGGCGGTTTACCGCGCTCTTGTTTTTGCCGTTGAGTCGGCGATCGATGAAATAGGCCATGGTATTCCCCCAAACTACATTGTAAGCAGGCCGGGCGAACCCGACCTTGTCAGACCGGTATCACTTACCGGCAAGCTTACAGACTCTTATCAGGACGATTTACGCACACGCAAATACCATTCACACAGCAGGCGAACCTGTTTGCGGGTATAGCCTTTTTCCATCATGCGATCGACAAAATCATCATGTTTTTTCTGCTCATCGGTAGAGGTCTTGGTATTAAACGAGATCACCGGCAGCAACTCTTCCGTATTCGAGAACATTTTCTTCTCGATCACGGTGCGTAATTTCTCGTAACTGGTCCAGTTCGGGTTGCGACCGTTATTGTGTGCCCTGGCGCGCAGCACGAAGTTGACGATCTCATTACGGAAATCTTTCGGGTTACTGATGCCAGCGGGCTTCTCGATTTTCTCCAGTTCCGCGTTGAGCGATTCACGATCAAACAGCTGTCCGGTATCGGGATCGCGATACTCCTGATCCTGAATCCAGAAGTCGGCATAGGTCACATAGCGGTCAAAGATGTTCTGACCATATTCAGAGTAAGATTCCAGATAGGCGGTCTGAATCTCTTTGCCGATAAACTCAGCATATTTGGGGATCAGATAGCCTTTGAGGTGCTCAAGGTATTTCTCGGCCTGATCCTGTGGGAACTGTTCGCGCTCAATCTGCTGCTCCAGTACATAGAACAGGTGCACCGGGTTGGCCGCCACTTCGGCGTGGTCAAAGTTAAATACCCGCGACAGAATCTTAAAGGCAAAGCGGGTTGAAAGGCCGTTCATCCCCTCATCCACACCGGCGTAATCATGATACTCCTGCCAGGACTTCGCCTTAGGGTCGGTATCTTTCAGGCTTTCACCATCGTAGACCCGCATTTTGGAATAGATGCTGGAGTTATCCGGATCCTTGAGACGTGACAGGATAGAGAAGCGTGCCAGCGTTTCCAGCGTACCCGGTGCACAGGGCGAGGTCGCCAGCTCACTGTGATTAAGTAACTTGTCGTAGATTTTGATCTCTTCAGAGACCCGCAGGCAGTAGGGCACCTTGACGATATAGACACGGTCAAGGAACGCCTCATTATTCTTGTTATTACGGAACGTCACCCACTCTGATTCGTTGGAGTGCGCCAGAATAATGCCGTTAAACGGCAGCGCCGAAATCCCCTCGGTGCCATTGTAGTTCCCTTCCTGCGTCGCCGTCAGTAACGGGTGCAGCACCTTGATAGGCGCTTTGAACATCTCAACGAATTCCATGATGCCCTGGTTGGCACGGCAGAGTGCGCCGGAGTAACCGTAAGCATCAGGATCGTTTTGCGCGTGGTTTTCCAGTTTACGGATATCCACTTTACCGACCAGCGCGGAGATATCCTGGTTGTTCTCATCACCCGGTTCAGTTTTGGCAATCGCCAGCTGTTCCAGGATTGACGGCCAGACTTTCACCACTTTGAAGCGCGAGATATCGCCGCCGAAGTCGTGAAGTCGCTTAGCGGCCCACGGCGACATAATCGTGCCGAGATAACGGCGCGGCACGCCATACTCTTTTTCGAGAATATGCGCATCTTCCTGCGGATTAAACAGGCAGAGAGGGTGGTCATTAACCGGGCTGCGTTCCCCGTCGGCGCTCAGTACATAGATGGGTACCCGCTGCATCAGCGACTTAAGCCGTTCCGCCAGTGAGGATTTACCGCCACCTACCGGTCCCAGTAAATAGAGGATCTGTTTCTTCTCTTCCAGTCCCTGAGCGGCATGTTTCAGGTAGGAGACGATCTGTTCAATCGCTTCCTCCATGCCGTAAAACTCCTCGAACGCCGGATAGCGTCCCATCACACGATTGGAGAATATTCTGGAAAGGCGTGGCTCCTGAGCAGTATCGACCATTACTGGCTCTCCGATAGCCATTAACAGTCGCTCTGCAGCGTTGGCGTATGCACTGCGATCCTGCTTACAGATAGCAAGAAATTCCTGCAGTGTGAACTCTTCGTCCTTGGCAGCTTCATAACGCTGACGATAGTGATCGAATATATTCATAGCGATGCCCGTCCTTTCGTTTTTAGCACAGGTAAGGAGCGTAATTAGAGGCTTATAGCAGCTCCCGGAAGATATTCTCTGTTGAGTACAGCAACCCTTATGCCAACCTGATCTTTCTTATCGGGATACACAACTTTTATGGTTACTCTGCTCGTACAAAATGTCTGCTGTTACTTCTAACTGTAGATGGCTTCTAGGAAATTTCCTCCACGGGTTTGGGTTAATGAGGGGAAGATCAACTGTACAGCGGGTCTGTTGTGAGATGCGTTCTTATGGGTGATGCTTTAACTTAACGTGTTTTTAACCTTTAATGCCACTTTCATCGATCAGTCACTTAAAGGATTTCGATATAAGTTAATCCAGCCGTGAAAAAACGTTAGACTTCCTGTTTGATTGTTATATTTATGGAATGAATAAATTGTGAACCAATTCAAATTTAAGACGCTTGTTGCACTTCTGCCCTGTTATTTACTGGCCACGCACGCGAATGCCGCACCGCTTTCCATTGGCGCATCGGTCATCTATGCCGATTCACCTTATCGCGGCGGCCAGGACCGGTATATCCCGCTTCCGGTTATCAATTACGAGGGTGAAGACTTCTGGTTCCGCAGCCTGCAGGGCGGCTACTACCTGTGGAAAGATCCTCAGAACCAGCTGTCACTGACGCTGCTGGGTTCACCGCAGGAGTACAAACCCAGCGACAACGACCTGGGCGACATGAAAGGGCTGGATAAACGCCGCATGACGCTGATGGGTGGCGCAACCTATCGTCACACCGCTGACTGGGGGATTGTCCGTACCTCATTACTGGGTGATGTGCTCAATAACAGCAACGGGATGATCTGGGACCTGACATACCTCTATCGCTTCCAGATGGGTGACTTCAGCCTGACGCCGGGCATCGGGGCCACGTGGAACAGCGCCAATCAAAACCGTTATTACTATGGGGTATCCGGGCATGAAAGCGCCCGTACCGGCATCAGCCGTTACAACCCGGATGACAGCTGGTCACCTTATGTGGAACTGAGCGCCAGCTATCAGATTGCGCCGCAGTGGAATGCCAGCGTTATGGGGCGTTATATCCGTTTCGACAGCGAAATCAAAGACAGCCCGATGATTGATAAAAGCGGGCAGGCGTTAATCTGGACGGGTGTCAGCTATACCTTCTGATAACGCACCAAAAGAGGGCATTTATTGCCCTCTGTTCTTTTACAGGGCCTCAGAATGGGGCGGGAGAGCAGAATGCGTAACACGATTAACTTTGCCGGTTTTGGCGATCTGCCGGTGATCGGTCAGGGCACCTGGTATATGGGTGAAAACCCGGCGCAGCGTGCTGATGAAGTCGCTGCATTGCAGGCGGGTCTTGAGTGCGGCTTGAAGCTTATCGATACCGCCGAAATGTATGCAGATGGCGGAGCCGAAGAGGTGGTCGGGCAGGCACTGCTGGGCCGTCGCGACCGGGCGCTGCTGGTCTCCAAAGTTTATCCGTGGAATGCGGGCGAAGTGGATGCCATTGCAGCCTGTGAGCGCAGCCTGCAACGTCTGCAAACCGATTATCTCGATCTCTACCTGTTGCACTGGCGCGGCAATATTCCGCTGGAAGAGACACTGCGCGCCATGGAACGCCTGCAGCAGCAGGGCAAAATTCGTCACTGGGGCGTATCGAATTTTGACACCGATGATATGGCCGAACTGTGGGATGAAGAGAAGGGCGAGGCCTGCGCGACCAATCAGGTGCTCTATCATCTGGCTTCACGCGGCATTGAATTTGATCTGCTGCCGGCATGTCAGCAGCGTGGCGTACCGGTCATGGCCTACTGTCCGCTGGCCCAGGCCGGACGGCTACGTGACTCACTCTTTACCGATCCTCAGCTGACTCAGATTGCACAGCAGAAGGGCATCAGCGTGGCGCAATTACTGCTGGCCTGGGTGATTCGTCAGCCAGGGGTGATTGCCATTCCTAAAGCCAGTTCCGTGGCCCACGTTCAGGAAAATGCGGCGGCGCTGGAGGTGGAACTGACCGATGAGGATTTGCAGCTCATCGATCGCGCCTGGCCAGCGCCACAGCATAAGTTGCCGCTGGATATTGTTTAGCCGTTAACGTTATCGCTGGCTGCGGCTCTCTTTTTGAGGCGGAACGTCGTGGCCAGCCGTGCCGGTTTTTCTCCCGCGCTGCGTAACGGTTTGCTGATACGCGCCGTCTCCACACAGACCATGGTCTTATAGCCCTCATTCGCCATATCCGTCATGCTGCAGGAGAGTTCCACACCCGGATTCCACGTGACAACGTCACTATGATGATGGTGGTACACCTCGATCTGCCGCTCGCCCGCAGTATCATTAATTACTGAGCAATCCTCTGCTGCGGTAAAGATACGGTCGATGCGTCCAGGATAACGCTGTTTGCCGTCGCTGCTGGCCACCTCGCCGTTATTGACTTTGTCGATATAGCTATTGCCCAGACCCGAGACTTCCACACCGTTGATGTCGCTGACGGTAAAGTAGCTGTGCAGAGCCGCCGTCGCTTCAAAGTCTCCATAGGCTTCCAGCTCAATCTCACAATGCTGGCCCAGGCGGAAGCGGGCAATCAGGGTGAATTCATGCGGCCAGAGCTTCAGCGTCTGAGGGTTGCTCTCCAGCACCAGCGTCAGCATGACGCCATCTTCATTTTCATCATGCGCCGTGAGTTTCCACGGCTGAACCCGCGCAAAGCCGTGTGCCGGTTCGCCCGCCGGGCCGAACCACGGCCAGCAGATCGGAACGCCGCCACGAATCGCCTTACCCGGTGCAAAGAGACTCTTATCACTCAGCCAGAGTACCGGCTTTTCGCCGCTGGGTTGCCAGGCGATCAGGTGCGCGCCCTGAAGCGTAATGGCTGCCCGCACTTTAGGGTGACTCACAACAATGGCGGGGAGTTCACCTATCTGGCGCTGGGTGAGGTAAGGGGAGATCTGCGTGACCACCGGCAGAGAAAACAGTTTATCTTGCATGTTCGATTCCTTCCTGTGCGGATCAAAAAAAGGGCGACCGAAGTCGCCCTTATTCTCAATGATGTCTGACTGCCTTATTTAGCAGAAACCAGTGCAATCAGGTCGAGAACTTTGTTTGAGTAGCCAGTTTCGTTGTCGTACCAGGAAACCAGTTTCACAAAGTTGTCGTTCAGCGCGATACCGGCTTTAGCGTCAAACACTGAAGTCAGGATTTCGCCGTTGAAGTCGGTAGAAACCACGTCATCTTCAACGTAGCCCAGAACGTCTTTCATCTCACCTTCTGCAGCCGCTTTAATTGCAGCACAGATTTCTTTGTAAGAAGCCGCTTTTTCCAGACGCACGGTCAGGTCAACAACGGAAACGTTAGGGGTTGGTACGCGGAATGCCATACCGGTCAGTTTGCCGTTCAGCTCTGGCAGAACTTTACCAACGGCTTTAGCTGCGCCAGTTGATGAAGGAATGATGTTCTGCGATGCGCCGCGGCCGCCGCGCCAGTCTTTATGAGACGGGCCATCAACGGTTTTCTGGGTAGCAGTGGTGGCGTGAACGGTCGTCATCAGACCTTCAACGATGCCAAACTTGTCGTTGATCACTTTTGCCAGCGGTGCCAGGCAGTTAGTGGTACAGGATGCGTTAGACACGATATCCTGGCCATCATATTTGTCGAAGTTTGCACCACGAACAAACATTGGGGTGTCATCTTTAGATGGACCGGTCAGAACGACTTTCTTAGCACCTGCGGTGATGTGTTTACGCGCGGTTTCGTCGGTCAGGAAGATACCGGTTGCTTCAGCAACAACGTCAACGCCCACTTCATCCCACTTCAGGTTGGCCGGATCACGTTCAGCGGTAACACGGATTTTTTTACCGTTAACCACCAGTGCGCCATCCTGAACTTCTACGGTGCCGTCGAAACGACCGTGAGTAGAGTCATACTTCAGCATGTACGCCATGTAATCCGCGTCCAGCAGGTCGTTGATAGCAACGATTTCGATGTCAGAACGCTTTTGAGCAGCACGGAAAACGATGCGACCGATACGGCCGAAACCGTTGATACCTACTTTGATAGTCATATATTCCACCAGCTATTGGTTAGTGAATAAAAGGTTGCCTGTAAAATTACAAAAACCTTACCAGGCGTCAAGCGGAATCGTGTCAATTGTTGCGACAAATCAATTCGCCTGAAAGGAATTATTCGATGCGCAACCGCTTGCGCGCCGCCAATGATATCGCGCTTCGTTGAATCAATCGCCGAATATATAGGGATGCTCCGGATAAAAGGTGATCGATGTCACAAATCCGCTTAGCAGAGAGCAGGCTGAAAGGGTGAGCACAAAAAAAGACCCGGGTTATGTTGATCATTTGTTAGAATAATAGTCGAATTTTTCAGAATGGCACTGCCCGGAATCCTAAAATGGCTAAAGACACCGCACCCGAAGCAAAAATTGCACAGTTGACCGAAATGCAACGCTACGTCACTCAGCAACGCGGAACGGAACCGCCTTACAGCGGCGCACTGCTGCACAACAAGCAGGAAGGGATCTACCACTGTCTGATCTGTGAGGCGCCACTTTTTCTCTCTGAGACGAAGTATGACTCGGGCTGTGGCTGGCCCAGTTTCTACCAGCCGGTCAGTGATGATGCGATTCGCTATATTGAAGATGATTCACACGGTATGCAGCGTATTGAGATCCGCTGTGGCAGCTGCGATGCGCACCTGGGACATGTCTTCCCTGACGGCCCGCAGCCGACCGGCGAACGCTATTGTGTTAACTCCGCCTCGCTGAATTTCACCGACGAGCAGGGCGAACAGACCAAAGGGTAATGGCGATGAAGGAACAGCTTGAAGCAATGCTTGCATCGATGACGCCTGAAGTCTATCAGCGTCTTGCCACGGCGGTTGAGATTGGTAAATGGCCGGATGGCGTGGCACTGACCCAGGAGCAGCGCGACAATTGCCTGCAGCTGGTCATGATGTGGCAGGCGCGGCACAACGACGCGCCGCAGCACATGACCATCGGCAAAGGTGGCGAAATGGTGATGAAGTCGAAAAAAGAGCTCAAAGAAGAGTTTGGAATTGACCCTGACGTGACCCGCATCCATCTGCATTAAAAAAAAAGCTGGCGTCATGCCAGCTCCATTTTAAATCAGAATCGCGCCCTGAGCGGTCATCTGGGCAAAGGCAATTTCGCTGTCCTCGGGATTCAGATTGACGCCCCGGCAGCCCTCTTTAACCACCTCAACGTGATAACCCAGCTCCAGCGCATCCAGCACGCTATATTTGACGCAGTAATCCGTCGCCAGCCCCAGCATCACCAGATGGGTGATCCCACGCTCACGCAGCCAGCTGTCCAGCTCGGTCTTACGGCGATGGCCATTGTCAAAAAAGGCGCTATAGCTGTCGACATCCTGATCCTGGCCCTTATGGAACGTCGCATCGAACAGTGAGCGATCCAGACCCGGATGAAAATCAGCGCCAGTCGAGCCCTGAATGCCGTGATCGGGCCACCAGATCTGGGCCAGACCATTTAACTCGCCCAGCGTGTAGACCGGCTCGCCGGAAACCGAGGCAAAGCTGCCGTGATCGGTCGGATGCCAGTCCTGCAGCGCCAGTACGCATTCGCCGTTTTCACGGAACAGTCGCGCATAACGATTCGCCACCTCGACCGTATGGTCGCCCTCATGGACTGCCATCGGGCCGCCGGGGCAAAAATCGTTCTGAATATCAATAATGATGAGTGCCCGCTTCATTACATATCGCTCCGTTTCAGTCTTCAGTCAGTTCGCCGCGCAAATTCTGCTGCATTCTGGCTCGGATTTGATCGGCCGAAAGATCCTGGCTGAGTAAAAAGTGTAGCTTTGTCAGCGCCGCTTCCACGGTGAGGTCAAATCCGCTGATGACACCAGCATGTTCCAGCGCATTGCCGGTAGCGTATCCGCCCATATTCACTTTGCCGGAAATACACTGGGTGAGATTTACCACCACGATGCCACGCTCGCTGGCCTGCTGCAATTCTGACAGAAATTCCTTGTTCTGCGGTGCATTACCCACACCATAGGAGCGCAGGATCAATGCTTTGACTGGCTGACGCAGAAAGTTACGTACAACGTCGGCTGAAATGCCGGGATAGATGGTGACCACGCCAATGGGCTGAGGCGTAATGGTGTGAACCTTCAGTTCGCCCTGACCGGCTGGGGCTGGCGGTGTATTGAGGCGACGAATATGAATGCCCGCTTCCAGCAGCGCAGAGAGGTTGGGCGAAGCAAAGGCGTTGAAGCCGTCTGCATGTGCCTTGGTGGTCCGGTTACCGCGATAGAGCGTGTTATTGAAAAACAGCGACACTTCGCTGATCGGATAGTTGGCCGCCACATAGAGCGAATTTAAGAGATTCTGCTGACCATCTGAACGTAATTCCGCTAACGGAATCTGCGAGCCCGTGACGATAACCGGCTTGGCCAGATTTTCCAGCATAAAGGAGAGTGCTGAGGCGGTAAATGCCATGGTGTCGGTGCCATGCAGGATCACAAAACCATCATAGCGATCGTAGTTCTGACGGATATCTTCTGCGATAGACTGCCAGTCCTGCGGGGTCATGTCGGAAGAGTCGATCAGCGGCTGATACTCATGAATGGTGAAATCAGGCATCTCAGGGCGGTGGAACTCCGGCATGTTAGCCAGCTGTTGCTGCAGGTGTCCGGAGACGGGAATATAACCCTGCGCCGAACGCTGCATACCGATCGTCCCGCCAGTGTAGGCTACGTAGATGTTTTTCTTTTGCATTAGAGAACTCAGACTCGCCATAAAACGCGCAGTATAAGGGGAATAGCGGGGAAAAGCAGCCCGACCAGCGGCCGGGCTGCGAGGTTTATCGCACTTCGCCGCAGTTCAGGCAGAATGCATAACGGTTCTGAGGATCGTTCTGCTTGTCGAACAGGCCAGGCTGGGCTTTCATAGCACTCATCACATCCAGCATCGGTGCTGGCAGCCAGGCTTTCAGTGTATCAGGCAGGACAGCCTGCACCGACGCGTTCATCTGGCTCAGCATCATATCCAGGAAGCTCGGGTCATCCTGATACCAGCTCAGCTGCGGATTACTGACTTTCGCCAGCTCGCCCGCCTTCTTCACGGCATCATCGAAGTCACCCAGTGCATCAACCAGACCATTGGCTTTCGCATCGCTGCCGGTCCAGACGTGGCCCTGTGCAATGGCATCAATCTGCTCTGGCGTTTTATGACGTGACTTCGCCACCAGACCGACAAAGTTGCGGTAGCCATTTTCGATGGTCAGCTGCATCAGCTGCTGAACTTCTGTTGGCAGCGCTTTGGTGGTTGAGATATCCGCCAGCGGTGAGGTCGCAACACCGTCGGTGTGCACGCCAATACTGTCCAGGCTGTTCTCCAGCGTATTGATCACGCCGAAGATGCCAATCGAGCCAGTCAGCGTGCTGGGGTTCGCCACAATGTAGCTGGCAGGGGTTGAGATCCAGTAACCGCCAGACGCCGCCATGCCTCCCATCGAGACCACAATCGGCTTACCGGCCGCCTGCGCTGCCGCCAGCTCTTCACGAATCGCTTCCGAGGCGGTGACGCTGCCACCCGGGCTGTTCACCCGCAGAATAATCGCTTTGATTTTCGGATCGAGACGCGCATCGCGGATCTGCGCCGCCGTCGTGTCGCCACCGACGTTGCCCGGCGTCTCTTCACCATCCATGATGGCACCGCTGGCCATGACTACCGCGATGTTGCCATCCTGCTGCGTGGAGGTGGTTTTCACGCTGTAGTCATAGATGCTGACGCTACGGTAATCGTTGCTCTGCTTATCCAGACCAAAGGTTTTTACCAGCTCCTGATCGGCTGCCGCACGTGAACCCAGGGCATCGACCAGCTTGTTATCCAGCGCATATTGCGCGGTATCGCCTTTAACGGCGTTTAATCCGGCAATAATCGCAGCAGCACCGGGGAAGAGTTGCTCCGGCGTAATCTGGCGATTCGCTGCCACGGTGTTCAGGTAGTTCTGCCACAGCTGACCGACCCAGCGGCTGTCTGCATCCCGTGCGGCAGGGGACATGTCGTCACGCAGGAACGGCTCAACCGCTGATTTGTAAGTCCCGACACGGAAGACGTGTGAGGTGACTTTCAGCTTCTCCAGCAAGGTTTTGTAATAGAGTCCGTTGGTGGCGAAACCATGCAGATCTACGGTGCCCTGTGGCGACAGATAGATTTTGGTGGCGTAGCTGGCAAGGTAATACTGCGCCTGGCTGTAGCTGTCGCCGAGTGCATAAATCGGCTTGCCGCTGTCGCGGAATTCGCGCAGCGCTTTACCCACATATTGCAGTGAAGGCTGATCGCCACCGGCAAATTCGCGTAAATCGAGCACCATGCCTTTAATGTTGCTGTCATCTTTTGCCTGACGAATAGCGTCGACCACATCAAACAGCGAATTTTCCTGTAAACGGTCACTGCTGGCACCCAGCAGCTGGCGGCCAATTTTGCTCAGACGATTGCTTACCGACGGTTTATCCACCAGCACGCCGCTGAGATCCACTTTCAGTGCGCCTTGCTGAATCGGCGCTGAACTGCCGCCCGACCCGCTGACCTGCAGCCAGATCCCTACACCCACCACAATCAACAAAATCAGGAAAATATTCAGAATAAATTCCCTGATAAAATTCAGTACCCGCCAGCTCCAGCGGAACAGACCTGCAATTATTCGCCACAATGTGCGCATCAGACTCTCCATAAATATGTAGCAGGAAGTGGCCGCCGCGCGGACCAGACTTCCCCGACGAGCTCATCCTAAAGAGCGGCGTGTTAAAAGTCAGCAGGAAATCACTGCGCACTGTTACAAAAAATCTGCCTGTGCCAGGATAACTGCAACATTACAGAGATCGGGAGAGAAACATGGACGCACTGGAGTTAATGGTCAACCGACGTTCGGCCTCACGCCTGACTGAGCCGGCACCTGCGGGTGACGCACTGGAAAATATCCTGCGGGCTGGCATGCGCGCCCCGGATCACGGCACGCTGCAACCCTGGCGCTTTATCATTGTGGAAAATGAGGGTCGCGACCGGCTGAGCCAGCTGCTGGAGCAGGCAGCACGCGATAAACAGCTGGATGAAAAAGCGATTAACAAAGCGAGCCAGTCACCGTTTCGCGCACCGATGATCATTACGGTGGTGGCACATTGTGAAGCGCACCACAAAGTGCCGCGCTGGGAGCAGATCGCCTCGGCAAGCTGTGCAGTGATGGCCATGCAGATGGCGGCCGTCGCTCAGGGTTACAACGGTATCTGGCGCAGTGGTCCCTGGACCGATGACGAGCAGGTACGCCAGGGGTTTGGCTGCCGCGAACAGGATGCCATCGTCGGCTTTCTCTATCTGGGCACCCCGCAACTGAAATCCAGCACTACGGTGCTCCCACCTGACACGGCGCCTTTCGTCCGTTACTTCTGACTACAATGCTTGTCCGGTTCCGGCAGGGTGCATTTCAGCCCTGCTTTTTGCACGGTTCCTGTGCGAACGCTCGCTAACGCCGCGCATCACACTTACGCCAGCGGGCCTGCCAGGCTAACATAGCCTCAGTATTCAAACCGACAGCGGACAACCGGTTATCACTGCGTTCCCCTGATGTTAAGGATTACCTGATTCAATGCGTTTGTTTATTGCGGAAAAACCGAGCCTGGGGCGTGCTATCGCAGATGTGCTGCCGAAACCGCATCGACGCGGTGATGGATTCATTGCCTGCGGCAACGATCAGATCGTCACCTGGTGCGTAGGCCATCTTCTGGAGCAGGCGCAACCCGACAGTTATGACAGCCGTTATGCGCGCTGGTCGCTGGCGGATTTACCCATCATTCCGGAAAAATGGCAGCTAAAGCCGCGTCCCTCGGTCGCTAAGCAGCTGAAAGTGGTTGAGGGCTTGCTGGCGCAGGCGAATGAAGTGGTGCACGCCGGTGACCCGGATCGGGAAGGGCAGTTGCTGGTGGATGAGGTGCTCGACTACCTGAACCTGCCGGCTGAAAAACGCAGCAAGGTGCAGCGCTGTCTGATTAACGACCTCAATCCTCAGGCGGTGGATCGGGCAGTGAACCGCCTGCGTGAAAATCGCGAGTTTATTCCGTTGTGCGTCTCGGCGCTGGCCCGCGCCCGGGCGGACTGGCTCTATGGCATTAACATGACCCGCGCCTGGACGCTGCTGGGACGCAATGCAGGCTATGATGGCGTACTGTCGGTGGGCCGGGTGCAGACGCCGGTGCTTGGGCTGGTGGTCCGGCGCGATGAAGAGATCGAGAACTTCGTGCCGAAAGATTACTTCGAAGTTAAAGCGCACATCCTCACGCCTGACGGCGCCCGATTTATCGCCAGCTGGATCCCCAGTGAAGCCTGTGAACCGTGGCAGGATGAAGAGGGCCGCCTGCTCAAACGCGCCCTGGCGGAGCATGTGGTGGCGCGTATTACGGGCCAGCCAGCGATCGTCACTGCTTACAGCGATAAGCGCGAAAATGAGGTGGCGCCGCTGCCCTTTTCCTTATCCAGCCTGCAGATCGAGGCCGCTAAACGTTACGGGCTGAGTGCGCAGACGGTGCTGGATACCTGCCAGCGGCTTTACGAAACCCACAAACTGATTACCTATCCCCGTTCGGACAGCCGCTATCTGCCTGAAGAGCATTTTGCCGGTCGTCATGCGGTGTTAAAGGCGATACAGGCGCATCAGTCACAGCTGACCCCACCGGCAGATTTCGATGCCGATCGCAGAAATCGCTGCTGGGATGATAAAAAAGTGGATGCCCACCACGCCATTATTCCAACGGCCCGTGCCAGCGCGGTGAAACTCAGTGAAAACGAGCAGCATATCTATGAACTGGTGGCGCGCCAGTATCTGATGCAGTTCTGCCCGGATGCGGTATTCCGCAAATGTGTCATCGATCTCGATATTGCTGGCGGAAAATTCGTGGCGAAAGCGCGCTTCCTGGCGGAAGCGGGCTGGCGTGCGCTGCTGGGCAACAAAGAGCGTGATGAAGAGAACGACGGCATGCCGTTGCCGGTGGTAGCGAAAGGGGATGAGCTGCTGTGTGAGCGCGGAGAGGTGCTGGCGAAGCAAACCCAGCCGCCACGCCCGTTTACCGATGCCACCATTCTTTCTGCAATGACCGGCATTGCCCGTTTCGTTCAGGATAAAGAATTAAAGAAAGTACTGCGTGCGACCGATGGTTTAGGAACGGAAGCCACACGCGCCGGCATTATCGAATTACTGTTTCGTCGTGGCTTCCTGGTGAAGAAGGGCCGCTATATCAATTCTACGGATGCCGGACGCGCCCTGATTCACTCCCTGCCCGATCTGGCAGCACGCCCGGATATGACGGCGCAGTGGGAATCGACACTGACGCGTATCAGCGAAAAGGCCTGCCGCTATGATGAATTCATGCAGCCGCTGGTGCAGACCTTAACCGGTCTGATCCAGCAGGCGCGACAGCAGCCTGCGGCGCATGCATTTCGGGGATTACTGTCCACCGGACAGAAACGTCCGGTGCGCAAAACCAGGCGTAAAGTGAAGGAGACGGAATGAGGCGTTATTCAGTATTACTGGTCGTGGCCCTGTCGCTGGCAACCAGCTTGGCGCAGGCCAACAGTCGTTATCAGTCGATGCCACAGCAGGGCAGCAACGGTGGTAACACCGATGTCGTGGTGGATATGCCACCCGAGGCATGGACACAGGCAGAGAGACGTCAGCCAGACTGTCTCCGCTGCTGTATCTTTGAGAACCGTAACTACACGGAAGGCGCGGTGGTGAAATCAGAGGGGGTGTTGCTGCAATGTGCCCGTGATGAACACTCCATCGGCACTAATAACCTGATCTGGAAAATAGTGAAATAGCCGTCGCGTGGCGCTCTGCCACGCGACCGTCAGTTAAAAGCGGAAGGTTGACCAGATGGGCGCGTGGTCAGACGGTTTTTCCATGCCCCGGATCTCATAATCAATGCCGGTCTCAACGCAGTGCGACGCCAGGGTTTTGCTCGCCAGCACCAGATCGATGCGTAACCCGCGATTATCATCAAACCCTTTCGAACGGTAATCGAACCAGGAAAAGCGATCCGCCACCTCCGGATTGTGCTCACGCCAGGTATCAACCAGCCCCCAGCCCAGCAGGCGGTCCATCCACTCGCGTTCTTCCGGCAGGAAGGAGCATTTGCCGGTGCGCAGCCAGCGCTTGCGGCTCTCTTCACCAATACCAATATCCCGATCGGTGCTGCTGATATTCATGTCGCCCATAATCAGAACCGGCTTATCAGCAGGCAGATCTTCGGTCAGCAGACGTTGCAGATCCCGATAGAATTTCTCTTTAGCCGGAAACTTGGTGGGATGGTCGCGGCTTTCGCCCTGCGGAAAATAGCCGTTAATTACCGTGATATCGCCAATCGGGCTGGGAAGTTCCGCGATGATCAGGCGGCGCTGGGATTCTTCGTCATCACCCGGGAAACCCCGGCTCACTGACACTGGCTCAGCTTTGGTTAACAGGGCAACACCGTAGTGACCTTTCTGTCCATGATAGAAGACGTGATAGCCGAGCTTTGACACCTCTTCCAGCGGGAACATGTCGTCATGGACCTTGGTTTCCTGCAGACCGATAACATCGGGCTGATGCTGTTCGACAAGTGCCTGAAGCTGATGCGGGCGGGCACGCAACCCATTGATGTTAAATGAAACAAATTTCATGAGATCGACCGTTGTTCAGAAATGTCAGGCGGAGATGGTAGCGATTTTTGCTGTAAAAGTCATGGCGGAACAGGCTGAGATTGTGTGAAAGCGGGCAGGAGTGTGGGGGCGAACAGGAAGCTTAGGTATTGGTCTGGGATTGAGTGCAACATACGAGATGGTGGTGGGAGAAGGATTATTCGGCGCGTTGCGCCTCACCCTGCGGGCCGCGCTGAAGCGCGTTGTCTCGCGATGCTCGACCCGAACCTTAATCGAAGGTTCTCATCCCTCTCCCCGCAGAACAGGAAGCTTAGGTATTATTTTGGGGATGGTGTGCAACATACGAGATGGTGGTGGGAGAAGG